>DATMJS010000166.1:0-31313 GCA_035553755.1 Allosphingosinicella sp.
TATCAGGACGAGTCGCTGATCGACAGGGACGAGCTGGTTCGGCGGCAGCGGGGACAGGAACCCGAACTGACCCGAACCCAATTCGGCGGAGCATTGGGTGGACCAATCGTTCCCAACAGCCTGTTCTTCTTCGGGAGCTACGAAGCGAATTTGCAGGATCGCAGCGCTACCGTGGTGCCGGGCGGATCGCCTGCCCTCCAGGCGCAGGTGCCGTTCGCGCTCGACCCGTTCCGCGGCACCTTCGTAAGCCCGTTCCGAGAGCATCTCGGCTTCGGCAAGCTTACCTGGCAGGCCGCCGACAATCACCTCGTCGAAACGAGCGGCAGCATCCGCAAGGAAACCGACCTGCGCGGCTTTGGAGGCGCGGAATCGCGCGAACGCGGCGAGAGCGTCGACAACGACGTCTACACCGGCCGCGTGAAGTGGGACTGGACCGGCAACGGATTCCTGAACGAAGCCTCGTTCGATTATCTTCGGGCGGACCTGCAGTTCGGGGCGCTCGGCGAAGCCGGCTTCGGGCGCATCTATCAGGGCGTGATCAGCGTCGGCGGGCGTCCCCAGTTCCAAGAAGTGCTCCAGGAGGGCTTCACCTTCCGCAACAATTTCAGCCTCACCGAACTTGAATGGATGGGAAGCCACCTGGTCAAGCTCGGCGGCCGCCTGTCGTTTCAGAACTACCGAGTGGGCGGAACCGGGCCGAACGCCAATCCGCAGTTCGAATTCATCAACGATCCGGGGCGGGGGCTAAACTTCAGCTTCCCCGCCCTCGTCAGGTTCGGCGGCGGCGACCCTGAGATCGAGGCCAAGACGACGCAGGTCGGCCTGTTCGCCCAGGACGATTGGGAGGTGAACCAGCATCTCACGCTCAATCTCGGCCTGCGCTGGGATCTCGACACCAACTTCAACAATCGCGACTTCGTCGCCTCTGATCGGGCGCGTCAGGCGCTGATCGCCTTCGGCAACGATCCCCGCGCACCGAGCTTCTTCGACATCGAGGATTACATCGCTACCGGCGACCGCGACATGGACATGGACAATTTCGCTCCGCGGCTCGGCTTCTCCTACGACTTCAGGGGCGACCAGCGGACGGTGCTGTTCGGCGGCTATGGCCGCTATTATGACCGTGCCCTTTTCCGCAATGCCGCCGAAGAGTCGCTGTTCCAGCAATATCGCGTGGGCGAGCTGCTCTTCTCGAGCAACGGCCAGCCGCGCGACGGGCGGCAAACCATCCAGTTCCGCCCGGAATATCTGACGCCGGCGGGTTTCTCGGCGCTGCTGGCAAGCCTCGCCGCCGATCCGACCTCACCGGGCACGGGCGAGCTGCGGGTCCTGCCGAACGATCTGGAGACCCCCTATACCGATCAGTTCAGCGTCGGCATTCGCCAGCGCCTCGGCATAATCCAGGGATCGCTGAGCTACAGCCGCATCCTCGGGCGCGACCAGATCGCCTATGCGCCGCTGAATCGCACCGAAACCACCAACGCGGCCGGCTTCTACGATTATATCCCGCTCATCAACGGCTACGGGAACATCGTTGCCGCGTTCAACACGCGCCAGACGCGCTACAATGCCATCTATCTGTCGCTCGACAAGCCCTATACGCGCGCGTCGGGTTGGGGCTTCGGCATCGCCTATACGCACGCCGATTCCAAAGGACGCGGGACGGAGTTCAACTTCGACTATCCCAATGTCGCCGAAGCCGAGTTCTGGCCGAACGCGGGCGACCAGGATCATCGGCTGGTCGCGAACTGGATTGCCGATCTGCCGTGGGGCTTCCGCTTCTCGGGCCTTGCCAATTATACGTCCGGGGTCCCCTATTTCGTGGTGGACGCAACGCAAGGATTCCAGCCGGGACGCATCCGGCTGGGCCATTTCCTCCAGACCGACGACACGCTCCAGATCGACCTCAGGCTGCAGAAGGCGATCCGGCTGTTCAACGGGCCGGAGCTGACTTTGTCCGCCGAAGTGTTCAACCTCACCAACGAAGACAATTTCGCGGGCGGTGACGACTTCTTCGGACCTGGCGATACGTTGGTGTTCCGCAACCCCAACAGCCTGGCGGGCCCGCCGCGCTCGTTCCAGTTCGGCGCCTCGCTCCGCTTCTGACCTGCACCGGTCCGGCGAGCCCGCGGACGCGCCGGACCGGCATGAACTCGAAAGACTTGCCTGTGACATCCCGCCGCGCCTTCCTTAGGACCAGCCTGCTCGGCCTTGCGGGGCTAGGGATCGGGTGCACACCCTATCGCCCACCAGGCGCCGCGGCGGGATCGGCCGCCGAAAACGCCTTCCTGGACGACGTCCAGCGGCGGGCGTTCCGCTTCTTCTGGGAAACTACCAACCCTGAAAACGGGATGGCGCGCGACCGTTTCCCAACACCTTCCTTCGCCAGCATGGCGGCAGTGGGCTTCGCGCTTACTGCCTACCCGATCGGCGTCCAGCGGGGCTTCATCGGCCGTGACGCGGCGGCGGCGCGAACGCTGGCCACCCTTCGCTTCCTTGCCGCCGCGCCGCAGGGCGACGCGCCGGCCGGAATGACCGGGTACAAGGGCTTCTTCTATCATTTCGTCGACATGGAACGCGGCAGGCGCTTCGAGAAAACCGAGCTGTCCACGGTAGACACGGCGCTCCTGCTCGGAGGCATCCTCTTCGCCCAGGGCTATTTCGATCGCCCCGCAGAAGCGGAGATCAGGGAACTCGCAGACCGCATCTATGCACGAGTCGACTGGCGCTGGAGCCAGGCGCGCGCGCCGACGGTGGCGCTCGGCTGGAATCCCGAGGAGGGCCATCTTCCTTACGACTGGATCGCCTATAGCGAGGCGATGCTGGTCTATATCCTGGCGCTGGGGTCGCCCACCTACTCACTGGGGCCGGAAAGCTGGCAGGCCTGGGCGGCCGGGCTCCCCCGCCACTGGACCGTGGAGGAGGGCCAGCAGCTGGTCCGCTTCGGCCCGCTGTTCGGCCATCAGTACAGCCATATCTGGGTCGACTTCCGCGGTATCCAGGACGCTTTCATGCGCGAGAAGGGGCTCGACTATTTCGAGAACAGCCGCCGCGCGACGATCGCGCAGCATGCCTATGCCCTGCGCAACCCGATGGAGTGGAAGGGCTACGGCCCGCGTCTGTGGGGCCTTACCGCCTGCGACGGACCCGCCGACGTGACGGTGGAAGTCGACGGACGGACACGCACGTTCCGCACCTATTCCGCGCGCGGCCCGGGCGATTTCGACGACGGCACCATCGCCCCCACAGCAGTGGGCGGATCGGTGCCCTTCGCGCCCAAGCTGTGCATCGACACGCTGATGGCGATGCGCGAGGACCATGGGGCGCATCTGTACCAGGAATATGGCTTCCTCGATTCGCTCAACCTCAGCATTCCTCCGACCGTGCCGCTGAAGCATGGCCGTCACGTCGCCGGGCGCGGCTGGTACAACGGCGACTATCTGGGCATCGACCAGGGTCCCATCCTTGCCATGATCGAGAACCACCGCAGCGGCCTCATTTGGGACGTGATGCGCTCCAATGCTCATATCCGCCGCGGGCTCGACCGGGCGGGCTTCACCGGAGGCTGGTTGGGACGGCCGAGTTGAAAGGAGCGCGCTCGTTCTTGCACGGCATGAGCCGGCGCGACGCATTGGCGTTTGGTGCGGCGGTGCCGTTCGCGCTGGCGACATCGGGTTGCTCGCGCGGAAGGTCCGACGGCGCCATCAGCTTCTGGGCGATGGGCAATGAAGGCACCAACGTTCCGAAGCTGATGCCCGCCTTCGAGCGCGCGACACCCGGCGCTAGAGTCGATATCCAGCCGCTGCCCTGGACGGCCGCGCACGAAAAGCTGCTCACCGCCTATGCCGGAGATTCGCTCCCCGACGTCAGCCAGATCGGCAATACATGGCTGGCCGAACTCGCCGCCATCGGCGCGCTGGCGCCGCTTCCGCAAAGCCGGCACAACCTCCTTCAGGACCAGTTCGAGGCCGTGCTCGACACCAACCGGATCGGCGACACGATCTACGGCATCCCCTGGTATGTCGACACCCGCGTACAATTCTACCGGCGCGACCTGTTCCGCGAAGCGGGGCATGACTTGCCACCCCTTCGCTGGGAGCAATGGAAAGCGGCGCTGCACGAAGTGAAGCGGGTGGCCGGCCCGGACAATTACGCGATCCTGCTGCCTCTCAACGAATTCGAGCAGTTGCTCACCTTCGGCCTGCAGCAGGAGGAGCCGCTGCTCCGGGATCAGGGCTCGCGCGGCAATTTCTCCAGCCCCGGATTCAAGTCCGCGCTGGCCTTCTACAAATCGCTTTTCGACGAACGGCTCGCGCCGGTCGCCACCGCCTCGCAGATATCCAATATCTGGAACGAGTTCGCACGCGGTTTCTTCAGCGTCTTCATCTCCGGGCCGTGGACCATCGGCGACATGAAGAGCCGTTTGCCCGCGGAGTTCCAGCCCCGCTGGATGACGGCGGGAATGCCTGGGCCGAATGGTCCCGGAGCGAGCGCGCCCGGGGGCTCCAGCCTCGTCGTCTTCAAGTCGGCCCGCGACCCCGAAAAGGCCTGGCGGCTCATCCAATATCTGTCCCAGCCGGCCGTGCAGGCGGAGTTTCAGCTGCTGACCGGCAATCTTCCGGCGCGAAGGTCGGCCTGGTCGGCGCCGGCACTCGCTGGAGATCCGCATGTCCAGACGCTGGGGCGTCAGCTTGAGCGCGCCGAGGCGGTTCCGAAAGTCCCCGAATGGGAGCGGATCGTGACCGAGATGCAGGTCGTCGCCGAGCGCATGGTGCGGGGCGAATTCACCGTCGACGGGGCCGCCGCCGAGATCGACCAGCGGGCAGACCGCATGCTGGAGAAGCGGCGCTGGATGCTCGAAAAGGGCCGCGCGATATGACGCGGCGGGAACGCAGCGCCTGGAGCTTCGTCGCGCCCGCCTTGCTGGCGATCGGCTTCTTCTTCGCGCTGCCAACATTCGCAGCCCTGCTCCTGAGCTTCACCGATTTCGACATCTACGCGCTGTCGGACATCCGCAACCTGCGTTTCGTCGGCCTCGACAATTATGCAGCGCTTGTCGAACGGCCCTTATTCTGGAAGGCCATGGGGAACACGATGTGGTTCGTGCTGCTCGGGGTCCCTCTCACCGTCGTGACCTCGCTCGCCGCCGCATTGCTCCTCAACAGCCGGATGCTGCGCTGGAAGCCGCTATGGCGGCTCGCCTTCTTCGCTCCGTTCGTCACCACCCTGGTCGCCACGGCCGTGGTCTGGCGGTATCTTCTCCACACGCGCTACGGCCTCATCAACTACGGCCTCGGCGAGCTCGGAGTGGAGCCGGTCGACTGGCTCGGCGATCCGCGCGCATCGCTTCCCGCCATTCTCCTCTTCGTCGTCTGGAAGACGTTCGGCTACAATATGATCATCTTCCTTGCCGCGCTGCAGACGACGTCCGAAGACCTTTACGAAGCCGCCAGGATCGACGGCGCCGGCTGGTGGGCCCGCTTCCGCCACGTCACGCTGCCGGCGATCGGGCCTACGCTCCTGCTCGTCAGCATCCTCAGCGTCGCGGGCTTCTTCCAGTTGTTCGCCGAGCCCTATGTGATGACCCAAGGCGGCCCCGCGCAAAGCACGGTCACCGTCCTCTACTTCATGTTCGAAGAAGGCTTCAAATGGTGGAACCTCGGCACCGCTTCCGCGGTCGCCGTCATCCTGTTCGTTCTCATCTTCATCCTGACGATGATCCAGTTGTGGTTTTCGCGAAGGAGAGAAACCGCATGAGCCTCGCGCGGAGGCGATTTCGGCCGGCGGCGCTTCTGCTGAATGTCGCGGCCGCGCTGGTGGCGCTGCTCGTGCTCGCGCCGCTGGTCTGGATGATCGCCGTGTCGCTGATGTCAACCGGCGAGGCGGCCGCCTTCCCGCCGCCCATCCTTCCCGACCAGCCGACGCTTGAACATTACCGGGTGCTGTTCTTCGACTATGGCGTCGGCCGTTATCTTCTCAACAGCGCCTTCCTTGCCGCGGCTGCGACGGTGCTGGCGCTGCTGTTCACTCTGCCCGCCGGCTATGCCTTCGCCAAGCTTCGCTTCAAGGGCCGCGAGCGGACCTTCCAGGCGCTAGTCGGCGCCTTGGTGATACCCGGGCAGATCGGCATGCTGCCGCTGTTCCTGATGCTTAAATATATGGGCCTGGTGAACACCTATGCCGGAGCCCTGGTGCCGTGGCTCGCCGGCATCTTCGGCATCTTCCTGGTCCGGCAATATGCGCTTTCGGTGCCGGACGAGATGATCGAGGCCGGCCGCGTCGACGGCGCCTCGGAGTGGCAGATATTCCGCCGGCTCATCCTTCCGACGCTGCAGCCGGTGATCGTCACGCTCGCCCTCTTCGTGTTCCTGGGCAGCTGGAACGACTTCATCTGGCCGCTGATCATTCTGTCGGACCAGGACCTCTATACGCTGCCGGTGGCGCTCGCCGCTCTCTCCCGAGAGCATGTGCAGGACAATGAGCTGATGATGGCGGGATCGGTCGTGACGACCCTCCCGGTCCTGGTCGTTTTCCTGGTCCTGCAGCGTTATTATCTCAGCGGGCTTATGGCCGGCAGCGTCAAAGGCTAGGACGCCGCCAGCCTTTCCGGCTGCTCCGATGAGGTCAAGCGGGGGAAGGCGCGGCCGCCGCTGTCGAACAGATAGGCGGTGCCTGGAGCCGCGCTCAGCCGCACCGAATGCCCCGCCTTGAGCCGCGTGCTTCCCGGCAGCTGGACCGTAATCGCCTCCTCGTGGCCAGGCAGGTCGAGATAGGCGAAAGTCAGCACTCCAAGCTCTTCCACGAACTTCACATGGGCGGCAAAGCCGTTGTCCTCGCCGCCCAGCATCAGCTGCTCCGGCCGCAAGCCGAGCGTGGCACGGTCGCCCGCTTTTGCCTCAGAGGCATCGACGGCAGCGCGAAACGTGTCGCCGGTGGGCAGCCGCACAACGGCTTCCGAGGCGCTCCCTTCCAGAATCTCGACCGGCAGCAGGTTGATGCGGGGGGAACCTATGAAGCCGGCGACGAATAGATTGTCGGGGCGTTCGTACAGATCGAGCGGCGTTCCGACCTGTTCGATCCGTCCCTCCGACAGCACGACAATCCTGTCGGCGAGCGTCATCGCCTCCACCTGATCGTGGGTGACGTAGATCATGGTGGTCTTGAGCTGTTCGTGCAGCCGCGCGAACTCGTAGCGCATGCTGACTCGCAACGCAGCGTCGAGGTTCGACAAAGGTTCGTCGAACAGGAACACCTCGGGCTGGCGCACGATCGCCCGACCGATCGCCACACGCTGCCGCTGGCCGCCCGAAAGTTGGCGCGGCTTCCGTTCCAGCAAGGAAGCGATGTTGAGGATTTCGGCGGCGGCCCGGACCTGCGCGTCGATCCTGGCCTTGTCGAGCTTCGCGAGCCGCAGGGCGAAGGCCATATTCTCGTAGACGCTGAGGTGCGGGTAGAGCGCGTAGGACTGGAACACCATCGCGATGCCGCGATCGCTTGGGCCGCGGTCCGTCACGTCGGCTCCGCCAATCTCGACGCGGCCCTCCGACACTTCTTCGAGGCCCGCGATCAGCCGAAGCAGAGTGGATTTGCCCGAGCCGGAAGGGCCGACCAGCACGACGAACTCACCGTCCTCAATCTTGAGCTGCGTGGGCTCCAGAACGACCGTATCGCCGAAGCGCTTGCTGACCCCTATCAGCTCGACTGCAGCCACCGGGAGTTCTCCTATCGCCTCCGGCACCTTCCATGATGGGGGAGCCAAGGTCAACCGCTACAGTCGCTTTCCGCATTCAATCCCGGGGCGAGTATGAACGCTACGCTTCCATGCTGCTTCCGGCACGACAGGTGACAGGCACGCCGCCGCCGGATAGGGCTTGCCTGTTCCAGGGGTGAAAATGATGGGTGCCGCCGCCACGACCAAAGGCTGGTCTTTTTCCATCGATCGGGGCGGCACGTTCACCGATGTGGTGGCGCGCTCGCCATCGGGCGAGCTGATCGTCAGGAAGCTCCTTTCGGACAATCCGGAGCAATATGAGGATGCGGCGGTCGCCGGCATCCGGGCGGTCATGGCGGAATATGGCGATGCTCCGCTGGGAACGGTGAAGATGGGCACCACCGTCGCCACCAACGCGCTTTTGGAGCGGAAGGGCGAGCCGGTGGCGCTCGCCATCACGCGCGGCTTCGGCGATGCGCTGCGTATCGGCTATCAGTCGCGGCCCCACATCTTCGCGCGGAATATCCTGCTTCCGGAGCCGCTCTACGATCATGTGGTCGAAATAGACGAGCGGATGAGCGCGGAAGGCGAGACGCTCCGCCCCCTTGACCTGGGAAAAGCGAGGGCAGGTCTCCAGACCGTCTATGACGAGGGCTTCCGAGCAATAGCTATCGTACTCATGCACGGCTGGCGCTGGACCGCGCACGAGGCGGCGCTGGAGGAAATGGCGCGGGAGATCGGGTTCAAGCAGATATCGGCCAGCCACCGTGTGGGGCCCCTGATCAAGCTGGTCGGCCGCGGCGATACCAGCGTCGTCGATGCCTATCTCTCGCCTGTGCTGCGCCGCTATGTGGACCGGGTCGTCGGCGCGTTGGGCGGCGAGGCGCGCCTGTTCTTCATGCAGTCGAGCGGCGGCCTTACCGATGCCTCCGCCTTTCAGGGCAAGGACGCGATCCTGTCGGGACCGGCGGGCGGCATAGTCGGCATGGCGAAGACTGCGGAGCAGGCCGGACTCGACAAGGTGATCGGCTTCGACATGGGCGGCACCTCGACCGATGTCTCCCACTTTGCCGGAAGCTATGAGAGGACCAGCGAAAGCATGGTCGCGGGTGTCCGCGTTCGGGCGCCGATGCTGGAGATCCATACGGTCGCCGCTGGCGGCGGCTCTATCTGCCATTTCGACGGGTCGCGCTTCCGGGTGGGCCCGGATTCCGCAGGCGCCGTGCCGGGCCCCGCCTGCTATCGGCGCGGCGGCCCTCTGACGGTGACCGACTGCAACGTGGTGCTGGGCAAGATCCGGCCCGAGCATTTCCCTTCCGTTTTCGGTCCTGATGGTGATGAGCCCATCGATGCCGCAGCCTCTCACGCGCTCTGCGGCGCCATTGGAGAACAGGCCGGCCTCTCGCCGCGTGAGGTGGCGGAAGGTTTCGTCCGCATCGCCGTGGAAAATATGGCCAATGCCATAAAGCAGATATCGATTGCGCGAGGCCATGACGTGACCCGCTATGCGCTGCAATGCTTCGGCGGCGCGGGCGGGCAGCATGCCTGCCTGGTCGCCGACGCGCTGGGCATGGAAAAGGTGATGGTCCACCCGCTGGCCGGAGTGCTCTCCGCTTACGGGATGGCCTTGGCGGACATGACCGAGCTTCGTCAGCGCACCTTTGCCGGGCCGCTCGGCGAAGGGTTCGGTGCCTTGCTCGATGAGATTGTTTCCGATGCCGAGGCTTCGCTTCGCGCGCAGGGTGTTGAAGGTCCCCTCGGTCATCGTCTCCGCGCCGCCCTCCGCTATGAGGGCAGCGACACTACCCTCGAGGTCGCGGTTGCACCGCCGGCGGCGATGCGCGCCGGGTTCGAGGCACTGCATAAGAGCCGCTTCGGCTTTGTCGCGGAAGGCACTCCGGTCATTGCCGAAACGCTGATTGCCGAAGCCGTCAGCGCCGGCGATCATGATCTGGCCGAGTTCAAGCCGCTCGAAAGCGAGGCACGGCTGGAGGAGGGGCTTTTCGACAGGCTGAGGCTCCGTGCCGGCGAGCGGATCGAAGGCCCCGCCCTCATCATCGATCCCTCCGCCACGACGGTGGTTGAGCCCGGCTGGCGAGCCGAAGTCGATCCGATCGGCAATCTCATCCTCAGCCGCGCCGAGCCCCGCCCCCCGGCCTTTGCGGTTGGCACCCAAGCCGATCCGGTGATGCTCGAGATCATGGGCAACCTCTTCATGGCTATTGCCGAGGAGATGGGGGTCGCGCTCCAGAACACCGCTTCCTCGGTCAATATCAAGGAGCGGCTCGACTTCTCCTGCGCAGTCTTCGATCGGAAGGGTTGTCTGATTGCCAACGCGCCGCACATCCCGGTGCACCTCGGGTCGATGGGTGATAGCATCCGTACGATAATCGAAGCGCGCGGAGACAGGCGCGACGGGCGCGGCATGAAACCTGGCGATGCCTATGTTCTCAACGCGCCTTATCGCGGCGGCACGCACCTGCCCGACATAACGGTGATCATGCCGGTGTTCGTCGAAGGGGACGAGGCTCCTGCTTGGTATGTCGCCGCGCGGGGGCACCATGCGGACGTCGGCGGCATCGCTCCGGGTTCGATGCCCCCCGGCAGCAGGACGGTGCAGGAAGAAGGCGTGCTGATCGATAATGCGCTGCTGGTCGATGCCGGCCGCTTCTGCGAGGGCGAGATGCGTGCACTGCTCGCGGCGGGCGACTGGCCGGCGCGCGATCCCGACCGGAACATCGCCGATCTCAAGGCGCAGGTCGCCGCCTGCACCCGCGGCGCCAACGAGCTGCGCCGCGTCGCACGCGAATATGGGCGCGAAGTGATCGACGCCTATATGGACCATGTCATGGCCAATGCCGAGGAAGCGGTGCGGCGGCTGATAGGCAGCCTCAGCGACGGCCGCTTCACCTATGCCATGGACAATGGCGCCGAGGTTTCGGTGAGCGTCACCGTCGACCGCCAAAGCCGTTCGGCTGTAATCGACTTTTCCGGCACCAGCGCGCAGCAGCCGAACAATTTCAATGCGCCTTATTCGATCGCCAGGGCGGCCACGCTTTATGTGTTCCGAACGCTGGTGGATGATGCCATCCCGATGAACGACGGCTGCCTGCGGCCGATCACCTTGAAAGTGCCCGAAGGATCGATGCTGAATCCCCGCTATCCGGCTGCGGTCGTCGCCGGGAATGTAGAGACCAGCCAGGTGATCACCGATGCTTTGTTCGCTGCCTGCAACGCGCTCGCACCGAGCCAGGGAACGATGAACAATTTCACCTTCGGCAATGACCGCTATCAATATTATGAAACGATCGCGGGCGGCGCGGGCGCCGGGCCGGATTTCGACGGAGCGAGCGCGGTCCAGACCCACATGACCAACAGCCGCCTCACCGATCCCGAAATATTGGAGACCCGCTTCCCGGTGCTGCTGGAGCGCTTCGCCATCCGCCGCGGCTCGGGCGGTGCGGGCCGGCACAAGGGCGGCGACGGAGTCGAGCGGCACATCCGCTTCCGCGAGCGGATGCGCGCCGGCATTCTCTCCAACCGCCGCGAGGTCCCGCCCGCCGGCCTTGCCGGCGGCGAGGCTGCGAAGCCGGGCGTGAACCAAATCGTCCGGGGCGACGGAACGGTCGAGACGCTCGGGGCTACCGCGTCCTCGGACATGGCGCCCGGCGATATGTTCGCCATCGAGACGCCGGGCGGCGGAGGCTTCGGAGCGCCATGAACTATCTCGTTCTCCTCGGCATATTGATCGTCGTCGTCGGATTTGCGCTGCGGCTCAATCCGATGCTGGTGGTCACCGCCGCCGCCATCGTGACCGGTCTGATCGCGGGGATGGAGCTTGTCGAAGTGATCTCCACCTTCGGCAAGGCTTTCAACGATAACCGCATCATCGCGATCGTCTGGATTGTGCTCCCGGTTATCGGCCTTCTCGAGCGTTTCGGGCTTCAGCAGCGGGCGGCGGCGGTCATCACCGGCCTGCGGAACGCGACCGTCGGGCGGCTCCTCATCCTCTATCTACTCTACCGCCAGGTCACCGCTGCGGTCGGGCTGCACTCGACCGCCGGGCATCCGCAGACGGTGCGTCCGCTGGTCGCCCCGATGGCCCTCGCGGCCGCGGAAAAGCAGCATGGGGAGTTGGACGAGGACACGGCAGAGAAAGTCAAAAGCTATTCGGCCGCCACGGACAATGTCGGCCTCTTCTTCGGTGAGGACATCTTCTTTGCGATCGGCTCGATCGTCCTGATCCAGCAGACGCTGGCCACTTACGGCTATAACCTCGCCCCGCTTGAGCTGGCGGTCTGGGCTATTCCCACAGCGATCGTAGCCTTCGTCATTCACGGCAGCCGGCTGCTTCTGCTGGACCGCAAGCTCGGAAGGGGGCGGCGGACGTGATCACCATCCACTGGCTATACGTCATAGCGGGGCTGATGTTTGCCGCTTTCGCGCTGCTCAGCGCACTGGACCGTTCCAACAGGAAGCGCCTCGGCAATGCGGCTTTCTGGGGATTGATGGCGCTGAGCCTGCTGGGCGGGGACTATCTTGGCGACTTCGGCAATGGGGTGCTCGTGCTGGGGCTCGCCGTACTGGCGGGTTTCGGCTTCATCGGTCGGAGCGCCCCGCCCACCACCAGCGACGATGAGCGAAGGAACTGGTCAGGAAAGCTCGGGAATCGCCTCTTCCTTCCGGCACTGATCATCCCTTTGACGGCGCTGATCGGCACTTTGCTCTACAGCTACACGCCGCTGAGGGAGTCCGGCCTGTTCGAAGAGAAGCGCGAGACCTACATTCTCCTGGGTCTCGGCGTGCTGCTCGCGTTGGCCGTGATCTTTGCGTGGCTGAAGCCGCCGGCGGTCGCTCCTCTTCAGGAGGGGCGCCGGCTGATCGATGCGATCGGATGGGCGGCGGTGCTGCCGCAGATGCTCGCCGCCCTGGGTGTTCTCTTCGCCGCAGCAGGCGTAGGAACGGTGATCGGCGATATTACGCGCTCGGTCATTCCGGAAGGCAGCGTGTTCCTCACCGTGGCTGTGTTCGGGTTAGGCATGGCGCTCTTCACGATGATCATGGGCAACGCCTTTGCGGCCTTCCCGGTCATGGCGGCGGCGATCGGCGTTCCGCTGCTCATCCAGGGCTATGACGGGAACGCGGCCATAGTGGGAGCGATCGGTATGCTCGCCGGCTTTTGCGGAACTCTGATGACGCCCATGGCAGCCAACTTCAACATTGTGCCGGCGGCGCTGCTGGAGCTCAAGGATCGAAACGGAGTGATCAAGGCCCAGATCGGAACCGCGCTGCCGCTCCTCCTGGCCAATATCCTTCTGATCTACTGGCTGGCCTTCTGATGCGGCACGAGCTTACCCCGGAAGTCGCGCAGCGTTTTGCCGAGATCGCGCTCGGCCATGTCCGCAAGGAATATCCGCACAAGCTCGATCATGTGATGGATGGGCCGGAGGATGTTCTGTCGCCCCGTGAGCTGCACCCGATCTTCTATGGCAGCTTCGATTGGCACAGCTGCGTGCATGGCTATTGGCTCCTGCTTCGGCTGAGGCGGCTGTTCCCCGGCCTGCCGGCCGCGCCGAGCATCGATGCCCTGGCGGAGGAGATGCTCACCGAAGAGAAGGTGGCGGGCGAGCTCGCCTATCTCGACCGACCCTATTCGGGAGGTTTCGAACGCCCCTATGGCTGGGCATGGCTGCTGGCGCTGCACTTGGAAGCGCCTGTGCTCGAGCCTCTGGCGCGCGCCTTTGCCGGCCGCTTCTCCTCCTACCTGCCGAAGCTCACCTATCCGATCCGGGTCGGCACCCATTACAACACCGCATTCGCGCTGGTCCTGGCGCTCGAATGGGCCGAGGAAAACGATCCCGCGCTGGCGGAGCTCATCCGCGTCCGAGCCGTCGATTATTATGGGAACGATCGCGACTGCCAGGCATGGGAGCCGAGCGGCGACGAATTTCTGTCGCCGGCGCTGATTGAGGCCTTGTGCATGCGGCGGGTGCTCGGCGCGGCGGCGTTCGCCGGCTGGTTCGAGGGCTTTCTTCCGCGGCTTCGGAAAGGCGAGCCGGCGACCCTGTTCACCCCTGCCCATGTCGCGGATCGCTCGGACGGCAAGATCGCACATCTCGACGGCTTCAACCTGAGCCGCGCCTGGTGCTGGCGGGCGATAGCCGACGCCTGCGGACTGGAAGCGATCGCCGACGCCGCGGCCGCTGCGCATCTCGACGTGAGCTTATCGCGCATAAGCGGCGACTATATGGGCGAACACTGGCTAGCCACCTTCGCCCTCCTCGCGCTGGAGCGAGAATAGATGCAGTGCCGACAACTGCCCGGGCTGGCGCCAGGATCGCGGCAGGAACGCTCCGCATGCGGACGTGAGCGGCGTCCTCACTCCCATATGGGGCCGACTCCAGTTCTTTGGCGCCGTAAATGCAACAGGCCGATAGAGGCGCTGCGGTCACATCCCCGACACAACCGCCTATAAATATTACAATTGGCTTGCCAGTTGCGAAGGGCGCCAGATATACAAATGCGGAATGCCCCATGAAGAGGGCGGCTGCAGCCATAGGGGGAGGCTCATATGCGCCTGAAAACTCTCGTTCTGAGTTCCGCGTCGACCGCGATCCTCGCACTTACCGCATCGCCTGCCTGGGCCCAGACCGATCCTGTGACCCCACCGGACCCGACCGTCCAGGCGCAGGAATCTCCCGCCGATCCCGAGGCCGGTTCGCCTCAGACCGACGATGCGGTCGAGGGCGAGGATGTGATCGTGGTCACCGGCCTTCGCCGCAGCCTCCAGTCTGCACAGAATATCAAGCGCAATTCAGAGCAGATCGTCGACGCGATCGTGGCCGAGGACATCGGCAAGCTGCCGGATGTCGCCGTGTCCGATACGGCGGCACGCATTCCGGGTATTCAGGTGGAGCGCTCCGGCGGCGAGGCAAGCCGCGTCCTCCTGCGCGGTCTTGATCGGTTCAATTACACGACGACGTACAACGGCCGCGAGATCTTCACCGCGGAAACCCGGTCGGTCGCGCTTCAGGATTTTCCAGCGGGCGGGATCAGCGCGATCGAGGCTTTCAAGACGTCGACCGCCAATCTCGTGGAGCCCGGCATCGCCGGCCTGATCAATGTGCGTTCGCGCCGGCCGTTCGACTTCAGCGGGTTCGAGCTCGCAGGTTCGGTCTGGGGCGTCTACCCGAACCAGTCGAAGGATTTCGAGCCCAATGCGCAGTTGCTGGTCAGCAATCGCTGGAACACAGGCGCCGGCGAATTCGGCGCCCTGATCAACTTCTCCTACACGCGCCTCCATTACCGCGACTCCATCCGGCGGCACGGCTTCTTCATCGCCGATCTTGCCGGCGGCCGGTCGCCCGACTGGCCGGAAATCCGTTATAACGAGGCCGAGCGCTGGCGCCCGTCGATCAACGGCGCGCTTCAGTGGCGCCCGTCGCCCGACCTCGAACTTTACGCAGAAGGCCTCTGGCAGGGTTATCGTGAGCGTTCGACCGACCGCATGTGGGCGCAACCGCTCTGGGGCGGCGCTTCTTACGAGAACATCGTCCGCGAGGGCAATCAGATCGTCAGCGGGACGGTCAACAACCCAACTGCCTGCTGTGGCGGCAATCACACCTGGGGCTTCCAGGGCGCGACCAAGCGCGACACGAACACCTACCAGTTCGCCGTCGGCGGACGGTATGATGCCGGACCGCTTCTGATCACCGGCGACATCGCCCGCACCGACAGCACGTTCGATCTGCGGACCGAAAGCGTCGACTACGAGATCAACACCAAGAATTATTCCGTGGATTGGTTCACCGGCGCCGTCGGCGGTTCCGGTCCGACCTTTCAGGTTCGCGGCATCGATCCGTCCAATCCCGCCATCTACAATTATCGCGGCTTCTTCGAAGATCATCTGACGGCGGCGGGCGACGATTGGCAGGCCCGCCTCGACTTCGAATATGAGCCGGCGGGACTCGACTTTGTGCCGAGGATCCAATGGGGCGCGCGCTTCGTCAATCGCGACGCTTCGGCCGACGCCGGAGCCTTCTACTGGAACCTGGCCAACCAGGGCATACCGATCACTGCGGTGCCGCTCGATTATCGAATGGCTCCGATCGGCTTCCGGGGCGACAAGAACAAGCCGTTCCCGATGTCCTGGCTGGCGCCCACCTTCGACAGCGTGTGGAGCAACCTGACGGCGCTGCGTCAGTTCAACATCGACCGCACCGGAGCCGGCTCGCTCGAAGGACCCCCGATTGATCCCGGACGGACGTTCGACATCAACGAAAAGTCCTACGCTGGCTACGCGCAGCTGAACTACGAGTTCCTCACGGGCGCGACGACCATCGACGGCTCGGTCGGGCTCCGCGCAGTCAAGACCAAGGAAGACGTACAGGGTACGATGTTCACGACGGCGGGGCCTCAGCCGATCGACTTCCAGAACGACTATACCGACTGGCTGCCGAACGCGAATGTCCGCTTCGGCTTCTCGCCGGAATGGCAATTGCGCCTGGCGGCCACTCAAACCCGTACCCGTCCGACGTTCCAGCAGCTCAACCCGGCGCTCCGGCTTTCGCCGCCGCCGATATGCACTCCCGGCAGTCCGACCGACTGCGTCCGCACCGGCAGCGGCGGCAACCCGTTCCTGGAGCCGCTCCTTTCGAACAATTATGACGCGAGCCTCGAATATTACTTCTCGCGGTCGGGTTTTGCGGCGGTGGGGCTCTTCCGCCGCGACATGGAAGGGTTCATCGCCAACCGAGCCTTCGAATTTCCGGAGCCGGATCCCGAGACGGGCCTGCCGCTGGTGATCACCGGGCCGGTCAATACGCGCAACGCCAAAATTCAGGGGTTCGAAGCTCAATTCAGCAGCTTCTTCGACTTCCTGCCAGGGTGGATGAGCGGCTTCGGCGCGCAGGCGAACGTGACCTATATCGACGCCAAGGCCGACTTCCTGTTCTTCCCTGAGAACCATCCGAACCACACGGAGCTCCGCGCGCGTATTTCGGACGTTTCCAAATGGACGTACAATCTGGTCGGCATGTATGAACGCGGCGGCCTCACGGCCCGGCTCGCCTACAACCACCGCAGCGCCTTCCCCGAAGCGGATCGTGCCGAACGCGACAACTTCTTCACGCTCCAGGGCCGCGGCAATCCGGTGTCGAGGCTGGATTGGTCGAGCAGCTACGCGGTCAATGACAATTTCACCGTATTCTTCGACTGGACGAACATCCTTGGCGATCCGTTCAAGTCGGACATCGTGCGGGTCAATTATCCCGGCGGGGTGCCGAGCGACCCGGAAATCTTCCCGATGATCGTCCGTTACGAGGAGTCGGTGCTTTCGGGCGGCGTTCGCTTCCGCTTCTGACGGATCCGCAACTCCACCATCGAGGGCGGCCATTTGGCCGCCCTTATTTTGGCGGGAATATTGAGACCGGCGTGCGCTCGGCGGCCCGCCGAACGGCGGCAGCACGCTCCAGGCGATCCAGGTAGGGATATCAGCGGAAGGCGCGCGCCGCGCTCTCCTAGTCGCCCGCAGGCCGCAGGCTCGGCGCGATCACGGGCTTGCCATTCTCCCAGCCCAGGGGAGCGATATAGAGGTAGCGTTTGTTGTCCGCCTTGCGGCAGCCGCTGGTGGCGGCCCAGGCATGAAAGGCAAGGAAGGTGCCGCCCCGGGCGCGGAAGACCGCCTGGTGTCCCGGGCCGCTGAGGCAGCCGGCTTCGCGATCGTTATAGCTGTAGAGGATCGGGTTCTCGGGTGCATCGGTGCAAGGCCCCAGCGGCGTCCGGCACATTGCATAGCCCATCGAATAAGGCGACAGGCGCTGGTGGGTTTCCCACCCATAATGGTTTGCCGAGTAGAAGAGGGTGATGCCGTCGGGCGTGCGCACCATCGAAGAGGCTTCGATCACATGCGCCTCCCACGGCCGGTCGTTGACGAGGAGAGCAACCGGCTCGCCCACCATCGAAAGGCCGTCCGGCGCCAGCCGCTGCGACCAGATCCGCGTCGGCTTGCCGAGGCGGTTGCCGTCGTTCTTGAAGGTCAGATAGAGGCTGCCGTCATTGTCCCTGAAGGGGTTGGCGTCGATCGTGCCGCCAATCTCCTCCTGGCAGACGAGCGGCTGGGCGGACGTGTCGCTGAACGGTCCCCGCGGGGCCGAGGCGGTCGCGACGCCGATGCACTGGAGGTCGTTCTTCCTGTGGTGCGCCGTATAGTAGAGCACCCACTGTTCGCCGATCTTCATCACTTCAGGGGCCCAAGTCCGCCCCTCCTTCACCCACGGCGCGAGCGCCGGCATCCCGTCCAGCGCCTTGCTGGGTGCCGCGGGGTCCATGACTGGCCGCCAGTCGACGAGGTTCGACGAGGAGGCCATCGGCAGGTTGATGCCGCCCGAATTGGTGGAATAAGCGAGGAACTCCCCGCCATGCTCGATCACGAACGGGTCCGGGAAATCCGTCTTGTAGACCGGGACGAAAGCGGGCTTCGCCCAAGCGGCGCCGGCAAGGGCTGCGGCGAGTGCGGCGATGACCGTTAGGCGGAGGGATGAGGCAAGCGGCATAAAAGCAGGATAGCCCAACTCGCGCCCCGGAGAGAAGAGTGATATGTCACGGACCATGCGGGGCTTTTTCCTGAGCGTCTGTCTTGCTGCCGCGGCTGTGTCCGGCTGCGCGGCACCGGAATTGCGACCGAGGGCGACCTACGCCAATCCGGTGCTCGACACCGACTTTCCCGATCCGGCGGTGCTGAAGGCGCCGAACGGCCTCTATTATGCCTACGCCACCCAGAGCGGGTCCGAAGGCGCGATGCGCAACGTCCAGGTCGCGCGGTCACCAGACCTCATAAACTGGGAGTTGGTCGGCGATGCCTTGCCCGTGAAACCGGACTGGGCAAGCAAGACGCAGGATTTCTGGGCCCCTCACGTGCTGGAAGATAGCGGCCGCTACTATCTCTATTATTCGGCCAAGCCCGACGCCGCCCTCACCGACGACAGCCGCGGGCTTTGCCTTGCGGTGGCGACGGCGGACCGGCCGGAGGGGCCCTTCCGCGACAGCGGCCGCCCGCTGCAATGCGGCCCCGGCTTCGTCAACATCGATCCGATGGCGTACGATGATCCCGCGACCGGCAAGCGGCTGCTTTACTGGGGATCGGGATTTGGGCCGATCAAGGTGCAGGAGCTTGCCCCCGACCGCATATCCTTCGCCGTCGGGAGCAATCCCGTCGACCTCATCCATCCGGTCAGGTCCGAAGATCCCGGCGAATATCAGAGGTTGATCGAAGGGGCGTGGGTCATACTGCGCGGGGGCTGGTATTATCTTTTCTATTCGGGCGACAATTGCTGCGGCCCCAATGCCCATTATGCGGTCCTGGTCGCCCGCTCGCGCAGCGCCACCGGTCCTTTCGAGACGCTTGCCGCCGCGACCGGGGCGCCGAGCAGCGTCATTCTGGAGCATCAGGGGATCTGGGTCGCACCGGGACACAATTCGATCATAGAGGACGACAGCGGCCGCGACTGGATGCTCTATCATGGGGTGGATAAGCGGCGGCCCCGATCGAAGGCGACGGACGAGGTCAATACGCGCCGGGTGATGCTGATCGACAGGATCGTCTGGCGCGACGGCTGGCCGTATGTGGAGGGCGGGGTGCCTTCGACCGGACCGCGCCAAGCGCCTGCCTTGCGGCGCTAGCCGGCGCGTTCGGCTTCGGCGATCAAGACCATCACTTCGGCGATGATGTTCGCCATCGCCTCCTGCGCGCCCGCCGGGTCCCGGCCGCGGATCGCCGCCAGCACCGCATGATGGGCGGGAAGGCTAGCCGTCCGCCCTTCCAGCCGGTTGGTGAAGCGGATCGAGGTATGGAGCGCCGTCGCCACCACGTCTCGAAACTGCATGTAGAAGGGGTTGGCCGAAGCGTTGAGCACGGCGATGTGGAAACCGATGTCGGCTTCGAGCGGATCGCCTTCGCCCGCTTCGGCCGCTTCCATTCGGCGGTAGCCGGTCTCGATCCCGGCGATCGCCGTTTCGTCCGCCGCCCTGGCCGCCAGCGCCGCGGCGGCGGGCTCGATCGCGATGCGCAGCTCGCTGAACTGGCGCAGCAGCTCGAGCGAAAATTTGCGCTCGAGCAGCCAGCGCAGCACGTGCGGGTCGAACAGATTCCAGGAGGAAGGGGGTTGCACCGTCGTTCCCTTGCGCGGACGCGCCGTCAGCAGCCCTTTGGCGGTGAGCATCTTCACCGCTTCGCGGGTGACCGAGCGGCTCACCGCATGCTGAGTGGCAAGCTCGGCCTCGGTCGGGAAGCGCTGCTCGTCATAGACGCCGGTGACGATCGCCCGGCCAAGCGCGTCGAGCATTCCGAACGTGAGGTTCCGCCCCAGCGAGTCCGACGGCTGCGCGCGCGCGGCCGGCGAGTCGCTTGCGGCGGCGCCGTCCACTCGTTCGTCGCTCTCCCCGCTGGACATTAGCTTTTAATCCTATAATTCATTGCGCTGAGCGGCAACATCGCCGTTCCCACCCGACCCGCAGGTAACAAGGCGGGAGGGCGGCGGCGGGAGGACCGACTTGCAGTTGCGATCATCGATCGTCGTATCCCTCACCCATCCCCCCGGCATATTCGGGCCAGCACGATCTGTCAGCCGCGAAAGGCGAACTTTGGGCCAGGGGAGTGCCAGTGGCCAGCCTTGAATTGAGCAACATCCGCAAGGCCTATGGCGCGACGCCGGTGCTGGACGACGTGTCGCTGAGTATGGAAGCTCGCGAGTTCGTGGCATTCCTCGGCCCCTCGGGTTCGGGCAAGTCCACCCTGCTTCGCATCATCGCGGGGCTCGAGACGCTTGACGCGGGCGAGGTCCATCTGGAGGGACGGCGGATAGACCAGCTCCCTCCCGGCGACCGCGGCGTCGCCATGGTTTTCCAGCATTATGCGCTCTACCCGCACATGACGGTCGAGGAGAATATGTCCTTCGGGCTGCGCAATGCGCGCGTGCCCAGGGAGGAGATCGCTTCCCGAGTCGCCGAGGCCGCCCGCGTGCTGGAGATCGAGCAGCATCTCGCCAAGAAGCCGGGGCAGCTTTCCGGCGGCCAGCGTCAGCGTGTCGCCATCGGCCGCGCGATAGTCAAGCAGCCCAAGCTGTTCCTGCTCGACGAGCCTTTGTCTAACCTCGACGCGGCGCTGCGGATGCGTACGCGGGTCGAACTCGCCCAGCTTCGCCAGCGCGTCGATGCGGGGGTGATCATGGTCACCCATGACCAGGCCGAGGCGATGACGCTCGCCGACCGCATCGTCGTGATGCACGACCGCCGGATCCAGCAGGTCGGGCCGCCGATGGAAATATACAGCCGGCCGGCCAACAGCTTCGTGGCCCGCTTTGTCGGATCGCCGGCGATGACCCTGGCGCCCGCCGAGCCCGTTCCCGGCGACGGCGCTTATGCCCGTGTCCGCCTCGGCGATGGGACGGAGGTCGAGACCCGCGTGCCTCGCGCCGGCCTTCCGGCCACCGGACCGCTTCAGCTTGGCCTTAGGCCGGAAAGCGTGACCGTTGGTGGCGCGGACGGCGGCGTCACGACCGCCACGGTCGAGCTCGTCGAGCGCCTCGGCGACCGCACGCTTGTCTATACACGTCTCGCCGACGGGCTCGAGGTGATCGCCGAAGACGAAGGCAATAGCCGCCTGCAGATGGGCGAAACGGTGCGCCTGAGCATCAACGGTGCGGCCACGCACCTGTTCGATGCTGATGGGCGGGGCTATCATGCGGAGGCGCGACCCGAATGAGCCGGGCCGCGGACCGGCGGGATTGGAGCGGGCTGTTCTTCGTCCTGCCGTTCCTTACGGCCTATGTCGTTATCCTCATCTACCCGCTGCTGAGAGGCATGGCGCTCAGTCTCCAGCAGGTCGACCTGTTCGGCGGCGGGCGCTTCATTGGTCTGGAGAATTACGCCCGGCTGTTCGCCGACGACGTCTTCATCCGCTCCGTGCTCAACACCTTCGCGCTGGCGCTGATGATCGTGCCCCTGCTGACGGTGATAGCGCTGGCGCTGGCGCTCGCGCTTAACCGCGCCACCCGCGGCGCGGCCGTGTTTCGCGGCATCTTCTTTTCCTCATCGGTGCTTTCGGTCACCATCGTCACCCTTATCTGGCGTTTCGTCCTGGCGCCGGATGCAGGGCTTCTAGGCGAGACGGCGCAAGCTCTCGGCGCCGAGCCGATCCCGTTCCTGAGCCACCCGACCTGGTCGCTTTGGGCGCTCGCCATCACCACCATCTGGTGGTCGATCGGGCTCCCGATGATGCTGTTCCTGGCCGGCCTGCAGCAAATACCGGGCGACATCTACGAAGCCGCGGCGCTGGACCGGGCGAGCCGCTGGACGACCTTCTGGCGCGTGACTTTGCCGGGGCTGAGGCGCACTCTGGTCCTGGTGATCATGCTGCAGACTGCGGCGCAGCTGCAGATCTTCGGCCAGGCCCAGCTGCTCACCGGCGGCGGTCCGGGCGGCGCCACTCGCACGATGGTGCTGTTCATCTTCGAATCCGCTTTTGCCCGCTGGGAACTGGGTTATGCTACGGCCGCCGCCGAAATCCTCTTCCTGCTCATCGTGCTGATCACGCTCACCCAATATGCGACGACCATGCGCGGATCGGAGGACGACGGTGGCCGCTGAGGGCAGCCGCACCCGCTGGTCGCCGCTGACGCTCCTCGCGATCCTGCTTGCAGCCGCGGTAATGGTCGCGCCTCTCATCTGGACGCTGCTGCTCTCGCTGAAGGAGAATAGTGCGCTGGTCGGCAACAGCGGCGCCGCCTTGTCGCCGCCGTACACGTTCGAAAACTACCGGTCGATCCTCCAGGGGAACCAGGTGTTCCGCTGGCTGATCAACAGCATCATCGTGTCGGGCGGAACCACGCTTGGCGTACTCGCCTTGTGCAGCCTCGCCGGCTACGGCTTTGCGCGGCTCGATTTCCCGTTTCGTCGAACGCTCTTCATCTTCGTCCTGCTGGGGCTCGCAATCCCCGAACAGGCGGTGATTCTTCCGCAGCACCAGCTGTTCGCCGAGCTGCGATTGCACAACAGCTATCCGGGGCTGATCCTGCCGGGGCTTGCGGGCCCATTCGGGGTCTTCTTCATGACCCAGTACATGCGTGCGATTCCGCGCGAGCTCGATGAAGCGGCGATGCTCGACGGCGCGTCGCGATTCACCCTTTTCTGGAAGGTGCTGCTGCCGCTCACCCTTCCCGCGCAGGCGACACTCGGGGTGTTCACCTTTCTCGCTTCCTGGAACAGCTACTGGTGGCCGCTTATATCGGCGACGCGAAGCGACATGTATACGCTCACCGTCGGTCTTGCCGCCGCGCAGATGAACTATGCGCAGACGAGCGGCCTCGGCTTTCTGATGGCGCAGGCCGTGTTCGCCTCGATCCCCATCTTCATCGTCTACGTGCTGTTCCAGAAGCAGATCGTGCGCGCGATGGCGGGGACGGCGGTCCGGTGAGGCGCCTCTTCTTCCTTCCTGCGATTCTTCTCGCGGCAAGCTGCAGCGACGGCGGCGGCGGCGACGATCGAGCCGAGATCTACCTGCAGCGCTTCTTCGGCGAGTGCGGCGCCCAGTATGGCAGCGCCACGGATATCTCCAAGGTCGAGGGCGAGTGCGGGATCATCACCGCGATGATCAACAAGTTCAACGCCCAGAACCCCGACGTGCACGTCAGCAGCAACGTCGTCGCCTGGCCGGGCTATCCGCAGCTCTCCGCGCAGATGGCGGCCAAGGACCCGCCCGACCTCGTCACCATGCACACGGGCGTCATATCGGACTATGTCGCCGAAGGCCTGCTGGAGCCGATCGAGCCCTATCTTGCAGAAGCAGGGATTTCGCCTTCCGCCTTTACCGAAGCGAGCCGGAGCGCGGTGACGATCGAGGGGCGGCTTTACGGGCTTCCCTTCGACACCCATGGCGGTCTCTTCCACATCAATACCAAGCTGTTCGCAGAGGCAGGCCTGATGAAGGACGGCAAGCCCGTCCTGCCGACCTCGCCCGAGGAAATGCTGGCCCACGCGCGCCAGTTCACGGAGCGGACCGGCAAGCCTTATCTGATCCAGAGCCTCGTTGGCGACAACGCCTACGCCGCCCGGAACGTGTACACTTACCTGCTAGCCCAGAACGCAATCCTGTTCCCCAGCCCCAAGCGTATCCGGCTGCAAACGCCGGAGGCCGAGCGGATCGTCGATTTCTTCCGCCACATCACCGCGTCAGGGGTGAGCACGCTCAACCAGGACACGCCCGCCGCCATCGCAAGCTTCATGTCGGGGGAGGGCGGCATCTATCCGACAGGGACGTGGATGATCGGCCAGTTCGAGGCGGAAGCGAACACACCGGGGCGCCCGCTTTACCGGAGCTATACGGTCTACCCCTATCCGAGGCTGTGGGGCGAGGATGTGAGCTATGTGAGCGGCCACGCCTGGGTGGTGCCGAAGCGCGAACGGACGCCCGAGCAGCGCCGCGCGATCGCTCGCTTCTTCCGCTTCATTGCCGAACACAATTTCGATTGGGCCCGCACCGGCCACCTTCCCGCATTCAAGGCCGTGGTTGACAGCCCCGCGTTCAAGGCGCTGCCGCATCGCACCAACATCGCGCCGGTGGCAAGCACGGGGCGACCGCTTCCGGGCGGAGTCCAGCGCCAGAACGCCATTGAGGGGCTTGTCGGCGAGGAAGTCGCCGCCGCTTTCAATGGGCAGAAATCGACCAAGCAAGCACTCGCCGACGCCGAGCGGCGAGTAAACACTCTGCTTGCGCAGACGGACTGATCAGTCGCGAAGCTTGCTCGCCAGCCATTCCTCAACAACCCGGTAGGCAGATTGCCCCCGCGGCGGGTCCGTGCCGTTGTTGGCGGAAAAATAGGCGATGCCGACGCCCCGTTCCCGGTCCACCCAGAGGCCCGAGCGCACCCGATAAGCGTCGCCCGCATGGCCCACCACCGACCTGCCGTCGCCGAACAGGTCGTCGCGGCAACCCTCGACCGGCATCGGCAGGCTTTGAGTGGCAAGGCCGTAGGCGCAGTAAAAGCCCTTGTCCGTCTCACCGTTGGTCCCGTCGAACCGCCACTCCGGCTGCAGGATGGCGTCGATGCTGGCTTCGCTGAGGAACGCCCGGCCGCGGTGCCGGCCCCGGTTGAGCAGCAACTGGCCGATCGCCGCGAGGTCGCGCGCCGAGATTCGGAGGCCCCCCTGCGGCGAGAAGAGCGCGCCGTTCGTCCCCAACACATATCCGTCTAGGTCACAGCTGCCGTCGGCCGCCGGCACGACCAGGCATTCGGGTCGCTTTCCACCGAGATTGTCGCGCAGCACCGAGCCGTCGTCGTCGTAAAGCACCACCGCCCGCTGGAGCGCCGCCTCGCTGCACGTCGACCAGTTGAAGCAGGCGTCTACCTCCAGCGGCTTCAGCACCAGCCGGTCCATCAGCCGGTCGAACCGCTCGCCTGTCGCAAGTTCCATAATTGAAGCAATGACGGGAAAGTTGAGGTTCGAATAACGAAAGTAGGTGCCGGGGGCGTGCTCCGCGTCGAAGGCGGCCGGAGCGGCCAGCACGCCGCGCACGTCGCGGCCGAGCGGGATTACATAATCGACTTCATCGCGAAGGCTCGACCGGTGCGACAGCAGCAGCCGCAAAGTGATCGGCGTGTCGGGGAAGGCCGGGTTGCGGAGCCGCCAGCCGAGCTTCGCCGACACGTCCTCGTCGAGATCGAGCCGCCCCTGCTCGACCAGCCGCATCACGCCGAGCGCGACCAGCAGCTTCGAAACGGAAGCGACCCGCACCGGATCGTCGATGGTTAGCGCCCGCCCGCTGGCGCGGTCCGCCATGCCTCCCGCGCTGCTCTCCCGCAGGCGCGCGCTGTCGAACGTCACCCAGGCGTAGCTCACTCCGGGAGGTGGGGGCGGAGGCGAGGGGAGCGGACCCCGGGCGCAGGCGGCAAGCGCGATCATGACGAGAGGCAAGAGGCGGCGCATCGGACACTCCTTCGATGCTTTAGCCTAGCGTCTGCCGCCATGTCCGCAATGGTCCTTCCTGCCGCGGCCCGCACCGTGCTAGTGCGCCGGGGTCGGTATATGCAAGGCCGCCGCAGCAGCGGAAGGGGGGACCCGATGAGCCCGGCAAGCGCCCGGACCAAGATGGAAGCGGAGGCCGAGGAGGCCGTCCTGGTGGCGGAACGGCAATTGCGAGAATATCCATCCCTGCTGACGGAGCTAGGTAGGGCGATAAAGGAAGTGGATCCCCAACTCGTCGTCACCTGCGCCCGCGGCAGTTCGGACCACGCAGCGACCTACGCGAAATTCCTCATCGAGACCGGAACCGGCACTCCTGCCGCTTCGCACTCGCCTTCGATCTCGTCCATCTATGGCACCAGATGGCGAAAGCTGGAGCGGACCCTGTTCCTCGCCATTTCGCAGTCGGGACAAAGCCCGGATCTGGTCCTGTCCGCCCAAGCGGCACGCGAAGCGGGAGCCTCGGTTCTCGCCCTGGTCAATGAGGCCGCTTCGCCGCTAAGCGAGGCCAGCGCAATGACGCTGCCCATCCTGGCCGGCAAGGAGGAGAGCGTCGCGGCTACCAAATCCTACGTTGGTACTTTGCTCGCTCTCGCGCACCTGGTGGCCGAATGGACGGACGATGGACCGCTCCGCGCGGCGCTCGCCTCTTCGCCGGAAATATTGCGGCGCGCGTGGGAGCTGGACTGGAGCGAGGCTGTGGGTGCGCTTCGCGGCGTCCGCGGCATGTATGTGATCGGCAGGGGATCGACTTTCGGAATCGCGCAGGAGGCCGCGCTCAAGTTCAAGGAGACCTGCGGCATCCACGCCGAGGCTTTCAGCGCGGCCGAGGTCCGGCACGGGCCGATGGCGATCATCGGGGAGAAGTTTCCCGTGCTGCTCCTGGTCCCTGCCGACGCGGCACGCGAGTCGGTCGCGCCGCTGGCGGAGGAGCTTGTCGGGCGAGGCGCCTGCGTCCTCACCGCCGGCCTCACCGTCGAAGGTGCGATAAACCTGCCGTCGCTGCTCGATGTGCATGCCGCCCTCGCGCCCGCCGCGTGCATCATGAGCGTCTACAAAATGGCGGCCGCGCTCAGTCTTGCTCGGGGCCTCGATCCCGACGCTCCGCCTTACCTACGCAAGGTGACCGAGACCCGCTGATGCAGGCACTATGTCCATCGCGCGTGCTGACTCCTGCCGGATTTGAGGCCGAGCGCTGCCTGCTCATCGAGGAAGGTAGGATAAACGGCATCGTCCCCCTGAGCGATTGCCCCGGCAGCCTCGCCCCGGAATATCTGGAGGGCGATCTCGTCCCCGGCTTCATCGACCTTCAGGTCAATGGTGGCGGCGGCATATTGTTCAATGACGAGCCCACGGTCGAAGGCATTCGGACCATCGGTCGAGCGCACCGGCGATTCGGAACCACCGGTTTCCTTCCCACCTTGATCACCGACGACCTCAATGTGGTCGACCGCGCCATGCGGGCCGTCGAAGCTGCGATGGCGCAAGGAGTGCCGGGAGTGCTCGGCATCCATATCGAGGGCCCCTTCATCAACGCCGACAAACGAGGCATCCACGATGCACGCAAGATCAGGAAGATCGACGAAGCTGCCGTCCGGCTGCTGACTTCGCTCAAGGCCGGTGTCACCCTGGTGACGCTCGCGCCCGAGCTTGCGCCGGCGGGAACCATCGCAGGGCTCGTGCGGGGAGGGGTGGTCGTCGCGGTGGGGCACAGCGCCGCCTCCTACGAGGAGACGCGCCGCGCGCTGGACGAGGGGGCGACCGGCTTCACCCATCTCTTCAACGCCATGAGCCAGCTCGCAGCTCGGGCTCCGGGCGTGGTCGGCGCAGCGCTCGAAAGCCCGGAAAGCTGGGGCGGGATCATCGTCGACGGCTTCCACGTCCACCCGGCCGCGCTCAGGATCGCGCTGGCCGCGAAAGGACCGGAAGGGCTCGTGCTCGTCACCGACGCGATGCCGACGGTTGGATCCGAGCGAAAGACGTTCATGCTCGGGGACCGCTTGATCACTGACGAGAGGGGACGGTGCACCGCCGCCGATGGCACCCTTGCGGGCTCGGCCCTCGACATGGCGAGCGCCGTGCGCAACGCCGCCCGGACGCTCGACGTCGATCATGCGACCGCTGTCCGAATGGCGAGCGCCAACCCCGCAGCGGCCATGGGGCTCCAGGAAGTGACGGGAGCCATTCGGCCGGGCCTTCGGGCCGACCTCGCGCTTCTCGACGATGAGGGCCGGGTGAAGCGCGCCTGGATAGCGGGAGAGGCCGGCGCCGGCTGAGCCTCAGGGCTTGTGCGCTGCTTCGGCTTGCCGCGACCGGGCAAGGAGTATCGCGCCGTCGAGGCTGTCGCCGAGCGGCTGGCGGAGCCGTTTGCGCAGCCCCGCCGCCAGCCAGTCGCACATGCGGTCGGCGAGGCCTCCCATCAGGCAGCAATGCGGAGCCCCGCGCTCGAAGAGGACCCGGATAAGTCGGTCTATCGACAGCGCGGCCTCCTGCACGATCGGCTCGGCCACCGGGTCGCCGCGCTCGGCATGGTCCATCACCAGCGGCGCGAACTCGGCGTAGTCTGTGGCCGTCGCCTGGTCCATCCAGGTGACGATCTCGCCGGCCGAGCCGCCGAACCTGTCGAGTATGTCCCTTGTCATCGCCGTGTGGGCGATTCGCCTGTCGCGGGCCCAGAGCGAACGGCGTATGGCGCGCAGGCCCAGGTCTGCGCCGCTTCCCTCGTCCGAGATGGGGAAGCCGTATCCCCCGACGATGATCGCCTCGCCCCTCACACGGGCAAAGCCTATGCTTCCGGTGCCGAGGATGACGATTCCGCCATCCTCTCCCGCATGCGCGCCGGCGCAGGCGATCGAGGCGTCGCTGGCGAAGCCGACGGAGGCGAAAGGAAAGCTGTGATTCTTGAGTCCGTCCAGTACGCCGCGCCGGTTGATGCCGGCAATGCCGAGGCCTGCCTGGATGCGGCCGGCTTCCTCGGGCGGCAGCCCTGCCGCCCGGATCGCCTGGCGATAAGCCTCTTCGATTTCATCGAGCGCGTTCTGTAATCCTATCCGCGTGTTGGCAGGTCCGGCTTCGCCGGTGCCGACCGTCTCGCCGCCGTCGTTAACGAGGCGGGCGCGGGTGTGAGTCCCGCCGGCGTCGATGCCCAGATAGAAGCTCATTTCGACGCCTTCATCACTCATGGAGAAGGTGCAGGGTAGCCATTTCTGCATTCGAAGCTACAGCCTGAGGTTATGAACTGGGGAGAGCGCCGTTGCCGACTGAAGGCATGAACCGGAGGTTCGCCGACATCGACCTGCTGCCGACCCGGGAGGCGGTCATGGTAATGGCCGAAGCGCAGGTCGAGGCGGCGGCGGCGGTTCGACCCCAGGCGGAGGCGCTTGCCCGCGCCGCCGAGGAGGCGGCCGAGCGGCTGAGGGATCGGTCGGGGCGGCTCGTCTATGTTGGCGCCGGCACTTCGGGCCGCCTTGCCGTGCTCGACGGAGTGGAACTCGGCCCCACTTTCGGCTGGAGCGCCGATCGGCTGCTCTACGGCCTAGCCGGCGGCGACGCCGCTTTGATGAGGAGCGTCGAGAATGCCGAAGACGACGCCGCGGCGGGGAGTGAATTCGTGCGGTCCGCCGGCTTGAGCCGAAGCGATGTCGTTATCGGGGTTGCGGCAAGCGGCACGACTCCTTTCACCGTCGCTGCGATCCGTGAAGCCTCGCTGGCGGGTGCCCTCACCGTCGGCTTCGCGAGCAACGCCGGGACGCCGCTGCTTGTCGCTGCGCAGCACCCCATCTTCCTCGACACGGGCGCGGAGCCTGTGTCCGGTTCCACTCGAATGAAGGCGGGCACGGCGCAGAAGATCGCGCTCAACCTCTTCTCGACTGCGATCATGATCAGGCTCGGCCATGTCCATGAAGGGCTGATGGTCGACATGCGCGTCTCTAACCGCAAACTGCGGGGGCGGGCCATAGCCATCGTCGCCGAGATAAGCGGTGCCGACGCTTCCGCTGCGGAGGCGGCGCTCGATGTCACCGGCAATCATATCAAGACTGCTGTGCTGGTCGCCATGGGGATGGACGTCGATAAGGCGGGCCATCTCCTCGCGGCATCGGATAACGATCTGAGGTCGGCGATCGCCGTCTTCCGCCGGGCGGCTGAACCGCCGAACGCTTTCCCTTTTCATAAACCCGGTTAGGCTAGAGCCATGTCCAACCCGGCCCGCCCATGAATCTCCGCCATATCGAGATCTTTCACGCGGTCTACGTCAACGGATCGGTAAGCGCCGCCGCACGCGCATTGAACGTCTCGCAGCCGTCGGTTTCGAAAACCTTGCGCCATGCCGAATCTTTGCTGGGCTTCCAGCTGTTCCAGCGGACCAACGGCCGCCTCGTGCCGACCGAGGACGCCGACGTCCTCTTCACCGAAGTCAGCGAAATCCAGGACCGGGTCTATGCCTTGCGCGAAGCCGGGCGGAACCTCCGGCGCGGCGCCGGGGGAATGCTGCGCGTGTCCGCGCTCCCGTCGCTGGCGCTCAACGCGCTGCCGACCGCGGTGTCACGGTTTCTGCGTACCCATGAGAATGTGAAGTTCGATCTCCAGACCGTCCATCACGACGATCTCATCCGCAAGCTCTATGAGCGCGAGACCGACCTTGCCATCGCCTATGAAGTGCCGCCCGCGGCGCCGATCGGGCATCGCTGCCTCGGCGAAGGCGAGCTGGTCGTCCTCTACCGCGAAGAAGACATGCCCGATGCGCCGCCGCGCGTCGAGCTGGAGCGGCTGCGCGGGCAGCGTTTCATAAGCCTCGCCTCGAGCGGACCTATCGGTCAGCTCTTCACGCAGGAGCTGCAGCGCCTCGATCTGGAACTAGACGAGGCAGTGTTGGCGCGCACCTTCTATATCGCGACCGCTTTGGTCCGGCAGGGGGTGGGCATGACGGTGGTGGACAGCTTCACCGCGCAGGCCTCGCTCGCGCCGGGCCTTTCGGCGCGCCCCTTGAAGCCGCAGATCGCCTTCGGCGTCCATGCCATGTTCCTGCTTAACCGCCCGCCGACGGTGCTCGCCACTGACTTTCTCAAGACGCTCGCGCGGGTCATCGACGCGCCATAACATCAAGCTATGGCGAGCGCCGCACTCGCTATGCGCGGAGCGGAGCGACCGGCGATAGGCTCCGCTCCCAATGATCCCGGCTCCCTTCCTCCTCTATCTCGGCAGCAGCGCCGACCCGATCGGCATCAAGACGTCGCGCGGCCTCGCGGTCTTCCGCCGCGAAGACTGCGTGGGCGAGTTCCGGCACGACGATTGCCCGCTCACGCTAGGCCTGCCCCGCGTCGGCATGGCGGAGGGAGCGGCGGCCGGCGCACGCACATTGGTGCTCGGAATCGCGAATTCCGGCGGCACGCTGGGCGGCGATCTGATCGAGGATGCGGCTGCGGCACTGGAGGCGGGGATGAACGTCGCGGCCGGTCTCCATCAGCGGCTGCGCGACGAGCCGCGTCTCGCCGACCTTGCCCGACGGCGCGGCCTCGCCCTGTTCGACGTCCGCGATCCACCGCCCGGCCTCACCGTCGGCAAGGGCTATCCGCGGGCCGGGCGGTGG
>DATMJS010000167.1:0-2995 GCA_035553755.1 Allosphingosinicella sp.
ATTAACGACCATCTTCACTCGGTCCGGCATGTACATGACGGCAGCCCCCATTTGGCTCAGCAAAGACAGGGTTAGGAAGCCATGGGCGACGGTGCCGCCGAACGGCGTCTTGGCCGCAGCATCGGGATCGACATGGATGAACTGGCGGTCGCCGGTCACGTCGGCAAAGGCGTCGATGTCGGCCTGGGTGATTTCGATCCAGGGCGAGGCGCCGACCTCGCTGCCGACCCTGGCGCGGATCTCGTCGATGCTGGCGACGGGCATTCGGCTCCCCCACATTGTCCGGATCGTCCGGGCGCGCTAGGGCGCCGGTCTAGAGCCTGCCTCGTGCGGGAAACAAGCATTTTGGAGTGAGACTATGGCGGCTTCGACCGCGAACGCTACGGCATCGGCGCGCAGCGAAATCGCGCGGCTGCACCGCGCGCCCGAGCCGGAGGTGCTGAAGCCGCTGCTGAAGGACGCGGCGCTGACGCGCGAATCGCGGCGGCGGGTGGAGAACCGTGCGCTGGGCATGCTCGCAGACCTCCGCAGCGCGCAGTCGTCGGGCTGGGTGAACCAGTTCCTGCAGGAATATCGTTTCAATACGTCGGAGGGCATCGCCCTGCTGTCGCTGGCGGAGGCGTTCCTGCGCGTCCCCGACCCTGAAACCGCCGACCAGCTGATCGCTGACAAGCTCGGCAATGCCGACTGGCGCGCGCATGCGGGCAAGTCGCATTCGACGCTCGTCAATTCCGCGACATGGGGGCTGGTGATCGGGCGAGCGCTGGTCAGCGAGACTCAACAAGCCAGCGTGCTCAAAAAGCTGATGGCGCGGGCGGGCGAGCCCTTCGTCCGGCAGGCGGTCGGAGCGGCGATGCGGATGATGGGCGAGATCTTCGTGATGGGGCGCACCATCGAGGAAGCGATCGGGCGGATGCGCAAGCGCGAGAATAAGGGCTTCACCGCCAGCTTCGACATGCTGGGCGAAGCGGCCCGGACCTTCCCGGACGCGGAACGCTACTACCGTGCCTATGAAGATGCGATCCACGCGGTCGGCAAGGCGGCCAAGCAGGGGCATTCGATTTCGGTCAAGCTCTCCGCGCTTCATCCCCGCTACGAAGTCGCACAATATGACCACTGCGTTTCCTCGCTTACCGGACAGGTCGAGGCGCTGGCGGGGCTCGCAAAAAGCTACGGCATCGCCTTCACCATCGATGCCGAGGAGACCGAGCGGCTCGAGATGAGCCTCGACATCATCGAGAAAGTGGCCGGGCTGCCGGCGCTCAAGGGCTGGGACGGGCTTGGAATGGCGATCCAGGCCTATGGCAAGCGCGCCCGGCCGACCGTCGCCTGGGCCAATGCGGTGGGCGAGAAGACCGGCCGCCGCATCGCCGCCCGGCTGGTGAAGGGCGCCTATTGGGACAGCGAGATCAAGCATACGCAGGAGCAGGGCCTTTCCGATTATCCCCTGTTCACCCGCAAGGCCGCGACCGACGTCTCCTACCTAGCCTGCGCCAGGGACATGCTCGAAGCGAAGAACGTCTATCCCGCCTTTGCCACGCATAATGCGCTCACCGTCGCCACCATCCTCGAATGGGCGGGAGACAGCCGCGACTTCGAATTCCAGCGGCTGCACGGCATGGGCGAGGGCCTGTACGAGCGGCTGGTTCGCGAGGAGGGCTACCGCACCCGCATCTACGCGCCGGTGGGCGGGCATCGCGACCTTCTCGCCTATCTCGTCCGGCGCCTCTTGGAAAATGGCGCCAATTCGAGCTTCGTCCACCAACTCGCCGACGAGACTCTGACCGACGCCGAAATCCTCGCGGATCCTGTGGCGAAGGTCGCGGCTGTGGGCGGAACGCGCCATCCCATGATCCCGCTGCCGTCCGAGCTGTTCGCGCCCGAGAGGAAGAACAGCGAAGGCATCGATCTCAACGACCGGGCCGAACTCGCAAGTGTCGCAAAGATCGTGCAGACGCCGCTTTCCTTCCTCGCCAAGGGCGACAACCGAGGGGCCTACGAGCAGCCGGGCCACGCCTCCGGCGCGGAGGCCGCCAAGTCGCGCGATGCGGTAAGCAAGGCGCTGGCCGCGTTTCCGGATTGGACTTCAACCCCGGTCGAACAGCGCGCCGACTGCCTCGACCGGTTGGCGGATCTCCTGGAGCGCGACCGCGCGACGCTGATGGCAATCGCCGTGCAGGAGGCGAAGAAGACCATCCCCGACGCGCTCGGCGAAGTCCGCGAGGCGGTCGATTTCTGCCGCTATTATGCGGCGCAGGCGCGCAAAGGGCTGCAGCCGGTCGAATTGCCGGGGCCGACCGGCGAGCGCAACGTGCTCCGCATGGAAGGACGCGGCGCCTGGGTGTGCATCGCTCCCTGGAACTTCCCGCTGGCGATCTTCCTGGGGCAGGTGACGGCGGCTCTCGTCGCCGGCAATACGGTCGTCGCCAAGCCCGCGCCGCAGACGCCTGAAATCGCCGCTTATGCGGTGGGGCTCGCGCATGGCGCCGGCATTCCGGAGGACGCGCTGATCCTCGCTCCCGGGGGGCCTGAAATGGGCCAGGCGCTGATGGAGGATGTCCGCATCGCGGGCGTCGCCTTCACCGGCTCGACCGCGACGGCGAAGCGGATCGCGCGGACGCTGCTCCAGGACGACGACCGGCCGATCGTCCCGCTGATCGCCGAGACGGGCGGAATCAACGCAATGATCGTCGATTCGACCGCTTTGCCCGAGCAGGTGGTGCAGGACGTGGTGACTTCCGCCTTCCGCTCGGCAGGCCAGCGCTGCTCGGCGCTGCGGGTGCTGCTGCCTCAGGAGGAGATTGCCGACCGCACGCTGGAGATGCTGTCGGGAGCTATGGACGCCCTGGTGGTCGGCGATCCCGCCGATCCCAAGACCGATGTCGGCCCGGTGATCGACCGCGGCGCCTACGACCGGTTGATGGAGCGGCGCGCGGCCATGCAGAACCGGTGGCTGAAGACCATCCCGGTGCCTGAGCAGGGGCTGTTCGTCCCG
>DATMJS010000168.1:0-12713 GCA_035553755.1 Allosphingosinicella sp.
TCGGCACGGGCGCGCTCCACCGCCCGGCCCACCACCGCCTGGTGGCCCGCGTGGAATCCGTCGAAATTGCCGAGCGCGACGATGCCGCCGCGTAACGCTTCCGGAACCGCCGAGCCGCCGTCCAGCCGCTCCATGGGGGGGGCTATAGGAAACAACACACACGCGGACAATTGCTTCTCCCGTCATGCTGAACTTGTTTCAGCATCCATGAACACGGCTTCGACAATCGCACGCGCCGTGTTCATGGACCTCGGATCAAGTCCGGGATGACGAGGATGATCAGCGCCGCACCAGGCGGACGAAACTATAGGCGGGGCGGCCGTCCTCGGCCTCGTGCCGTTCGCGCGAAACTTCGCGCCAAATCGCGGGATCGGGAGCGGGCATGAAGGTGTCGCCCTCCGCATCGAAATGGACTTCCGTAAGCTCGATTTCGCTCGCCTTCGGCTCGAACAGCGCGAATATCTCCGCCCCGCCGACAACCGAAATCCGCTCCGCATCCGCCGCGCCGATCGCCTCCTCGACCGAATGAACGGTTTCGGCCCCCGGGGCGGACCAGTCCCGGTCGCGGGTGAGGACGATGTGGCGCCGGCCGGGGAGGAGGCCCGGCAGGCCCTCGAAGGTCTTGCGGCCCATCACCATCGGAGTGCCCATCGTCACTTGCTTGAAATGCCTGAGGTCTGAGGGGAGATGCCAGGGAAGCTTCCCGTCCTTGCCGATCACGCCGTTATCGGCGCGGGCCACGACGAAGACGATCTCGGGACCTGTCAAACCGCTACCGGCGCGGAGATGTGCGGGTGCGGCTCGTACTCGGTGATCTCGAAATCTTCATATTCGTAGCCGTCTATCGCATCGGGCTTGCGGAGGATGATGAGCTTCGGGAGCGGGCGCGGCTCGCGTTCGAGCTGGAGGCGCGCCTGGTCGAGATGGTTGGAATAAAGATGGCAATCGCCGCCGGTCCAGACGAACGTGCCGGGCTCCAGCCCGCATTGCTGGGCGAGCATGTGGGTGAGGAGCGCATAGCTGGCGATGTTGAACGGCACGCCGAGGAAAACGTCGGCGCTCCTCTGGTAGAGCTGGAGGTTTAGCTTTCCGCCGGCGACCTGCGTCTGGAACAGGCAGTGGCAGGGGGCGAGCGCCATCCGATCGAGTTCGGCCGGGTTCCAGGCGGAGACGATCTGGCGGCGCGAGGAGGGATCGCGCCTGATGAGGTCGATCAGGTTGGCGATCTGGTCGACACGAGCCCCGTCCGGCCCCTCCCAGTCGCGCCACTGCTTGCCGTAGACGGGGCCGAGATCGCCCTTCTCATCCGCCCATTCGTCCCAGATGCTGACCCGGTTCTGCTTCAGCCAGGCGATGTTGGTGTCGCCTTTGAGGAACCAGAGCAGTTCGATGATGATCGACCTCAAGTGCAGCTTCTTGGTGGTGACGAGCGGAAAGCCTTTCGACAGATCGAAACGCATCTGGTGGCCGAACACGGAGAGCGTCCCGGTGCCGGTGCGGTCGCTCTGCTCCACGCCCTCGTCAAGGATGCGGGAAAGGATGTCGAGATAGGGCTGCATGGCCGAAGCTTAAGGCGGGTGCGCCGCCGCTTTCAAGCGCCGTTCCGCTTTCATCCACAACGGAGTTTGATCGGTCCGGAACGGTCCAGTCCTGCGCTCCACCCGTGGCGGCCGAGGTGGCAGAATCGCCTCCGCATGATTATCGCCACCGCCCGCGATGCCGCAGACCTCATGGTGCCGCTGTTCGCCGGCCGTGAGGCGGAGAAGGTGGTCGCGGCGCATCTCGATTTCGAGGGGCGGCTGATTCGAACCACCGAGCGCGAGGGCGGGCTCGACGAAGCCGAGTTTCCGATCCGCGCCATCGTAGGCGACGCGTTGCGGCTCGGCGCCGCAGGCATCATCCTTGCGCATAATCATCCCAGCGGCGACCTGAGACCGAGCGCGGCCGATCTTCTTGCGACGCGGGTGCTCGCCGCGACCGCTGCGAGCCTGGGCATTCATTTCCATGATCATCTGATCGTCGGCGGCGGCGACTGCCGCAGCTTGCGCGCCCTGGGGCTGCTCTAGCGGGGCTTCAGGCGGGGCAGGACGGGATGCTCCTGGGCTCCGGCTTGGGCCCCTTCGCGTCGAACTGGGCGAAATAGGATTCGGTGTCGGCGAGCCGCTCGAAGCGGGTGAGCTCGTAGCCCACCGCTGCGAACTCGCAGACCAGCAGCTTGGGCGGGGTGCCGTGGCGGTCGGTCGGACGATCGGCGTCGACCACCACCACGCGGCCATCTTTCTTCAAGCCGTCGCGCAGGTGCCAGAGGAATTCGCTCGGGCGCTCGACCTCATGATACATGTGGATGAGGAAGATGCGGTCGAAGGAGGCGGCTGGGAGCTTCGGGTCGTTGGGCTCGCCGAGCTTCACCGCGACATTTTCGAGATTCTCGCGCTGCACGCGGCGCGCGAGCGCATCGCGCGTCTCTGGCATGATATCCTGGGCGAGCACGCGGCCATTCTTCCCCACCAGCGGCGCGAGGCGCACGGTATAATAGCCTTCGCCCGCGCCGATATCGGCGACGACCATGCCGGGGCGAACATCGGCGAGCCGGACCACCGTCTCGAACTCCCCCGCGCTGTCGCGGGCGTCCTCGTTCGAATAACGCGCCGAGACGATCGGCGAAACCGGCCGGCTGGGCGCGGGAAAGGGCGACTTTTCCGGCTGCGCCTTGCATGCTCCCAGCAGGAGCAGCGGCAGGAGGAGCCGCTTAGTCGACATCTTCCACTTCCACCTTCTCGCCGGTGACGCGCTGCGACAGCGCGGCGGCCATGAAGCGGTCGAGATCGCCGTCGAGCACGTCCGAAGGCGAAGTGGAGGTGACGCCGGTGCGCAGATCCTTCACGAGCTGATAAGGCTGGAGGACGTAGGAGCGGATCTGGTGACCCCAGCCGATGTCGGTCTTGCTGGCGGCATTCGCATTGGCTTCGGCTTCGCGCCGCTGCAGTTCCGCTTCGTATAGCCGCGCTCGGAGCTGGTTGAATGCTTCCGCCTTGTTCTTGTGCTGCGAACGCTGGTTCTGGCACTGGACGACGATGCCCGTTGGCAGGTGGGTGATGCGAACCGCCGAATCGGTGGTGTTGATATGCTGCCCACCTGCGCCGCTCGCCCGGTAGGTGTCGATGCGCAGATCGCTTTCGTTGATGTCGATGTCGATATTCTCGTCCACGACCGGATAGACCCAGACCGAGGCGAAGCTGGTATGGCGGCGTGCCGAGCTGTCATAGGGGCTGATGCGGACGAGCCGGTGAACGCCGCTTTCGGTTTTGGCATAGCCATAGGCATTCTCGCCCTTGATCAGCAAAGTCGCGGACTTGATGCCCGCCTGCTCGCCGGCATGGCTGTCGATCAGCTCGACCTTCATCCCATGGCGCTCGGCCCAGCGCGTGTACATGCGCTGCAGCATGCCGGCCCAGTCGTTGCTCTCGGTGCCGCCCGCGCCGGAATTGACTTCGATATAGGTGTCGTTGGCGTCGGCCTCGCCGGCAAGCAAGGCGGTTACCTTGTCGCGCTCGGCACGTTCCGCGAGCGCCGCCAGCGACGCCACCGCATCGTCGACCAGCGCCTCGTCGCCTTCCGCTTCGGCCATTTCAATGAGCTCGACCGTGTCTTCAAGCTCGCTGGTGATGGCCCTGGTCGCGGTGATCGCCTCGTCGAGCCGGCGCCGTTCGCGCATCACATCCTGCGCCGCCTTGGGATCGTTCCAGAGCGTCGGATCCTCGACCTTGCTGTTGAGCTCGTCGAGCCGGCGCAGCGCGCGGTCCCAATCCAGGAACCGGCGGAGGAGGTCGAGCGCGGACCTGATCTGGTCGACATAAGCTTGCGCTTCAGCGCGCATGGAAGATCCTATCCTCTAATCGTCATTCCGGCGCGGGCCGGATCTCGGGCCGAAAAATTCTCTGCGGGGTGGTTCGGGAACACGGCGTCCGGCACAGGAACGCCTAGTAAATCTCGCCCTCGCTTGGCAAGAAATCGCTGTCTTCGGCTTGCGGGCGGGGCTGCCGGGGCTCGGCCGATCGCCTCCGCCGCTCGGCCGCATAGGCGGCGACCGCGCGGCGGAGGCTCTCGATGCGGTCCTCGCGACCGAGCTCATCGCGGCGGACGCTGCGGCGGGGCTCGCTCTCCGGCTTGAATGCTTCCCAGATAACCGCCGCCTTGGGATCGTTGCTCGGCCATTCGCCGAACACCTTGCGGCCCGAGCGGCGGTCGATCCGCACCATCCGAATGCCCGGCGGCGCGCGGAAGGGCATGATCGGCATGTCCTTGAAAGCGGTCAGCGCGAATTGCTTGAAGATCGGCGCTGCGAGCCTGCCGCCCTGGGCGTAATGGCCCATCGGCCGCGGCTGGTCGAAACCCATATAGACGCCCGCGACGATATCGGCGGAGCCGCCGACGAACCAGACGTTGGTGGGGCCGGTCGAAGTGCCGGTCTTGCCGAACAGCGGCCGGCCAAGGTCGCGCAGGTTCTGCGCGGTGCCGCGTTCGATCACTCCCTCTAAAATATGAACCATCTGATAGGCGGTCATCGCGTCCATCAGCTGCTTGGTACGGAGCGGCGGGCGGGGCATCGGCCGGCCGTCCCAATCGGCCATGTTGCAGCGCGAGCCGCAGGGGCGGAGGTCCTGGCGGAAGATGACCTTGCCGTTGCGGTCCTGGACATAGTCGATCAGCGTCGGCTTCACCTCGCGGCCATGGTTGGCGAGGATCGCGAAGGCATTGGTCATGCGGAGCACGGTCGTGTCGCCCGCGCCGAGCGACATGGCTAGGTACGGCTCATATTCGCCGACGCCGAGCCGCTTGGAAAGCCTCACCACCTTGTCCATGCCGATCTGATTGGCGGTGCGGACCGTCATCAGGTTGCGCGACTGCTCCAGGCCCCAGCGCATCGTCTGCGGGCCGGCGTTGCCGCCTGAGAAGTTGCGAAAACATTTGTTGCCGAGCCCCGCCCCCTGCCAGATGCAGAAATCGCCGTCCACGATGATCGTCGCCGGCGTCATGCCGTTGTCGAGCGCCGCCGAATAGACGACCGGCTTGAAGGTCGAACCCGGCTGCCGCTGGGCCTGGGTGGCGCGGTTGAACGATTCACGGCCGCTTTGGGCGAAGCCGCCCTGCATGGCGAGCACTCGTCCGGTGGCCACTTCCTGCACCACCATCCCGCCGGAGATTTCGGGGACCGAACGGAGCGACCAGCCATTTCCTTCCTTCTTGACGGCGATGATCGTGCCTGGCCGGAAATTGTCGAATGCCGCGCCGCCGCCGCCGCGCTTCGGCATCGATGCCGCCGAGCGGGGGAGGGTGCCGGTGGTGCCGTCGGCAAAGCCGATCGTCGCGGTGCTGCCGGTCTTGGAAAGGACCACCGCCGCGCGCCAATCTTCATAGCCGACGCCGTAGTCGGCCTGGGCGAGCTGCAGCCGCCAGTCACGGCTCATGTCCACGCTGAGGCCGGGGTCGCGCCAGCCGCGGCCTCGATCGTAGCGCATCAAACCGTCGCGAAGCGCGGTCTCGGCGGCCTTCTGCATGTCCGGATTGTACGAGCTGCGGACCCAGAGCCCGCCCGCATAGACGCTGTTGGGGCCGTTTTCGGCCTGCTCGCCATAGCGCCCGACCAGCGTGCGCCGGATTTCCTCCATGAAATAGCCGCCGACATTCTTGACGCTTTCGCGCGGGCCGCGGACGGTGCCGAGCGGTCGCGACTGCGCTTCCGCCCGTTGCGCAGCGGTGATGAAGCCGTTGCGCTCCATTTCGCCTAGCACCCAGTTGCGCCGGTCGAGAGCGCGATCGGCCCGGCGTTCCGGGCTGTAATTGCTGGGCGCCTTGGGAAGGATGGCGAGATAGGCGGCCTCATGCAGCGCAAGGTCGTCGACGTCCTTGTCGAAATAAGCGCGCGACGCCGCCTGGACCCCATAGGCGTTGCGGCCGAGGAATATCTCGTTGAGGTAGAGTTCGAGAATCTTCTCCTTGGACAGCACGTCCTCGATACGGCGTGCGAGGAACGCTTCCTTGATTTTGCGCGTCACCGAATATTCGTCGCCGAGGAGGAGGTTCTTCGCCACCTGCTGGGTGATGGTGGAGCCGCCGGCCACACGCTCGCCGCTGCCCAGGCTAGTGGCATAATTGAACACCGCGGTGACGAACGCCGGATAATCGAGGCCGCCATGGCTGAAGAAGGTCTTGTCTTCGGCGGAAAGAAAGGCGTTCACCAGCTGCTCGGGATATTCCTCGAAAGCGAGCTCCACGCGCCGCTCCCGCGCGAATTGCTGGATCGGCGTGCCGTTGATGTCGCGCACGTTGGAAGGCAGCGACGGCTGATAGGTGAGCAGGGATTCCGCCGACGGAAGGCCTGGCACGAAGATGAGCCACAAAGTGAAATAAGCAAGGATCGGCAGCGCGAGGAGGATGATGAGCGCTTTGCCCCAGCGCTTCGCCCATAGTCGGCCCAGTGCCGCGCGCCCACGGCCGAACCCCTGCCCGAGCCTCGCCGCTCCGTGCCGTAAACGTTCGCGCTGGGGGGAAGGACGCGGTGCCGTGCTGCTTGTCGAACTCATCAGGGCCAGCCTCTAGCCCAAGCTGAAGCGGCGGTGAAGAGCGAGCTTGGGAAGCCGGCTTCACTATGCGGTGAATTGAGGGCCCACGACGTGCAGCCAGGGGAGCGTGAAAGAGGATTGCGGGCCGCTGCGAAACGGCCCGCAGATGGTCATTTTTTCCGGTCAGCTTACCAGCGCTGGCCGAACCCGCGATAGGAGCGGCGGCCTCCGCCGGAAAGCCTGCGGAACAGATAGCCCACTCCGGCTGCGAACAAGATCCTGCGTAACATGGCTGATGTCCTTTCCTGATTGCTTGGGAAGGGATCGGTTTAAGGACGGCTATGTTCCAGACCGCCCGTCCCATTTAGACGGACCGTGACGGGAAACGGCTGAAGCCGCGTTCTAGCGCTTGTCGAGCACGCCGAGCGCGGCCGTCACCATCGCTTCCGTGGCGGTGGCGATGACGGTTTCGGCTTCCGGAGCCCAGAAGGGGCTGTGGAGCGAGGGGAGCTTGGAGACGTCGCCGCCGGCCTTCTCCCATTGCTCCTTGGGCACCCCGCCCACCCAGAAGATAAGGCTTTCGATCGACCTGTCGGCGATGTGGTAGCGGCCGAAATCCTCGCCGCCCATCACGGCCGGAGTCTTCACCACCCGGTCCGCCCCGAAGCGCTGCGTGAACAAGGCTGCGGTGTCGGCAGTTATCTTTTCGGTGTTGAAGGTTGCGGGCGTTGCCTGGCTGTGCCGAACGGTGACGACCGGCATTCGGTCTTCGGGAATCCCGGCGGCGATCGCCTCTCCCCGAGCGATCCGGGCGATGCCGTCGAGCAGCAGCTTTCGGGTCTCGTCGGTGTAGCTGCGCACCGTGAGCAGCATCGTCGCTTCGTCGGAAATGATGTTGTGCTTGGCGCCGGCGTGGAAGCTGCCGACGGTGACGACCGCCGGACTCTGCGGATCGACCTCGCGGCTGACCAGCGTCTGGAGCGCGGTGACGATGCGCGCGCCGAGCACGATCGGGTCGCGGGTGGTGTGGGGATAGGCGCCGTGGCCGCCGACGCCCTTTACGGTGATATCCACGCTGTCGACATTGGCCAGCGCATAACCGGGCGAATAGCCGATAACCCCCGCGGGAAGCGAGGCGGCGTCGTGGAATGCAATGGCGTGCGTGGGCTTGGGGAAGCGGGTGAAGAGCCCGTCCTCGAGCATCGCCTTGGCGCCTTCGCTGGTTTCCTCGCCGGGCTGGAGGATCATGACGAGAGTGCCCGACCATTGGTTCTTCATCGCGGCGAGGCGGCGGGCCGCGCCGACCCAGGCGCTCATATGGGTATCGTGCCCGCAGGCGTGCATGACGCCGCTTTCGACGCCGGCGAGGCTGGTGGCGCGGACCTTCGATGCAAAGGGAAGGCCGGTCTGCTCCTCGACGGGCAGCGCATCCATGTCGGCGCGAAGCATGACGACGGGTCCGGGACCGTTCTTCATCACCGCGACCACGCCGGTCTTGCCGACGCCGGTGGTGACGTCGAACCCCAGCTTCTTAGCTTCGGCGGCGAGCTTGGCGGAGGTTCTGGTCTCCTGCATCGAGAGCTCGGGATGGGCATGGAGGTCGCGGTAGAGCGCCAGCAGCGAAGGCATTTCCTTCGCCACCGCTTCGCGCAGCGGGTCGGCCGCCGCCGGGGAGAGGGGGGCGCTCATCGCCAGAAGCGCTGCCAGCAAGCCTGCTTTCATGTCAAATCCTCATGAGCGGGTGGGGACGAGCTCAATCACGTCGATAGTCGATTCGAAATGGGGATAGGGAAAGGCGATGCGCCAGCGCTGCTCGCCGACCCGCTCGACGACTCCGGCCACGTCGCGCTCGCGATCGCGGCCATATTGAAGCGCGAGCTTTTCGTCGCCGAGCTGCAGCGTTCCAAGAAAAACCATGCGGCGGTTGTTGTCCGGAAGGAACAGGCCGAGCGGCCGCTGCGATCCGGTGAGCTTCGCGAAGCTCATCAGCCCGTCCTCGATCCGCAGCCGGCAGGTGAAGGAGGGGTAGGCGACATAGTCCAGCATGCCCTGCGACTTGGCGCCGATCTTGAGCACACGGCATTGGTAGGTGCCCGGAGGCGGGGTCTGCCAGTCGATCGCCGCGTCAGGCTGGAGCAGCGGCCCTTCCTGGAGAAGCGCTCCGGCATGGCCCGCCGCCTGCGCCTTGGAGAGGCCCTCAACCCAGGCCGTCCGCCATTCCCGCAGGCGCGCCCGGTCGCTCGGCGTCGCGATCTGGCGCCAGTCAACGATTTCGCGGGCATCGGTAAGTTGGGACGTCGAAAGGCTGCCGGAGCCTGTGCTGCAGCCAGAGGCCGCACAGCCGAGCGCCGCCAGCATTGGAATGATAACCGGTTTCATCGACACCCTTTTTCAGCCGCAGGTGTTTGCTACAGGCTGATTTCGCGCAAGGCCAGTCCTCACTGGGCGGTCCAGCCGCCGTCCATTGAGAGGTTGGCGCCGGTGATGGCGGACGCCTCATCGCGGCAGAGGAAGAGGGCGAGCGCGGCGACCTGGTCGACCGTCACGAACTTCTTGGTCGGCTGCGCGGCGAGGAGGACGTCGTTCATCACCTGCTCGCGCGTCAGTCCCCGGGCCTTCATCGTGTCGGGGATCTGGTTCTCGACCAGAGGCGTCCAGACATAGCCGGGGCTGATGCAATTCACCGTGATGCCGGCCTGGGCGACTTCGAGCGCGACCGCCTTGGTGAGGCCGGCGATGCCGTGCTTCGCCGCGACATAGGGCGCCTTGTTTGGGGAGGCGACGAGGCTGTGCGCCGAGGCGGTGTTGATGATCCGGCCCCAGCCCTTTTCCTTCATGCGCGGCAGCGCGAGGCGCGTCGTATGGAAGGCCGCGCTGAGGTTGAGGGCAACGATCAGGTCCCATTTCTCGACGGGAAACTGGTCGATCGGGGCGACATGCTGCATGCCCGCATTGTTGACGAGGATGTTGATCCCGCCCAATTCGCCCGCGGCTTCCCGCATCAGCGCTTCGATCGCCTCGGGGCGGGTGAGGTCCGCGTCGTTGTAACGCGCGCGGCTGCCGCTCGCCGTTTCGAGCTCCTGCCGGACCGCCTCGATCTCGCCGGCGTCGCCGAAACCGTTCAGCATCACGTTTGCGCCTTCGGCGGCGAGCGCCCGAGCGCAGGCGAGGCCGATGCCGGAGGTGGAGCCGGTGATGAGTGCCGTCTTGCCTTTCAGGAACATGCGGCCTGCTTCTCCTTCTATTGACCGGCAGGCCTTTTCGGGCGGCACCCGCCGAAATGCAACCGGCCCGCTCGCGCAAGCATTGTGCGGGTGAAGCGAACCTTTGAGGAGAGCGGCCGATGCGCTTCGGCGGACGCAGGATCAGCGGCAATGTCGGCATGCAGCGCGGCGGCGGCGGTGGGGGCTTTGGCGGGTTCGGCGGAGGGGGAGGACGCTTTCCGATGGGCGGCGGCGGAATGGGATGCGGCGGAATCGCGATCCTGCTGATCCTCGCACTCATTTTCGGCATCAATCCCCTCAGCATGATGGGCGACGGCGGACAGATGGTGGCGCCGGGCGGGCAGGTGGAGCGGACCGGCGCCGAAGAAGCCTGTGGCCTCAGCGAGACCCACCGCTTCTCCTGTCAGGTGCTTGCCTCGACCGAGGACCAGTGGGCGCGCATCTTCCAGGCGAACGGGCAGCAATACCGCCCAGCCTCGATGGATTTTTACGAGCAGAGCGGCGTGTCAGGCTGCGGCGCGGCGCAGCGGGCGATGGGGCCCTTCTACTGCCCGAGCGACCAACGCATCTATATTGACCTGGATTTTTTCAACGAGCTTGCCCGTCGCTTCAAGGCGCCGGGGGACTTCGCACAGGCTTATGTGATCGCGCATGAGGTCGGCCATCATGTCCAGACGATCACCGGCACCGCCGACCGCATCAAGCGGGCGCAGGCGCGGGCCGGCCGCGCCCAGAGCAATGCGATGCAGGTGGCGATGGAACTGCAGGCCGATTGCTATGCCGGCGTCTGGGCATCGACCGAACGTGCCGCCTTCGAACCCGGCGACGTCGAGGAGGGGCTGCGCGCCGCCTCCGCAATTGGCGACGACACGCTCCAGAAGCAGACCCAAGGTTATGCCGTGCCGGAAAGCTTCACCCACGGCACGTCGCAGCAGCGCATGCAGGCGCTGCAGCGAGGCCTCCAGTCAGGAGACCCCGCCGCCTGCGAAGTCTATACGGCGTCGATCTAGAAGCGGAAGCGGAGCGTCGCGCGGGCGGTTCTGGGAGCGCCGGGCGCGATATTGTTGTCGTTGTGGGCGGTCGGGAAATAATCCTCGCCGAGGATATTCTCGATATTGACCTGCGCCTCGATGCCTTCCGCTAGTTCGTAGAAGACCGCGGCATCGACACGGGCATAGCCGGGCAGGGTCACCGCGTTGCTGATCGATGCGAAGGATTTGGACTGGGCGACGACGCCGAGGCCGACACCCAGCGCATCCGAAAAGTCGTAGCGGTTCCAGACCGAAAACTGGTGGCGCGGGACGAGCGGCACTTCGCGGCCCGCCGGCGCGGCGGAGGTGGTTTCGGTGATCTCCGCTTTCTGCCAGGCATAGCCCGCCGAAACCTGCCAGCGGTCGCTGACGCTGCGTTCGAGGCCTAGCTCAAGGCCGCGGCTGCGCTGGGCGCCGGTCAGCACCACCTGACCAGGAGTAGCCCCCGGCGCACGCGTGTTGGTGCGGTCGAGCTGATATAGGGCGGCGGTGGCGAGCAAGCCTTCGATCGGCTCCCACTTGGCGCCAAGCTCGTAATTGTCGAACTTCTCGGGCTTCAGCGCTTCGGAAGTGATATCGAGCGAGTTGAACTGGTCGCCTGAGCTTGGAAGATAAGAACGGCTGTAGCTCGCATACGCCGACAGGTTTGGCATCGGCTTCAGGATGAGGCCGAGGCGGGGCGAGAAGAGCTCGTCCGTGCGGCTGAACTCGGCGCCGTTGTTGCGATTGGTGACATCCATAGAGAAGCGGTCGAACCGAAGACCCGCGACGACCTCTATGAGGTTGGACAGCCTCATCTGGTCCTGGACGTAGACGGCGGCCACCGACACATCGATGTCGTTGTTCGCCCCGTTGGCGAGGAAGGTCACGGGCCGGCTGACCGTCACAGAATCCAGCGGAACCAGGATTGAGGAGGGTCCGGTCGAAGTGGCCGAGAAGATGCCGTTCCGGCGCTGGTTGCGCCCTTCCTGTTGACCCAGCTCGAAGCCGACAAGCAGCGTCTGGTCGATGCCACCGAGGCGGTTCTCCCAGATGAGGTCCGTCTGGCTGAACAGGTTCCGACGGACAGTCGTATCGTTATAGGCCGACAGGCGGACCTCACCCGTCGCCTCGATGAGGTCGGACGGATAGATGTTCTGGTAGAATTTATCATAGTCGCCATAGAGTGTGCGGTTGCGGAGCGTCAGGCCCGCGCCGAAGCTGTGCTCGATGGCGAAGGTGCCGAGATGGACCTCGGCGTCCGCAAAGCTGAGGTCCGGATCGCCGAAGAAAATGCGGTCCGCGCCTTTGAGCGGGCGGTCGCCATTGGCGGGAAGGCCCCGGTCCGCGGTGCGGCGGTCGTGGAGGAACTCATAGGAGAGGTCGAAGCGAGTGTCCGGAGAGGGCGCGAAGCCGAAGGTGGGATTGACCGCGTAGCGTTCGAGATCGACTCCGCGGCGGAAGCTTTCGCCATCCTCATAGACGCTGTTGATGCGGATGCCCGCGCCGCCGCCCAGCGGCTGATCGACATCGCCGGTGAGTCGGACGCCGCCTTCGCTGCCGCTCTGGAGCGCGAATTCGCGATAGGGATTGAGGCTGGAGCGCTTGGTGACCCGGTTGACGACGCCGCCGCCGCCGCCGCGGCCGAAGATCATAGCGTTGGAGCCGCGCAGCACCTCGACACGGTCAAGATTATAGAGGTCGCGGAAATATTGGACGTCGTCGCGGATGCCGTCGACGAAGAAGTCGGCGGTCGTGTTGTTGCCGCGCAAGGTAATCTGGTCGCGATTGCCCTCGCCCGTGCCGGGGGTGGCGCCCGGCACATAGGTGAGCACGTCGGCGATCGACCGCAAAGCCTGATCTTCGATCTGACTTTCTGAGATTACGGTGAGCGCCTGGGGCACGTACCGAATGTC
>DATMJS010000169.1:0-3230 GCA_035553755.1 Allosphingosinicella sp.
CTTGAGCAGCGAGCGGTTGTCGGCATCGAGCGTTGTTTCCCAGAGCTGCTCGGCATTCATCTCGCCAAGGCCCTTGTAGCGCTGGATCGAAAGCCCCTTGCGGCCCGCAGCGAGGATGCCGTCGAGGAGCTCGCTCGGGCGCCGGACGAGGAGCCCGCGCGCGTCGGGCGCCTTGTCGGCGCTCGGCACGTTGTCGAGCTCGGCGCCGGGCGTATTCTCCTCCTGCTCTTCGGCGGTGGCGGCCGCGGCCGCTTTCAGGGAGACCAGCCGCGAAGCATCGGCATAGGCGGCGGCCTGTTCCTGGGCGAGGCCGTGGAGCTTTCGCGCCTCCGCCGACACGACGAACTTATGGTCGACGACATGATGGTCGGTGACGCCGCGCCACAGGCGCTTCAGCACGTAATTGCCGTCTCCGCTCGCCTCGCCGGTCCACTGCCCCTCCTCGTCGCCCGCATTGAGCCAGGCGGCCGCGCGCTCCGCGGCGGCGGCACGGTCGCGAAGATTGGGGTTGAGCGCGCCGGTCAGCGCAAGCGCCTCGATGATCGCCGGATCGTAGCGGCGCGGGACGTAGCGCATCAGCGTGCGCATGCGCCGGGCGTGCTCGGCGAGCAGGCGCAGGTCCGCGCCCGAGCGCGGGCCCTCGGCGGTCTCCAGCACCATGGCGTCGATGCCGGCGTCCACCAGATAATCGTCGAGCTTGGAATCGTCCTTGAGATAGACCTCCGAACGGCCGCGCGACACTTTGTAGAGCGGCGGCTGGGCGATGTAGAGATGCCCCCGCTCGATGATCTCGGGCATCTGCCGGTAGAAGAAGGTGAGCAGGAGCGTCCGGATATGGGCGCCGTCGACGTCGGCGTCCGTCATGATCACGATCTTGTGGTAGCGCAGCTTCTCCAGGTTGAAATCGTCGCGGCCGATGCCGGTGCCGATCGCCTGGATGAGCGTTCCGACTTCCTTCGAGGATAGCATGCGGTCGAAGCGCGCACGCTCGACGTTCAATATCTTGCCCTTGAGCGGGAGGATCGCCTGCGTCTCGCGGTTGCGGCCCTGCTTGGCCGAACCGCCGGCGCTGTCGCCCTCGACCAGGAACAATTCGCATTTGGCGGGGTCGCGCTCCTGACAGTCGGCGAGCTTGCCGGGGAGCGAGGCGATGTCCATCGCGCCCTTGCGCCGGGTCAGCTCGCGGGCCTTGCGGGCCGCCTCGCGGGCGGCGGCGGCATCGATGATCTTCTGGATGATCGTGCGCGCGTGCTGCGGGTTCTCCTCGAGCCACTCGGACATCTTGTCCGCCATCAGGCTTTCGAGCGGCTGGCGGACCTCGGACGAGACCAGCTTGTCCTTGGTCTGCGAACTGAACTTGGGATCGGGAAGCTTTACGGACACGATGGCGGTGAGGCCCTCGCGCATGTCATCGCCGGTGAGGCTCACTTTCTCTTTTTTGAGGGCGCCCGACTTTTCCGCATAATTGTTGAGCGTCCGGGTCAACGCGGCGCGGAAAGCGGCGAGGTGGGTGCCGCCGTCGCGCTGCGGTATGTTGTTGGTGAAGCAGAGGACCTGCTCGTAATAAGAGTCGTTCCATTCGAGCGCGACCTCGATGCCGATGTCCTCGCGCTGCCCGGCGACGGAGATCGGGTCGGGAATAAGCGCGGTCTTGGCGCGGTCGAGATAGCGCACGAAGGCCGCGATGCCGCCCTCATAATAAAGCTCGACCTCCCTTTCCTCCTCATGCCGCGCGTCGGTGAGCACGAGCCGGACGCCGGAGTTGAGGAAGGCGAGCTCGCGGAAGCGGTGCTCGAGCCTGTCGAAGTCGAATTCGACGGTCTTGAAGGTCGCGGGCGAGGGCAGGAAGGTGACCCTTGTGCCTTTCCTGTCGCCGGCGGGGCCGAGCACCCTCAGCGGCGCTTCGGCATCGCCGTTGCGAAAGCGCATCCAATGCTCCTCGCCGTCGCGCCAGATGGTGAGCTCCAGCCATTCGGAAAGCGCGTTCACCACCGAAACGCCGACGCCGTGAAGGCCGCCGGACACCTTGTAGGCATTGTCGTCCGAGGTGTTCTCGAACTTACCGCCGGCGTGGAGCTGGGTCATGATGACCTCGGCTGCGGAGACCCCCTCTTCCTTGTGGATGCCGGTCGGGATGCCGCGGCCATTATCTTCGACCGAAACCGATCCGTCGGGATTCAGGGTGATCTGGATGAGGTCGCAATGGCCGGCCAGCGCCTCGTCGATCGCATTGTCCGAGACCTCGAAAACCATGTGGTGGAGACCCGAGCCGTCGTCAGTGTCGCCGATATACATTCCGGGGCGTTTACGCACCGCATCGAGGCCTTTCAGGACCTTGATGGACTCTGCGCCGTATTCTGAATTCTGGGGAGAAGTTGCCATATCCAGACATATAGGGCTTCTTGCCGGATTGTCACGCGCGCGTGCGCGTACGCGCGAAAGCTCACGAGGCGTGGATTTGCGCCTTGAAGAGCTCAAAAGCAGGGGGGCACATGGCCAATTCAAATCTACTTGAGGCGGCTAGCCGCGCTGAAGTCACGGCACTCCTGATCAGAGCGGGATATCGGGTCTATCGCCCGGAAGCGGATACCCAGGGCGAGGACTTGGTCCTGCGCATCCCGGATGGCCGCCTCGTTCCTGTCCAGCAGAAAGGAAGAGTGCATGTTGAGCGGGAGAAGTATGCTGCCCGTGGAATTGCGATGTTGTTTCCGGATGCTCCATTTGACGGCAAGCGTCAGCGAGAATGGTTCCTGATCGACCACGACCTCCTGTTCTCGTGGTTCAAAGAGCGGCATGGACATGCTGAGGGATTCGCTGCGGGCAAGTGGTCGTGCAGATCGCCGGCCACTTGGCTCCGCGAGCGCCTGGAGCCGTACCGCATACGAGCTTCCGCGGGCGCTTAGCGTGACCTCACAATCCCGTTCTCCACATAAAGATAACAGGCGCCTCCAATTTCCTCAAAGAGTGCCAGTTCCGTGCCCGTCATCCAGACTTGGCCGCCGGCGGCGGCGAGCCGCCCGAACAGGGCGGCTCGGCGATGCGGATCGAGGTGGGCGGCGACTTCGTCGAGGAGGAGAATCGGCCTTCTCCCCGACCGCTCCGCGACCAGGTCGGCATGAGCGAGGACAATCGCGAGGAGCAGCGCCTTCTGCTCCCCGGTCGAGCAACGTTCGGCGGGCTGGCCCTTGCCGACATGGGTGACGAGCATATCGGTTCGGTGCGGGCCGGCC
>DATMJS010000170.1:0-5279 GCA_035553755.1 Allosphingosinicella sp.
CTGCGAGGCCTGGGCGGCCGGCGACAACCGCTTCGGCAAACCTATGCCGACGCTGTTCCATACCAGCCATCCGGGGCTCGCGGCCGCGCTTCGCAGGGCGCCTCAATGGACGCAGGTCTCCGGACGATTGCATGGCGAGACGAAGGCTCGCAGCCTTGAGACCCTGCGCAAATCGTTTGAGCGCGGCGCGATGAAATGGAGCACGGTTGGGGCCGGCTTCGGCGGTCACTTTCGCGCCGTGCAGGGCTTCCGATTCCTGATGCCGGAGGACCGCACATGAGGCTGTTCATTGTCGGCCAGAAGTGGCTTGCGGGGGAGGTTCTTGGTGGGTGCCTTGCGCGTGGCTTTGAGGTAGCCGGCGTGGCGGCGCCGTCCGTCGAGGACCGCTTCGCGAAGGCAGCGCAACAGCGCGGAATTGAACCCAACGTAGCCCCGCGGCGGCTTGCGGGAGACATGGTGCCAGACGGCGTTGACCTCATCGTCTGCGCTCACGCCCACTGCTACGTCAGCCGCGAGGCAAGGGCTCGCGCAGCGATCGGCGCGATCGGCTATCACCCATCACTGCTGCCGCTTCATCGCGGCCGGGACGCTATCCGCTGGGCGCTGCATATGCGCGATCGAGTGACCGGTGGCACCGTCTACTGGATGGACGACGGTGCTGACACCGGACCGATCGCGCTTCAGGATTGGTGCCATGTTCGGCCCGACGATGACGCCGGCACGATTTGGCGACGCGAACTGGGGCCTATGGGCGTGAGGCTGCTACTCTCGGCCATCGAACTGGTGAGAGACGGGCGATGCCCCTCCAAGCCGCAGCGGGACGATCTGGCGACATGGGAGCCCGCCTTTGCCGGCCGATCTCTTAGCGCACTCTGATGATTGCGTGAGCAGCTCTTTACGGGGTGATGAGAAGCCGTCTAGGACGCGCTAGTGAGGACGCGAAGTGATCCAATATGTCTTGTCAAAGAGTCCAAAAGGTCGCGCCGCGCTACAGCGCTTGTTACCCCCACCCGGCCTCCCCCGAGCGGGGGAGGGGCAGGTCAGCTTGCGGTGCAGGCGCAGCTCTCGCCCGCCGGCACAGCCCGGCCGCAGCTTTTGCATAGCACATGCTCGCCCTCGGCCAGCCCATGGCCGAGGGCGACGCGTTCGTCGAACACGAAGCATTCGCCCTGCCAGAGGCTCTGCTCGGCGGGCACCTCTTCCAGATAGCGCAGGATGCCGCCCTTGAGGTGATAGACCTCTTCGACGCCCTCGGCCTTGAGGAAGGCGGTCGATTTCTCGCAGCGGATGCCGCCGGTGCAGAACATGGCGACTTTGGGCTGCTTGCCCTTGCCTAGGAGTCGTTCGCGTTCGGCGCGGAACCAGGCGGGGAACTCGCGGAAGGAGCGGGTCTCGGGATTGATCGCGCCCGCAAAGGTGCCGACGGCGACTTCGTAGTCGTTGCGCGTATCGATCACGATGGTCTCGGGATCGCTGATAAGCGCGTTCCAGTCGTGCGGGGCGACGTATGTGCCGACGCTCGCCAGCGGGTCGATGTCGGGCAGCCCCATCGTGACGATCTCCCGCTTCAGGCGGACCTTGAGGCGGCCGAAGGGCATTTCGCTGGCGGCGGAATACTTCACGTCAGGGTCCGCGCAGCCGGGAAGGGCGCGGATGTGGGCGATGATGGCCGCGATCCCCTCGGTGGTGCCGGCGATGGTGCCGTTAATGCCTTCGCGGGCGAGGATGAGCGTGCCCCTGATGCCTTGCGCTTCCGCGAGTTCGAGGAGCGGCGCGCGCAGGGCGGCCGGGTCCGCGAAGCGAGCGAAGCGGTAGAGGGCGGCTACGGTGAGCGGGGCAGGCATTGCGGCGCGGTAACCGATGAGCCGCGCCGGGCAAAGGGGGCATGCCTAAGGGCCCTTGCGGTCCAGTTCCTCGTTGAGTCGCAGCGAGGCGCGCCAGAAGAAGAAGGCGGGGACAAAGCCGATGAGAGCAGCTCCATAGAGCACCCAGCGCACGCTTTCGTCACCGGCAACCGGCTTGATCCAGTCCGACAGCATGCCGAAGAAGAGCGGACCGAGGCCGAGCCCGATGAGGTTCTGGCTGAAAAGCAGGACCGCGCTGGCCATGGCGCGGGCTTCGGGTTTCACGAGGCCTTGTGCGCTCGAAAAGCAGGGGCCGTAGTAGAGCGAATTGAGCAGGGTGGGGATCATCAGCAGCGCGAGCGCCCAGCGCCAGTCAGTCATGACATAGGAAGCGATGGCGAGCGGGACGGCGAGGGCGAAGCCGACGGCGGGGGCGGTCAGCACGTGCTGGCGATTGACCTTGCCGTAGCGGTCCGCCAGCCAGCCACCGGCGAAGGTGCCGACGATCGCGGCCACACCGCCCCAGATGCCGAACCAGAAGCCGGTTTCGCCTGCGCTGAGGCCATGGGTGCGCTGGAAGAAAATCGTCGTCCAGGTGGCCTTGCCATAGCTGAGGAAGGCGGCCGCCGATCCCGCTGCGACGAGCAGGACATAGGCGCGCGAGCTGAGGATTTCGCGCAGGGCTTCGCGGTTGGACAAGGTGCGGGGTTGTACCGCGGTGGCGGCGCCGAGGGCGGCCGCGCGGCGTGGATCGCGGATCAGCAGCATGACTGCGCCAGCGAGCAGGATGCCGGGCAGGCCCACGACGACGAACGCCGCGCGCCAGCCATAACTATCGGCAAGGAGCCCGCCGATCAGCATGCCCAGCAGCGTGCCGATCGGGATGCCCAGCGCATAGATGGCAAGGGCCGAGGCGCGCTTTTCCGGCGGGGCGAGATCGGCGATCAGCGAATGGGCTGCGGGCGAGCAGCCCGCCTCACCGACGCCGACGCCGATGCGCGCGAGCAGCAATTGCACGAAATTCTGCGCCTGCCCGCAGAGCGCGGTCATGCCCGACCAGATGACGAGCGCGCCGGCAATCAGGCCGACCCGGTTGGTCGATGGCCGATCCGCATAGCGCGCGATGGGAATGCCAAGGAAGGTGTAGAACGCGGCGAACGCGATGCCGGTCATCAGGCCGATCTGCGTGTCGGAGAGGCCGAGATCGCTGCGGATCGGTTCGGCGAGGATATTGACGATCTGGCGATCGAGGAAATTGAAGATGTAGACAACGAGCAGGACCGCGAGGACGAGGTGCAGCGACAGAGGCTTTGGTGCAAGCGCGGCCGGTTCGTTCATCCTCGTCCTTTCGCGGGTCTGGTGCCTGCCGACATTACCCCTCCGTCAGCCCTTCGGGCTGCCACCTCCCCATTTGCGCTCCGCGAAAATGGGGAGGATCTCAGGCCCCTGCCTTCAGCGCATACTCCCACGCTGTATCCGCCAGCGGGCCGACGCGGTCGGACATGGCCTTGGCGTGGGCGCTGCTGGCGGTGCCGTCGAGGTAGCGCTTCTTGATGCCCTGGATGATGCCGGCGAGGCGGAAGTAGTTGTAGGCGAGGTACCAGTCCATGCCGGGGAGGCCGTCGCGCCCCGTCTTCTCGCAGTAGCGCGCGACGACTTCGTCGAGCTCCGGAATGCCGAGCGCGGCGCGGTCGAGGTCGGCGACGCCCGAGCGGCCGCCGTTGTCGGTGGACCAGGCCATGCAGAAATAGGTGAAGTCGGCAAGGGGATCGCCCAGCGTCGAGAGTTCCCAGTCGAGCACGGCGAGCGGTTTTGGCTCGCCGTGGGCGAAGATCATGTTGTCGATGCGGTAGTCGCCGTGGACCACGCTGGTGCGGGTCTGTTCTGGCAGGGTGCGCGGGAGCCATTCGATCAGGCGCTCCATCGGCTCCATGCGCTCGGTTTCGGAGAGGCGGTACTGCTTGGTCCAGCGATCGACCTGGCGGCCGAAGTAGTTGCCGGGCTTGCCGAAATCGGAAAGGCCCACGGCCTCCACATCCACGCTGTGGAGCGCGGCGAGGGTATCGACCATCGCGAAATACGTGGCGCTGCGTTCCTCGCGGCTCGCGCCGGGCATCGCACCGTCCCAGATCGTGCGGCCATCGACGCAGCCCATGACATAGAACCACGAGCCGACGACATCGTCATCGGTGCACAGGCCATATTGCGGAGCGACCGGAAAGCCGGTGGGGGCGAGCGCGGCCTGCACCTTGTATTCGCGGTCGACCGCGTGGGCGCTGGGGAGCAGCTTGCCGAAGGGCTTGCGGCGCAGGACATAGGGGCCAGACGGCGCATCGATCCGGTATGTGGGATTCGACTGGCCGCCCTTGAACTTGGAAACGGTGAGCGGGCCTATGAAGCCCGCGACATTGGCTTCGAACCAAGCGGTGAGCTTCGCTTCGTCGAGCTTGTCCGCGCCTTCGGGGGCTACGGTGCCGGTGAAGGCGGCCTGGGCGTCGATAGCTTCGGTCATTGGTCTTTCCCGTTGGTGAGGCCGCGTCCTGCCGCAGCCTGCTCCCCTTTACCCCGGTTGTGTCCCGGGGTTTCCTGTTGATTGGACTAGTCGAACACGATCACCGAGCGGGCCGAGTGGCCGGCCTTCATCTTCTCGAAGCCTTCGTTGATGCCTTCGAGCGGGATGCGCTCGGCGATGATGGTGTCGAGATCGAGCAGGCCGCGCATGTAGAAATCGACGAGGCGGGGGAGATCGACCGGGAAGTGGTTCATCCCCATGATCGCGCCCTGCAGCTTCTTGCCCGAGAGCAGATCGAAGGCGGAGAGGCCGACCTTGTGCTGGAGCGGCATCATGCCGAGGATCGTGGCGGTGCCGCCGCGGCGGAGCGAGGCGACCGCGAGATCACCCGAGGCGGGGCGGCCGACGGCTTCGACCGCGTGATCGACGCCGCCCGTGGTCAACTCGACGATCTGCTTGGCGGCATCGGGATCGAGCGCATCGACGACATCGGTGGCGCCGAGCTTGATCGCGAGTTCGCGCTTCTCCGGCATCGGATCGGCGGCGATGATCCGGCCGGCGCCGGCGATCTTGGCGGCGTTGATCGTGGCAAGGCCGACGCCGCCGCAGCCGATGACGGCGACGGTTTCACCCGGCGTGACCTTGCAGGCGTTGAAGATCGTGCCCGCGCCGGTGGTGACGGCGCAGCCGATGACGGCGGCGCGATCGAGCGGCATCTCGGGGTTGATCGCGACGCAGGCGTGTTCGTGGATCAGCATCATTTCGGCGAAGGCCGAGAGATTGAGCATCTGATTGACGACGCTGCCGTCGCTGCTGCGGGTGAGCCGCGGGGCCTCGCCGGGGCGGCGGCGGGTGTCGCCGCCAAGGCAGAGCGCCATGCGGCCGGTGACGCAGAATTCGCAGTGGCCGCAGAAGGCCGAGAG
>DATMJS010000171.1:0-8449 GCA_035553755.1 Allosphingosinicella sp.
GGCAACCAGCGAGGCGATGTCGCGCCTTAACGAGCGCGTCGCCGCGTCCGGCGACCGCGCCGAAGGCAAGGCCGAAGGTTTCGAGGCGGCCGTCCACCGCATCAAGGAGCAGGTGCTCCCCCGCCTCCTCGAACGCGTCGATCCCGAAGCGGCGGCAACGCTGTCCAAGGACGAGCTCGCCGAGGAATTCCGGCCGATCATCGGCGAAGTGCTCGCCGAATTGAAGATCAACCTCAATCGCCGCGAGCAGTTCGCACTGGAAAAGGTGCTGGTTGACGAGCTGCTGGGCCTCGGGCCGCTCGAGGAGCTGCTCAACGACCCCGATGTTAGCGACATTATGGTCAACGGGCCCAACCAGACCTTCATAGAGAAGAAGGGCAAGCTCCAGCTTTCGACCGTCCAGTTTCGCGACGAGGAGCATCTGTTCCAGATCGCGCAGCGGATCGTGAACAAGGTCGGCCGCCGTGTCGACCAGACCACACCGCTCGCCGACGCCCGACTGATGGACGGCAGCCGCGTCAACGTGATCGTGCCGCCTTTGTCGCTGCGCGGCACCGCCATCTCGATCCGCAAATTCTCCGAAAAGCCGATCACCATCGACATGATGGCCGGTTTCGGTTCGATGTCGCCCAAGATGGCGACAGCGCTCAAGGTCGCCGGCGCCTGCCGCTTCAACATCGTCATTTCCGGCGGCACGGGCTCGGGCAAGACGACGATGCTCAACGCATTGTCGAAGATGATCGACCCGGGCGAACGCGTCATCACGATCGAGGACGCGGCCGAGCTTCGACTTCAGCAGCCCCACTGGCTGCCGCTGGAGACCCGCCCGCCCAACCTCGAAGGCCAGGGCGCGATCACCATCCGCGACCTCGTCATCAACGCGCTCCGCATGCGCCCGGACCGGATCATCCTCGGCGAAATCCGCGGAGCGGAGTGCTTCGACCTCCTCGCCGCGATGAACACCGGCCATGACGGGTCGATGGCGACGCTCCACTCCAACTCCCCGCGCGAATGCCTCGCGCGTATGGAGAACATGGTGATGATGTCGGACATCAAGGTTCCGAAGGAAGCGATCTCCCGACAGATCGCCGATTCGGTCGATCTCATCGTTCAGGTGAAGCGCCTCCGCGACGGCTCCCGCCGCACGACCAACGTCACCGAGGTGATCGGCATGGAAGGCGACGTGATCGTCACGCAGGAGCTGTTCAAGTTCGAATATCTCGACGAGACGCCCGACGGGAAGATCATCGGCGAATATCGCGCGATGGGCCTTCGCCCCTACACGCTCGAAAAGGCCAAGATGTTCGGCTTCGACCAAGCTTATCTCGAGGCGTGCCTCTAAACCTTCATGGCCAAAATCGCGAAAATCGCCGCTGCGAAAAAGCATATGATCTGAACCGCCGTCCACGGTACCCAGCCGACGCGGTCGAGCCGTCGCCGCCGGGAGCGGCGCCATTCCGCGAGCCCCGCCGCCACCGCGACCAGCAACGCGCCTCCCGCCGCCCACCAGAGACCCGCTTGCGTCATCATTGCCCTTCCGTCATGAGATTGCCTGTCAAACATGAGGTGCCGCTTCGTGAGAGCAACCCCTTAGAAGGGTTCCCACAAAGTGCCACTTTTGTAAGGTTACTATGGAAAGGATGAGGATGCGCCAGTCCCTGGTGAAAGCCGCGCTGCTGGGCGCGCTGATGCTGCCGATGGCCGGCTGCGCCGCGATCGAAGGCGGAACGGTCCCGGTCGCCTCCCGCGCAGCGCTTGCCGCCGCCGTCGCCGCACCGACGCGGACGCCCGCCAATGTCGCGCGCGACCGATACCGCCATCCCATCGAGACGCTGAGCTTCTTCGGTGTCGAGCCCGACGATACGGTCGTCGAAATCTGGCCAGGCGGCGGCTGGTACACCGAAATCCTAGCTCCTTATCTCGCCTCCGGCGGCGGCCGGCTCTACGCGGTCGCGCCGGAATGGGGCATCGGCGGCATCAGAAAGCTCAAGGAAGCGAATCCCGCCGTCTATGGCCACGTGCTCACCGCCGATTTTCCCGCCTTCGATGCCAGCGCCACCCGCGTTCCGGACGGCACGGCCGATGTCGTGCTCACCTTCCGCAACGTCCACAACTGGCGGATGGGCTACCGGCGGGACGACAAGCAGGATTACAGCCTCGAAGCCTTCCGCCAGATCTATGCCATGCTGAAGCCGGGCGGCATCCTGGGCGTGGTCGATCACCGCCTCCCCGAAAGCGCCAGCGACGAGCGGGAGCGGACCAGCGGCTACATCAAGACCTCGACCGTGCGGCGCCTCGCCGAGGCCGCGGGCTTCGAGTTGGTCGGCTCGTCTGAAGTGAACGCCAATCCCAAAGACACCGCCGACTGGCCGAACGGCGTCTGGACGCTGCCGCCCACCCTCGCCCTCAAAGACAAGGACCGCGAAAAATATCTGGCGATCGGCGAAAGCGACCGGATGACGCTGAAGTTCAGGAAGCCGCGCTAGCTCAGCCGCCCAGCTTGTCGAGCTTCTTCTGAAGCTCCGCGAGCTGCGCGCGCAACTCGGCGAGTTCGGCCTTGGTGTCGCCCGAACTCTCTTCCGGAGGCGGCTGCACGCCGCGCGCGGCGGCGGCGAACATTTCCATGTTGCGCTTGGCCATTTCCGCGAAAGGCCCGCCGGTAAAGGCACCCGCCATCGCGTCGCGGAACTGCGACTGGTTGCGCTGGAACGCCTCCAGCGAGGCTTCCAGATATTGCGGCACCATCGACTGCATCGAATCGCCGTACATGGCGATCAGCTGGCGCAGGAAGTTGACCGGCAGCATCGTCTTGCCGCGCGCTTCCTCCTCCATGATGATTTGGGTGAGCACGCTGTGGGTGATGTCTTCGCCCGATTTGGCATCGACCACTTTGAACTCGCGCTTCTTGCGGACCATCTCGGCGAGGTGCTCCAGCGTGATGTAGGTCGAGCTTTCGGTGTTATAGAGCCGCCGGTTGGCGTATTTCTTGATGATGACGACATCACCATCGCGGGCCGAGGCCATGGAGAATCCTCTCGAAGTCGAAGGCTCAGCCCTAGCACCAAGGCTCGCCGCACCGCAACACAGGCCCCGGCCCTTGCCGCTTTTCCTTGAGATGCTGCGCCGCGAAACTGCGGCGGAGCCGCAGCGCATGGCCCGCGCCCTTGAGGGGCTCCGCGCCTACCAGCAAGCGCAGCGCTCGCCGCCGCTACCGCTAATGCCCGCGATTGCGGAAGCCCATGGCGCCAAGCTCCGCGATTATGGCGGCGAAGGTGCGTCCGTGCTGTTCGTACCGTCGCTGATCAACCCACCCAACGTGCTCGACCTCAGTGCGGAGAAATCGCTGCTCCGCTGGCTCCGCGAGCAAGGGCATCGGGTGCTGCTGCTCGACTGGGGCTGGAACGCCGATGATCGGCGGCGGATGTCCATCGCCGGTCATGTCGAGGAGATCCTCCTGCCCCTGATCGCCACGCTGGACCGCCCACCTTCGCTCGTCGGCTACTGCCTCGGCGGCACCATGGCGCTCGCCGCCGCCGCGCTGACCGAGGTCCGCAGCCTCGCCCTGATCGCCGCGCCTTGGCACTTCTCCGGCTTTCCGGAGGAAGCACGGGCAATGCTTGGCGCGCTCTGGAAGAGTGCCGAGCCGCCGACGGCGGCCTTGGGCCTGCTGCCGATGGAGGCGCTGCAAAGCGCCTTCTGGAGCCTCGATCCAGCGCGCACCGTTTCCAAGTTCGAAGCCTTTGCAGCGATGGAGGCCAGCAGCGCCGAAGCGCAGAATTTCGTCACGCTGGAGGATTGGGCCAATGACGGCCCGCCGCTTAGCGAAGCCGCCGCGCGCGAGCTGTTCGAAGGCTTTTTCCGCGACGACCTCCCTGGGTCGGGCCAGTGGCGGGTCGCGGGCGAAGCAATCGATCCAAACGCGCTCGCCTGTCCCATCCTCAACATCGTCTCGATCACCGACCGGATCGTCCCCCACGCCAGCGCCGCCTCCATAGGCGAGCGGCTGGAGCTCAAGCAGGGCCATGTCGGAATGGTGGTGGGCGGGCGCGCCCGCGCCGCTTTATGGGAGCCTCTGGCGGCCTGGCTTTCACGGTGATAGTTGCGCCGCAACATCCCTCCTGGAGTTTTCCATGACCGAAGCCGTCATCACCGCCGCCAAGCGCACCCCCGTCGGCGCCTTCCTCGGGTCCTTCGCCTCGACTCCCGCCCATGAGCTGGGCCGCGTCGCGATCGAAGCGGCGCTGGCGCAGGCCGGAGTGGCCGCCGAAGACGTTTCCGAAGTCATACTCGGCCAGGTGCTGACCGCCGCGCAGGGCCAGAATCCGGCGCGGCAGGCATCGATGGCGGCGGGCGTTCCCAAGGAAATCCCCGCCTGGGGCGTCAATCAGGTCTGCGGATCGGGCCTTCGCGCAGTAGCGATCGCCAGCCAGGCGATCCTCACCGGCGACGCGCGCGTCGTCGTCGCGGGCGGACAGGAGAGCATGAGCCTGTCGGCGCACGCGCAGAACCTTCGCGGCGGCACCAAGATGGGCAATCTCGACCTCGTCGACACGATGATCAGGGACGGCCTCACCGACGCCTTCAACGGCTACCACATGGGCATTACCGCCGAGAACCTCGCCGAGCAGTATCAGGTCACCCGGCAGGCCCAGGACGAGTTCGCCACCGCTTCGCAGAACAAGGCCGAACGCGCGCGGCGCGACGGCCGCTTCCGCGACGAGATCGCGCCGGTGACGGTGAAGGGCCGCAAAGGGGACACGATCGTCGAGCAGGACGAGTTCATCCGCGAGGGCGTGGAAGTGGCGAGCCTTGCGGGCCTCCGCGCCGCCTTCAAGAAAGAAGGCACGGTCACCGCCGGCAACGCCTCCGGCATCAACGACGGCGCTGCCGCCTTGGTCGTGATGTCGCGCGAGGAAGCCGAGAGCCGCGGTGCGCCCATTCTCGGCCGCATCAGAAGCTGGGCCTCGGCCGGCGTCGATCCCTCGATCATGGGCATCGGCCCCGTCCCCGCCAGCCGCCGCGCGCTGGAAAAGGCCGGCTGGAGCGTCGGCGACCTCGACCTCATCGAAGCCAATGAGGCGTTCGCCGCGCAGGCGCTCGCGGTCGGCAAGGAGCTCGGCTGGGACGCGGAAAAGGTCAACGTCAATGGCGGCGCGATCGCGATAGGCCATCCGATCGGCGCGTCCGGCGCGCGCGTGCTCACCACCCTGCTCTACGAGATGGGGCGGCGGGACGCGAAAAAGGGTCTAGTTACCCTCTGCATCGGCGGCGGCATGGGCATCGCCATGTGTGTCGAGCGGGACTGAACCCGGCTCGCGGGGGTCCGTGACCGGCGGCGGTTCGCCGGCGAAGCGCCAGTTTTCCCCATCATAGCTGTAGGAGACAGGCTGGCCGGGGACAAATCGGTCGCCGTCCCAGGCGATCACCTGCAGGTTCACCTCGCTGTTCTTGTGCGCCTCGATCCAGTTGAAGCTTTGCAGCTCGTTGCCTCTGAGGCGCACCGAGGTCGCGGTGCCCGCCTGGATCACCAGCGCCTTGCCTGCATTCTCGACCATCTTGCGGGCGGCTTCCGCATAGGTGCGGTGGAAGTGGCCGGCGAGCGCGATGTGGACGCCCGCCTCGCAAACGGCGGTGATCGCATCCTCGTGCCGCCCGACCGCCTCGGTCAGCTCGCCTCCCTCGCCGATCGGCATGGCGAACAAAGGATGGTGAGTGACGAGGATCCTGGTCTTTTGCTCCGGAACGTTGCGGAACCGCTCACGGATGATCGCCATCTGCTCCTTGTTGATTCGGCCGTCCTTGATGGTGAGCGAGCGCGCGGTGTTGATGCCGAGCACGGCAAGCTCGTCATTCTCGAACCAGGGGCAGAGATCGTTCGAGATGTAACGCTTGTAGCGGTTGAGCGGGCGGGCGAAGCGCCGCGCCAAGTCATAGAGCGGCACATCGTGGTTGCCGGGGACGGCGAGCACCTCGAAGCCGTCCGCCTTCAGCCGGTTGAGCCAGGCCGAGGCCATCCGATATTGCTCGACCCGCGCCCGCTGGGTGAAATCGCCGCTGATGATGACGAGATCCGGCCGGTGCTGCTGCAGCCACGCATAGCTCGCGGCGACGATCTTCTCGTCATGGGCGCCGAAGTGGACGTCGGAAAGATGCGCGATGCTTGCCATGGCTCCCCAACAGGCGGCGGGCGGACGGGTTCCTAGCTCCAGAGCCGGTCGTAGCGGGAGCCGAGCGTCGTCAGCAGCTCATACTGGGAAAGGCCGGACTGGGCGGACGCGCTCGCCAGATCGAAGTCCAGCTCCACCCAATCGCCCTCGCGCAGCTCCGGCGCCTCATCGACGGCTATGGCGGTAAGGTCCATCGACACCCGCCCCACCACCGGCGCGAAGCCGTCGCCGATCCGCGCCCGGCCCGTGCCTGAAAAGCCGCGGAGATAACCGTCGGCATAGCCGATGTTGAGGATCGCCAGCTCATGCTCGCGTTCCGCGGCGAAGGCCGCGTTATAGCCGACCGCCTCGCCCGCAGCCACGCGGCGGCGCTGCACGATCTGCGCCTCCACCCGCACCACCTGCCCGATATGCCCCTCCGCCTCCCGCCGGGGCACGCCGCCGTAGAGCGCGAGGCCGGGCCGGGTGAGATCGAACGCATAATCGGAGCCGAGACAGATGCCCGCGCTGTTGGCGAGGCTGAGCCGCTTCGCGGGCACGCGCTGCGCCACCGCCGCGAAGGCCTCGCGCTGGCGCGCGTTCATCGCGACATCCTCGTCCGCGCAGGCGAGATGGCTCATCAGCGTGTCGATGGCGAGCCCGTCGAGCAGCCCCTCCCCGACATCGGCCGCCGAAAGGCCGAGCCGGTTGATGCCCGTGTCGATCATCACGTCGCAGGGACGGGCCGGCGCATTGTCCTTCCAGCGCTTCACCTGCGCGGCCGTGTTGAGCACCGGCCGCGCCGACGAGCCCACGGCATGTTGAATATCTTCCTCGGCAAGGCCGTGCAGCACGGACAAGGAAGCATCGCCGACGAACGGCAGCAAAGGCTCGGCTTCCGCCCAGGCCGCTACGAAAAAGTCGCGGCAGCCGGCCCGCCCGAGCCGAAGCACCGTCTCGCTGGCGCCGACGCCGTAGCCGTTCGCCTTGACCGCCGCGCCGCAAGCCGCGCTCCCGCTTCTCGCCGCCAGCCAGCGCCAGTTCGCAACCAGCGCGTCGCCGTCTATCTTCAGGCGGTTGGGGGCGTGGGGCAGGATCACGAGAGCGCGGATAGCGCCGCCGCGTCCGCTAGTCCAATTCCTTCCCCGCCGTTTCCGGAAGCCAGAGCAGCGTGACCACCAGCGCCATCGCGACCACGCCGATCGTGTACCACAGCCCGGCAAATGGATCGCCGGTCCGCGCCACGATATATTGGCTGATGAAGGGCAGGAAGCCGCCGAAATAGCCGGTGCCGATATGGTAAGGGATCGACATCGAGCTGTAGCGGATCCGGCCCGGAAAGAGCTCGGTCAGCAAAGCGGCCACCGGCCCGTAGGTGAGGCCGGAAAGCAGGCCCATCACGACGATGGCGAAAAGGATGCGGAGGAGTTGGCCGTTCGACGGATAGACCTTGTCGAAGCTGTAGCCGGCGGCGGCAAGAGCCCGGTCGAGATTCTCCGGGCTGGTATCGGCGACGGCGCGGCCGCCTATGCTGACGCCTGCGGCCGGCGCTTCCGCCTTGGTGTAATGAACGCCCTTTTTCGAGAAATAATCGAGCAGCTTCCCGCATTCGGTCGCCTGCCCCTTGGTGGCGAAGGGGTTGTAGGCGCAGTCCGGTCCGGCGACGACGATCGGCGCCCTTCGCCCCGCTTCGGCAAGGCCGGGATTGGCGGCGTCGGCGATCATGTGGAACAAGGGGAAGAGGAGCAGCAAAGTCGCTGCATAGCCGATCAAGATCGGCTTCTTGCGGCCCACCTTGTCCGACAGCCAGCCGAACAGCACGAACCAGAGGAAGCTGATCACCACGCTCAGGCCGACAATGGCCGCGGCGACCGTCTCGTCGACCTTGAGGCTGTTCTGGAGGAAGAACAGGGTCGAATAATGGGCGGTGTACCAGATCACGGTCAGGCCGGCGGCGATGCCCAGCATGGCTACCATGATCAGCTTCACGTTGCGGCGGGTGGCGAAGCTCTCCTTCAGCGGATTGCGCGCCAGCTGTCCCTTCTCCTTCATCGCCCGGAAGACCGGGCTCTCGTTCAATTTCAGCCGCATCCACAGCGAGATGGCGAGAAGCAGGATCGAGAAGAGAAAGGGAATGCGCCAGCCCCAGGCGGCCCAGGCCTCGGCCCCCACCGCCGCCTTGGTCGCGAGCACGACCAGCAGGCTCAGGAGGAAGCCGCCCGCGACGCTCGCCTGGATGAAACCGGTATAGAAACCGCGCTTGTTGCGGGGCGCATGCTCGGCGACATAAATCGCCGCACCGC
>DATMJS010000172.1:0-8606 GCA_035553755.1 Allosphingosinicella sp.
CCCTACGCGCGTATACGCGTAAAGGATCGTCCCCCTCCATGAAGCTCGTCGTCGTCGAATCGCCCGCCAAGGCGCGGACCATCGAGAAATATCTCGGCCCGGGGCACCGAGTGCTCGCCTCCTTCGGCCATGTCCGCGACCTGCCGCCCAAGGACGGGTCGGTCGATCCCGACGCGGGCTTCGCGATGGAATGGGAGACCTACGCGGACAAGGCGCGGCAATTGAAGGCGATCACCGATGAGGCCAGGAAGGCTGACGCGCTGATCCTCGCCACCGACCCCGACCGCGAGGGGGAAGCGATCAGCTGGCACGTGCAGGAAGTGCTCCTGAAGAAGAAGGCGCTCCCCGCCCATGTCGAGCGGGTCACGTTCAACGCGATCACCAAGTCGGCGGTCACCGAGGCGATGCAGCGTCCGCGCGAGCTCGATGCCGACCTGATCGACGCCTATCGCGCCCGCCGAGCGCTCGATTATCTGGTGGGCTTCACCTTATCGCCGGTGCTGTGGCGCAAGCTTCCGGGCGCCAAGTCGGCGGGCCGGGTCCAGTCGGTGGCGCTGCGGCTGATCGTCGACCGCGAGCGCGAGATCGAGCTGTTCGAGCCGCAGGAATATTGGAGCGTCGCCGCGACGATGGAATCGGACGGCACCGAATTCCTCGCGCGGCTGGTGCGCTTCAGGGGCGAGAAGATCGACCGGCTCAGCATCGGGGATGCCGGCACCGCCGAGGCCGCCAGGGCCGCGGTCGAGGCCGGCCGCTTCACCGTCTCCTCGGTCGAGACCAGGCCGCTCACCCGCAACCCGCCGCCGCCCTTCACCACTTCAACCCTCCAGCAGGAAGCGGCGCGCAAACTGGGCTTTGCGGCGAGCCACACGATGCGGATCGCGCAGGGGCTCTACGAGGACGGGGCGATCACCTACATGCGCACCGACGGCGTCGACATGGCGCCCGAAGCGGTTTCGGCGGCGCGGCGGGCAGTGACGGCGCGCTACGATGCCGGCTACGTCCCCGACAAGCCGCGCCATTATGTCACCAAGGCCAAGAACGCGCAGGAAGCGCATGAGGCGATCCGCCCCACCGATTTCAGCCGCGACCGCGCGGGCTCCGGCGACCACGCCCGCCTTTACGACCTCATCTTCAAGCGCGCGCTCGCCAGCCAGATGGCCTCGGCGCGGCTCGAGCGGACCAGCGTCGACCTATCTGACGGCACCGGCCAGACGATGCTCCGCGCGACTGGCCAGGTGGTGCTCTTCCCCGGCTTCATGGCGCTCTACGAGGAAGGCCGCGACGAGCCGGACGACGAGGAATCGCGCCGTCTGCCGCGTCTCAATGAAGGCGACGCGCCGGCGAAGAAGTCGGTCCATGCCGAGCAGCATTTCACTCAGCCGCCGCCGCGCTATTCGGAGGCGAGCTTGGTCAAGAAGATGGAAGAGCTCGGCATCGGCCGTCCCTCCACCTATGCCGCCATCCTCCAGACGCTGAAGGACCGCGACTATGTCCGGGTCGAGAAGAACCGCTTCTATCCGGAGGAGAGCGGGCGGCTGCTGACCGCCTTCCTCGAGCGCTTCTTCGAGCGCTACGTCTCCTACGACTTCACCGCCCATCTCGAGGACGAGCTCGACGACATTTCGGGCGGCCGCGCCGAATGGCAGAAGGTGCTCGAAGCCTTCTGGCGGGACTTCAAGCCCAAGACCGCAGAAATCATGGAGCAGAAGCCGTCGGAGATCACCGCGGCGCTCGACGAGTTCCTCGCCCCATGGCTGTTCCCGGAGCGCGGCGACGGCTCCGATCCGCGCCTCTGCCCGGCCTGCGGCGAGGGGCGTCTCGCGCTGCGCGGCGGCCGCTTCGGGGCGTTCGTCGCCTGCTCCAACTATCCCGAATGCAAGTTCACCCGCCGCTTCGCCCAGGGCGGCGAGGAAACGGGTGGCGATTCCGGGCCGGAGCTTTTGGGCCAGCATCCAGAGACCGGCGAGGACATCGTCAAGAAAACGGGGCGCTTCGGCCCCTATGTCGAGATGGGCGAGGGCAAGGAGGCCAGGCGCGCCTCGATCCCAAAGGATTCGGGCGAGCTCGACCTCGACCTGGCGGTGAAGCTTCTCTCGCTCCCCCGCACCGTCGGCAACCATCCCGAGACCGGGCAGCCAATCACGGCGAGCATCGGCCGCTACGGCCCCTATCTTGCGCATGACGGCAAATATGCAAAGCTCGGCTCCACCGCCGAAGTGTTCGAAACGGGCATGAACGCCGCGGTGGCGAAGCTTGCCGACGCGGCGGGCGGCGGCGGCCGCGCCCGCGGCTCGCGCGAGCCGCTGAAGGTGCTGGGCCCGCATCCCCGGACCGAAGCCGAGATCAGGCTGATGGAAGGCCGCTTCGGCCCCTATGTCACCGACGGCAGCACCAACGCGACTTTGCCCAAGACGGTCGCTCCGGACCAGCTGACGCTGGAGGAAGCCGCGCAGCTGCTCGACGAGCGCGCCGCCAAGGGGCCCGCCCAGAAGAGCCGCAAGGCGCCGGCGCGCAGGAAGGCGCCCGCGAAGAAAACGCCCGCGAAGAAGAAGGGATGACGATGCGAACGATCATGGCTTTGCTCGCCGCGGCTCTGCCGGCTCTGGCGGCCGCCCAGGCCCCTGAGCCCGCGCCGGTGGAGCGCGACGCCGATTATCACAACCGCCAGATGCTTCACCTGTACGAGCTCGATCGCTCGGGCGGCTGGCTGCGGACTCCTTCGGGGCTCCGCTATCGCGAGGTCAAGCCCGGCTCCGGCGGCGCGAAGCCGAGCCCCACCGACACCGTCACCATCCATTATGTCGGCCGCTTCATCTACGGCGCCGAATTCGACAGCTCGGTCGCGCGCGGCGAGCCGGCCACCTTCCCGCTGCCGCGCCTGATCAAGGGCTGGCAGGAAGGCGTGCCGCTGATGGAGGTCGGGGACACCTACGAATTCGCGATCCCCTGGCATCTCGCCTATGGCGCCAAGGGCAGGGGCCCGATCCCCGGCGGCGCGACCCTGCTGTTCACGATCGAGCTGATCGCCATTCCCGCGGCGCAGTAGCCATGCTGAAGGCCTGGACGATCGGCCGCGCGACCGGTTTGGGTGTCACCGCCGGGCTTGTCGCCCTCATCCTGTGGCCGGCCTATGCCGCCTGGCAGGAGCCCTTGCTGTGGCCGTTCATCTTCATTCTTGCGGTCACGGCCTTTTGCGGCCTTTCGATCCTGCTCATCACGCTCAAAGACATTTACAGCCGCTCGCGCGGAACGCTGATGCACCGAATCCGGATTTTCGACCTCGTGCTCGGGCTGCTTCTCGCCGTGCCGAGCCTGTTTCAGCTGGAGGCGCTGCTGCCGGGGTGAGGCCGGCAGCCGCGGCAGGCGGGATCCTTGACGATGCGGATCGTCCGCATCCCCGGCTCGAGCCCGTCGAAAATGTGGAGCTTGCCGGCGGACGGCGCCCCGAAGCCGGCGATCTGGCGGATCGCCTCCAGCGCCGCCCAGCTCCCCGCGATACCGGCCATCGCACCCAGCACCCCGAGCTCGGAGCAAGTGTCGCAATCCTCCGCGTCGAACGCATCTCCCACGAAGCAGCGATAGCAGGGCTTGCCCTCCTGCCAGCCGAGGAAGGTGCCGATCTGGACCTGGAACTGGCCGATAGCCGCCGAGACGAGCGGGATACGAGCGGCGGTGAGATAGTCGGAGACGGCGAGCCGGGTCGCGAAATTGTCGCTTCCGTCGAGCACCAGGTCAGAGCCCTCGAGCAGATCCCCGGCATTGGAAGCTTCAAGCCGGCGGGCCACGGCTTCGAACAAAATATCGGGGTTGAGCCGGGCGACGGCCTCCGCCGCCACCTCGGTCTTCGGGCGGCCGACAGCGTCCGTGCCGAACAATATCTGACGCTGGAGATTGTCGAGGCTGACCGCATCGTCGTCGATGACCCGGAGCCGACCGATCCCCGCTGCCGCCAGATACTGGATCGCCGGGGATCCGATTCCCCCCGCGCCGATCACCGTCACCCGAGCGTCCAGCAGCCGGCGCTGCCCTTCGCCGCCGATCTCCTTCAGGACGATGTGGCGGGCGTAGCGGTCGAGCTGGGTATCGCTAAGGATCACCGCCCCGTGGAGCCGAAGCCGCCGGCCCCCCGCGCCGTGTCGGCGAGGCTCTCCACTTCGCGAAATGCCGCCCTCAGCACCGGCGCGGGCACCAGCTGCGCGATGCGCTCGCCCCGCACGACCTCGAACGGATCGGAGCCGAGATTGGCGAGGATCACCTTCACCTCGCCTCGATAGTCGCTGTCGATGGTGCCGGGCGTGTTGAGGCAGGTGATGCCGTGCTTGAGCGCGAGTCCCGAGCGCGGGCGGACCTGTACTTCATAGCCTTCGGGAATGGCGATGGCGAAGCCGGTCGCCACCGCGTGGCGCGCCCCGGGCACGAGCGTCAGGCCCTCGGCCGCAACCACGTCGAGCCCAGCGGCATGCTCGCTCGCATAGGAAGGGAGGGGGAGGCCCTCACCGTGCGGCAACCGCTTCAGCTCTATGTCGATCATCGTCCCTCCGCTTCGCCAGCAGCGCGTCCACGGAGTAGCGGCCTGCCCCGTGTGTCGCAAACAGGATTCCGAGAAAGACCAGGATCAGCGCCGGCCACCAGCCGGGGAAATCCTGCGGCCAGTGCACCATCCAGACGGCGACGATGAAGTTGAAGGCGGTGACAAGCCCTGCCCAACGCGTCAGCAGACCCAGGATGAAGGCAATGGCGCACAAAAATTGGGCATAGACGGAGAGCGGCGCCATCAACTCCGGATAGATGAAGTTGAATTGGGCAAGGAATTTCTCGAATTCGACCATGCGTTCCTGGCTGAAGACATTGTCATGGCTCTGGTAGATGAGAAAAGCGCCGGTTACCCAGCGGAGCAGCAGCAATCCGGCGTCGCTGAAACGCGCGAGCGGCGTCAGCAAGAGCCAGTCAGTTTTCATTCTTCCATCCCCCCTAGATGGTCGGCGATCCTCGCCGCGAGCCGTTTTGCCACCTCGCGTTTCGAGGCGCGGTCCCAGCTTTCCACTTCTGCCCTCGTGACCAGGTGGACCTTATTGTCTTCCCCCCCCATCACGTCCCCCGATACGTCGTTGGCGACGATCCAGTCGCAACTCTTGCGCTGAAGCTTTGCCCGCGCGTTCTCGACCACATCATCCGTCTCGGCGGCAAAGCCGATTACGAGAGTGGGGCGCTGCGGGGATGAAGCAAGCTTGGCGAGCAGGTCCTCATTCTCCACCAGCGTCAGGACCGGCGGATTGCCGTTCTTCTTGAGCTTGCCCGGCGCGGCCTCGGCACGCCAGTCGGCTACCGCGGCGACCATCACCGCTGCGTCGGCCGGGAGCGCCTGAGCGATCGCCTGGCCCATTTCTGCCGCGGTCGTGACGTTGATGCGGGCGACTCCCGCCGGCGTCTCGAGCGACACCGGCCCCGCCACCAAAGTCACTTCAGCTCCCAGCGCTACAAGCGCCTCCGCGATGGCAAAGCCCTGCTTGCCCGAGGAGCGGTTGGCGATCACCCGGACGGGATCGATCGGCTCGTGGGTAGGGCCCGCCGTGACGATGATGCGGCGGCCCGCCAGGCGTTCGGCGCCATGGCCGAAATACTCCCGGATTGCGGCGAGGATCGCCTCCGGCTCCGGCAGCCGCCCCGGCCCATATTCGCCGCAGGCCATCTCGCCTTCGTCCGGCCGGAGGATGCGGACGCCGTCCTGTGCGAGCTGCGCGACGTTGCGCCGGGTCGCTTCATGCTGCCACATGCGCACGTTCATCGCAGGCGCGGCGAGCACCGGCTTGTCGGTGGCGAGAAGCAGGGTGGTGGCGAGGTCGTCGGCGATTCCGGCCGCCATCTTGGCGAGGAGGTCGGCCGTCGCCGGGGCGACCACCACCAGGTCCGCCGCCCGCGACAGCTCAATATGCCCCATCTCGACCTCGTCCTTGAGGTCCCAGAGGCTGGTATAGACCTTGTTTTCGGAAAGGGCGGCGAGCGTCATCTCGGTGATGAAATGCGCGCCGCCGCCGGTGAGCACACAGGTCACCTCGCCGCCCGCTTTCCGGATCAGCCGGATGAGCTCGGCCGCCTTGTAGGCCGCGATGCCGCCGCCGACGATCAGGAGGATGCGCTTGCCCCGCATCGGCCTAAAGTAGGAGCAATGCCGCCGCAGCGCCAGCCGCGCCCGAAACGATCGCGGTGAGCAAATAGCGCCCATAATGGCGCGGCTGCACCACGACCACGTCGCGAAGCGGAGGCGCGGGCGGGGCGGCGCCGGGAGGCGGATAGTAATAATCGATCCGGCGGATCATCTCGGGGAGCTTACGGAGCGTGCGGAGATTCCGCACGATTTCGTCGGCTATCCGGGCTTCGGGTCCGAGTTCGCTGCGCAACCATTCGCGCAGGAACGGCTCGGCGGTCTCCCACATGTTGATGTCGGGATCGAGGTCGGTCGCGACTCCTTCCTCCATCACCATCGTCTTCTGGAGGAGGAGGAGGTGCGGCTGCGTCGGCATGTCGAAGTCGCGGGTGATGGTGAAGAGGCCGTCCAGCATCTGACCGATAGAAATGTCCTTTACTGGCAAGCCGCGGATCGGCTCACCGACCGCGCGAAGCGCGGTCGCGAACTCCTCGATATTGTGGTGCGAGGGCACGTACTGCGCCTCGAAATGGATTTCGGCGACCCGGCGATAGTCGCCGACGATGAGGCCGTAGAGGATTTCGGCCAGCCAAAGCCGCGCCTGGCGGTCGATGCGGCCCATGATCCCGAAATCGATCGCGGCAAGGCGGCCGTCCGGAAGCGCCAAGAGATTGCCCTGGTGAAGGTCGGCGTGGAAGAAGCCGTCCACCACCGCCTGGCGGAGGAAGGCGCGGACGAGGGTCGCGGCGAGTGCCTTGAGGTCGTGTCCGGCCTCGACCAGAGCCTCTCGATCGGTGAGCTTGATGCCGTCGATCCAGTCCATCGTCATCACCCGCCGGGCGCTTCGGGACCAGTCGACCTCAGGCACGAAAAAGCCGCTTTCCGCGACCATTCCCTCGCGAAGCTCGGAGGCCGATGCGGCTTCGCGTCGAAGATCGAGTTCGCGCATCGTCCATTGGCGGAAATGGGCGACCACCAGGCGCGGGCGGAGGCGAGCGGCTTCCCCGCCCATGCTTTCGACCTGGGCTGCCGCCCATTCATAGGTGTCGAGCGCCCGTGCGAACTCCTCTTCGATGCCCGGGCGAAGCACCTTCACCGCAACCAGCCGCCCTTCGGTCGTCACTGCGCGGTGCACCTGCGCGATCGAGGCGGCGCCGACCGGCTCGGGATCGAACTCGGAATAGAAATTCTCGAGCGGCCCCTCGAGCGCCTGCTCGATGCTTGCGCGGATCTGCTCGAACGGGGCGGGCGGCAAGCTGTCTTGGAGCCGCTGGAGCTCGCGAGCGGCTTCAGGCCCGACAAGATCCGGGCGAGTCGCCAGTGCCTGGCCGAACTTGATCGCCGCAGGGCCGATATCGGTAAAGGCGGTCGCATAGGTCGGCACCCGCGGCACCCGCGCACCGAAGCGCGCGATCCGCGCCAGCCGCCGCACCGGCGCAGGCGTGTTCGGATCGCGCTCGATCCCGCGCAGCGCGCCGTGGCGGGCGAGGACTCGCCCCCATTTCAGGAGCCGCCACACATGGACTGCCGGAGCGGTCATGGAGATGTGCTCCCGCGGAAGCGGGAGCCCAGGGCCTTTCCTTTAGCTGGACCCCTGCCTGCGCGGGGGCACGACGCGCCAAGGCGGATCATGCCTTCCAGCCGCTGTGGATTGCGACCGCGCCGCCGAGGATCGGCTCGGCCGAGACGCGTGCGAAACCCGCCTTTTCGATCATTGAGGCAAAGGTCGGCATGTCCGGGAACCGGCGGATCGACTCAACGAGGTAGCGGTAGCTGTCCTCATCGCGGGCGACGGCGCGGCCGATCCTGGGCACCACATGGTGGCTATAGGCGTCGTACAGTTGCTTGAAGCCCGGCCACGTGGTGGTCGAGAATTCTAGGCAGAAGAAGCGGCCGCCATATTTGAGCACCCGGTGCGCCTCCTGGAGCGCGCCAGGGATGTCCGTGACGTTCCTGATGCCGAATGCGATTGTATAGGCATCGAAGCTTCGGTCCGTGAAGGTCAGCTTCTCGGCATTTTCCTCAGCCCAGATGAGGCCGAGTATCCGGCGGGCCTCTGCGCGGTCCATTCCGACCTTCAGCATCTCGGCATTGATGTCGGCCACGGTGATCTCGGCGCCCGACGGGGCCAGCCGGAAGGCGATATCGCCGGTACCTCCAGCCATGTCGAGGATCTTCTCCCCGCGTCGCGGCTTAACTTTGCGGACGAACTGGTTCTTCCAGTGGCGGTGCATGCCCGCGGACATGAAGTCGTTCATCCGGTCGTAGCTCGAAGCGACGCTTGAGAAGACGCCGCGCACCCGCCGCGTCTTTTCGGCGGGGTCGACCTCTTGGTAGCCGAAAGAAACCTTGTCCATCGCCTGCGCCTCTAGCAGGGGAAGGGGCGAAATGAACAGGACCAACCATGCCTGAGCTTCCCGAGGTCGAAACGACCGTGAGTGGCCTCGCGCCTGTGCTG
>DATMJS010000173.1:0-9209 GCA_035553755.1 Allosphingosinicella sp.
TTCTCGCGGATATGGCGGTTCACCTCGGCCTCTATCGCCTCGATGTCTTCGGACGTCAGCGCCTTGGGGTGGGAGAAGTCGAAGCGGAGGCGATCCGGCGCGACGAGGCTGCCTTTTTGAGTGACGTGGCCGCCGAGGCGATGGCGCAGGGCGGCGTGGAGGAGATGGGTGGCGCTGTGATTGGCGCGGACTCGGGCGCGGCGTTCGGCGTCCACCTGCTGATGGACGGTATCGCCGATGGCGATGCTGCCCTTCAAAACCTTGCCGTGCAGGGCGTGAAGGCGGCCCAGCGGCTTCGATGTATCATTAACTTCCGCTTCGAAGCCGTTGATATTGCTGAGCGATCCCGCATCGCCCATCTGACCGCCGCTTTCGCCGTAGAAGGGGGTCTGGTTGAGGATGAAGACGACTTCAGCGCCGGCTTCGGCGCGCTCTGTGCGCTTGCCGTCCTTGACGATGGCGAGGAGCTGCCCCTCCCCTTCATGGCCGGAATAGCCGGTGAATTCGGTGGAGCCATGCTCTTCCGCAATATCGAACCAGATGTCGTCGGACGCCTTTTCGCCGGAGCCTTTCCAGGCGGCGCGGGCGGCGGCCTTCTGCTCGGCCATTGCGGCATCGAAGCCGGCGCGGTCGACGCCGTAGCCCTGCGCCCGGAGCGCGTCTTCGGTGAGGTCGTAGGGGAAGCCGTAAGTGTCGTATAGCTTGAACGCGACGTCGCCCGAGAGCGTGTTGCCAGGCTTCATGCCGGCCGTGGCTTCGTCGAGCAGGCGAAGACCGTTGGCGAGCGTCTGGCGGAAGCGGGTTTCCTCCAGCTTCAGCGTTTCCTCGATCAAAGGCTGGGCGCGGACGAGCTCGGGATAGGCGGCGCCCATTTCGGCCACCAGGGCGGGTACCAGGCGGTGCATCAGCGGCTCGGAAGCGCCGAGCAGGTGGGCGTGGCGCATGGCGCGCCGCATGATGCGACGAAGAACGTAGCCCCTGCCTTCATTGGCCGGGAGCACGCCGTCCGCGACGAGGAAACCGGAGGCGCGCAGATGGTCCGCTATGACTCGGTGGCTTGCCCGGCGCTCGCCGGTCGTGTCGGTGCGCGTCAGCTCTCCGCTGGCGGAGATCAGCGCCTTGAAGGTGTCGGTGTCGTAATTGTCATGGACGCCCTGAAGGACCGCCGCGATCCGCTCCAGTCCCATGCCGGTGTCGATCGACGGCTTGGGGAGGTCGCGGACGATCTCATTATCCTCCTGCTCGAACTGCATGAAGACCAGGTTCCAGATCTCGACGAAGCGGTCGCCGTCCTCGTCCGGAGAGCCGGGAGGGCCGCCGGGGATGTGGTCGCCATGATCGAAGAAGATTTCCGAGCAGGGGCCGCAGGGACCGGTGTCGCCCATCGCCCAGAAATTGTCGGAGGTCGGGATGCGGATGATGCGGCTTTCGGGCAGGCCGGCGATCTTCTTCCAGAGATCGAAGGCTTCATCGTCCGTGTGATAAACGGTGGTGGTGAGCCGGTTCGGGTCCAGCCCCCATTCTTTTGTCAGCAGGGTCCATGCGTGGTGGATCGCCTGCTCCTTGAAATAGTCGCCGAACGAGAAATTCCCCAGCATCTCGAAGAAGGTATGGTGGCGGGCCGTATAGCCGACATTGTCGAGATCGTTATGCTTGCCGCCCGCGCGGACGCATTTCTGGCTCGACGCGGCGGTGGAATAGGGCCGCGTCTCGAGGCCGGTAAAGACGTTCTTGAACGGCACCATGCCGGCATTGACGAACATCAGGGTGGGATCGTTGTGCGGCACCAGCGGCGCCGAGGGCACCACGGCATGGCCTTCGCTCCCGAAATAATCGAGAAAGGAGCGGCGGATGTCGTTGGTCGAGGTCATGCCCCGCGATGTAAGGGAGCATGCCCTGAGGGGCAAGCGAGGAGCGGGATCAGATTCCCGGCGTCGGATCGCCTTCGCACTGGCTTTCGGCCTCGCAGCCGGGCCCGCCCTGGCCCTCGCCTTCTCCGGCCTTGGGTGAGGCTGCGCGGGTCAGTCTCGCAGGCTCTTCGCTCGACACCTGATAATGGGCGTAGCGTTCGATGCTTTCGCGAGCCGCGCGGCGGGCGAGTTTGGAATCGCTGTCGATCTCCTCGACGCCTTGATCCGGCCGCACCGGTTCGTAGGCATAGGGGACGGAGTAGACCGGGATCCGCACCTCGGTGACCGGATGATAGAGTTCGGCCTGCATCCGGCAGCCGACGCAGCCGGTGCCATAATCGGTGGGAAGCGAGATATTTTGGATGTTTGCAGGCACCCCGTCGCCGGGAGGGTTCGGAACCAGGTCCGCGAAGAATTTGCTCTCGGAATATGGGCTGCTGAAATAGAGCGGATCGATCTCCGAAATGGCGCTCTTGCCGAGATAGACGCCAAGGCCGGCGCCGCCCACTGCGAGAGCGGCGAGTGTCGGGAGAGTGAACGGATGCGCCATCTCTTCTCCTCTTCGCCTCGCCTCGTGATCCCGTTCGTCTAAACCCTCCAGCGCGGCATCGCGTTCCTCGAATGATCCCCTTGCGCTTGAGCCCGGATAGGAGGAACGTGAGGGTTTCGACGGCGCGTAACGCGCTCTTCGCGGATCGCGCCACCCACGAGCGAACGGGGCGGACGGAGGAGAGATTTATGCCGGAGAGATCAGCAGGCACGAGAGCGGTGGCCCTGGTGGGCCCAGGCGGCGCGGGCAAGACCAGCCTCGCCGAAGCGCTTCTGTTCGCGAGCGGGGCGATCGACCGCCAGGGTTCGGTCGACGCGGGAACCAGCGTCGGCGACGCGAGCCCGGAAGCGCGGGCACGGCAGGGCTCGACCGAGATCAACCTCTGCCGCTTCGACTTCCTCGGCGACCGTTTCGCCCTGATCGACTGTCCGGGCTCGGTCGGCTTTTCGGCCGACGGGATGCTCGGGATTGCGGCGGCCGACCTCGCCGTGGTGGTGGTCGATCCCGACCCCGACCGGGCGCACCTTGCCGAACCCGCGCTTCGGCAGCTCGAGGCGCTCGGCGTCCCCCACGCCATCTTCGTCAACAAGATCGACCAGGCGCGAGGCTCGATCCAGGCGCTGCTCGAGGCGCTGCAGCCGATGAGCGCTTCGCCGCTGATCGCCCGCCAGATACCGATCAGGGAAGGCGAGAAGATCACGGGCTTCGTCGACCTCGCTCTCGAACGCGCCTTCCACTATCGCCCGGGCAAGCCCTCCGAGCGCACCGAAATCCCAGCCGATCTCGCCGAGCGCGAGGCGAGCGAGCGTTTCCACATGCTGGAGCAGCTCGCCGACCATGACGATATCCTGCTCGAGCAGCTGCTGATGGACGAAACGCCGGACCTGCCGACCGTGCTCGCCGACCTCGCCAGGGAGACGCGCGAAAATCTCGGCGTGCCGGTATTCTTCGGCTCGGCGCTCAACGGCTTCGGAGTGCGGCGGCTGATGAAGGCGCTACGGCACGAGGCCCCTGCCCCGGCCGCCGCCGCCGAGCGGCTCGGCGCGACTGGCGCCTCCGCCTTCGTCTTCAAGATCTCGCACGGCGGGTCGGTCGGCCGCCTCGCGCTGGCGCGGGTGTTCGGCGGCACCTTGAGCGAGGGGACGGAGCTCAAGGACAGGGACGGGAGCCCCGTCAGGGTGGGCGCGCTGTTCACCCTGCAGGGCGAGAAGACGGCGAAGCTCGCCAAAGCGGAGGCCGGCGAAATCGTCGCAATCGCCAAAACCGAGACGGTCCATGCCGGTGATTGGCTGAGCGCCAGCGGCAACGCCGCCCCGACCGTACGGCCCGACCTGCCCGCAAGCAATTATGCGCTGGCGATCACCACTCGCGACCGCAAGGACGATGTCCGGCTCTCGACCGCGCTTCACAAGCTGGTCGAGGAGGACCCCTCCCTGAGCTGGGAGCAGGACGAAGCCCATCACGAGACGCGCCTCAAAGGCGTCAGCGACGAGCATCTCAAGGTGACGCTCGCCAAGCTGAAGCGGCGCTACGGCGTGGCGGTCGATTCGGCGCAGCCGACGGTCGGCTACAAGGAATCGATCCGCAAATCCGTCACCCAGCGCGGGCGGCACAAGAAGCAGTCGGGCGGCCACGGTCAGTTCGGCGACGTGGTGATCGAGCTGAGGCCGCTCGCCCGCGGCGAGGGTTTCCGCTTCGAGGAGCGGATCCACGGCGGGGCGGTGCCGAGGCAATATATACCCGCGGTCGAACAGGGCGTCAGGGACGCGATGATGAAGGGGCCGCTCGGCTTCCCGGTCGTCGATGTCGCGGTGACTCTGACCGACGGCAGCTACCATAGCGTCGACAGCTCCGAGCTGGCCTTCCGAACGGCGGGCCGCATCGCGATGAGCGAGGCGCTGGCCGCGGCGGCGCCGCACCTGCTGGAGCCGGTGCACCGGATAGTGGTGACGGCGCCCGGAAGCGCGACTTCGCGCATCACTTCGGCGATCGCCAGCCGCCGCGGGCAGATGCTCGGAATGGGGCCGCGCGAAGGCTGGTCACGCTGGGACCGGGTCGAGGCGCTGATGCCGGAATCGGAGCTTCAGGGGCTCGAAGCCGAACTCCGCTCGTTGAGCCAGGGCCTAGCCACCTTCGAGGCCGAGTTCGACCATCTCGCCGAACTCAACGGCAAGCTCGCCGAGGAAGTGGTGCACCGGGAGCTCGAACCGGCCTAACTAGCTGGGGTGCGCCTCGACCGTGGCCGCGCTGTTTGCGGCGACTGCAGCGGGCGCCCCCTCCTCGCCCCGCGACACGACCACCGCGGCGGTAAGGTCGCCGGTGACGTTGAGCGTCGTCCGGCACATGTCGAGGAAGCGGTCGACGCCGAGAACGATGCCGATCCCCTCCGGCGGCACGCCCACCATGCTTAGGATCAGCGCGATCACCGGCAGGGACCCCGCCGGCACGCCTGCGGTGCCGATACCGCCTAGGATGCACATCAGCAGCACGGTGACCTGCTGCCAAATATTGAGGTCCACGCCGAAAAACTGCGCCAGGAAGAGGACCGTGACGCCTTCGAAGATGGCGGTGCCGTTCTGGTTGGCGGTTGCGCCGATGGTGAGCACGAACTGCGAGACCCGCGGGGGCAGGCGCAGCCGGTCATTGGCAACCCGGATCGCGGTAGGCAGCGTCGCATTGGACGAGGCGGTGGAAAAGGCCATGACCATCGCTTCCTGGCTCTGGCGGAAGAACCAGATCGGGGAGACGCCGCCGAGGAAGCGGAGCGCGAGCGGATAGACGATGAACATGTGGGCGCCGAGCGCCAGCAGCACCACGCCGACATAGGCGCCGAGGCGAACGAGCAGATCCCAGCCGAACACCGCCGCGAGGTTGAACATGAACGCGGCGATCGCGACGGGGGCAAAGCGAATGATGATGCCGATCAGCCGCATCGTCACGTGAAAGATGCCTTCGATCGTCCCCTGGAGGCGCTCGGTCGCCGGGGTATTCACCAGCAAAAGGCCGATGCCGAACACCAGGGCGAAGAACATCACCGCAAGGATGTCGTTATCCGCCGCCGCCGCGACCACGTTGTTGGGGATGATGTTGAGGAAGGTCGAAATCCCCGCCGGCTTTTCCTCCGCCGTCGAGATGATCGCCCCCGCCCCTTCACGGGCGTCGGCGAGCAGCGTGCGGGCAAGCGCCGGATCGACGCCGGCACCAGGCTCGAAGATATTGGCGACCGCAAGAGCCAGCAGCACGGCTACGGAAGAGATCACGACGGTGAAGATCAAGGTTTTGATGCCGATCCGCTTCAGCGATCGGATGTCGCCCATTTCGGCGATGCCGAGCACCAGCGCCGAGAACAGCAGCGGGATCACCAGCATGAAGAGGAGGCGGAGGAAAATCTGGCCGATCGGGCCGGTAACGTAGGTGGTGACGGTTTCCACCCAGGCCGCTTCCGGCTGAGTCATATGCACGAACAGGCCGAGCGCGAGACCGACGATGAAGCCGATCAGCATCTTCATCTGCAGCGAGATGCCGCCGCGCTTTTCGACTTCCATGTGATTCCCCTCGGCTTCGGTTCTCGAACCCATCCGCCTTGATTTGGGCCGGCTTGTCAACGGTCCTGCCGGTCAGGCGTAAGCATAGGGGCCGCCCTTGGCGAGCGCCTCCGCATAAGCGGGGCGTGCATGGATGCGCTCCAGCCAATCGATCAGGTTGGGGCGGCTCGTGCCGAGGCCGGCGCGGGAGCGCGAGGCTTCGAGGGGGAAGCTCATCATGATGTCGGCGGCGGTGAACTCGTTGCCCGCGAACCAGGCCCGCGAGGCGAGTTCGGTCTCCAGCCAGTCGAGATGCTGGTCGAGCATCTTCTGGATAGGCGCTCTGGCCGGGCGGCCGAGGATGCCGAGCCGGTTCACCACCAACAGAGCGAACAGCAGCGGCATCATCGACCCTTCAGCATAATGAAGGAAGTGTCGGTAGCGCAGCACCGAATCCCTGTTGGCCGGCGGACCGAGCCGTCCTTCGGCCTTTTCAACCAGATATTCGACGATGGCGCCGCTTTCGGCGATGATACGGCCGTCATCCTCGATCGCGGGCGATTTGCCGAGCGGATGCACCCTTCGAAGCTCAGGCGGGGCCAGCATTGTCTTGCCGTCGCGCTCGTAGCGGCGGACTTCATAGGGAAGCCCCAACTCCTCGAGCAGCCAAAGCACCCGCTGCGAGCGGCTGTTCTCGAGATGGTGGACAACAATCATCGCTTCGCCCCTGCCTTTCCTTCCGGCAGCCGCTTGGAACGAAGATGGGCGCTTGTCTAGCGCCGCCGGAAGCGCCACTGGGCGGCAATGCGCGACCAGGAACAGCCGAGGGACACGGACGGCCGCCGCGGCCCGGGAACGCGCGAATTCATCGCTTTGATGGCAGCGCTGATGGCGTCGAACGCGCTTGCCATCGATTCGATGCTGCCGGCCCTCCCGGCCATTGGCGAGGCGCTGGATGTCACCGAAGACAACCAGCGCCAGTTCGTCATCACCTCCTACCTGCTCGGCTTTGGAATGGCGCAGCTGATCTATGGTCCGCTTTCGGACCGGTTCGGGCGCAAGTGGCTGCTGGTGGCGAGCCTCGCCCTCTACGGCATCTTCGGGCTGCTGGCGGGGATCGCCTCCAGCTTCACCCTGTTGCTAGCTGCCCGCGCGCTGCAGGGCGTCGCCGCCGCCGCGACCCGGGTGCTCGTAGTGTCGGTGGTGCGGGACCGCTACCAGGGTTCGGGCATGGCGCGGATCATGTCGATCACCATGATCGTGTTCATGATCGTGCCGATCCTCGCACCCAGCTTCGGCCAGGGTGTGCTTGCGATCGCGACCTGGCGGCACATCTTCATCATTCTCGGAGTCTACGGGGCCGCGCTCGCCCTCTGGATCATGCTGCGGCTCCCCGAAACCCTCGCTCCGGAGCACAGGCGGCCGCTGTCGCTCGTCAGCATAAGCGAAGCGGCCTGGACAACGTTGCGGATCCGGCAGTCAATCGGCAACACCGTCGCTCAGACACTGCTGATGGGGGCGTTGTTCGCCTTTATCAATTCGATCCAGCAGATCGTATTCGACGTGTTCCGACGGCCGGAGATGATCGGCATCGTCTTCGCCTGCATTGCCGGGCCGATGACGATCAGCTCCTACGCCAATTCGCGGCTGGTGATGCGGCTTGGGGCGCGGCGCCTGCTGCTGACGGCGCTGGCCGCCTTCACAGCCGTCGCCTTCCTCCATCTGCTCGTGGCGGAGACGATTGGAGAAAATATATGGCTGTTCGTCGCGCTGCAGGCCGCGACCATGGCCTCTTTCGGCATGATCGGGGCCAATGCCGGCGCGCTGGCGATGGAACCGCTCGGGCATATTGCCGGCACCGCCTCCTCGGTGCAGGGAGCGATCACGACAATGGGCGGCGCGCTGATCGGCTTTACGATCGGGCAGCAGTTCGACGGGACCACCCTACCCTTCCTGATCGGCTTCACCTCGTGCGGCGGACTGGCGCTGGCGGTTGCCTGGTGGGCGAACCTCCGCCCCTGTCAAGATACGCACGATCTGGTTGAAGTCGAAATCCAGGAAACCGCCACCCGGCCCGGATGACGTGAGGAAGTTGAGGCTAGACGTCCCTCAACTTCCCCAAAGCGTGCCTCAGATGTCGTCTTCGGCTGAGGGGCCGGTCATCAGCGCCTCGGCGACCTGCTCGGTATTACCGCGAATGGCCTTTTCGATGCGCTCGGCTATATCCGGATTTTCGCGCAGATACTGCTTGGCGTTTTCGCGGCCCTGCCCGATCCGGATCGAGTCGTAGCTGAACCAGGCGCCCGACTTCTCGATCAGGCCCGCCTTGACGCCGAGGTCGAGGATCTCGCCCATCTTGGAGACACCCTCGCCATACATGATGTCGAACTCGACCTGCTTGAACGGTGGGGCGACCTTGTTCTTGACCACCTTGACCCGGGTGGTGTTGCCGACAATGTCGTCGCGGTCCTTGATCTGGCCGGTGCGGCGGATGTCGAGGCGCACCGAAGCGTAGAATTTGAGCGCGTTGCCGCCGGTGGTCGTCTCGGGATTGCCGTACATGACGCCGATCTTCATCCGCACCTGATTAATGAAGATGACGGTGCAGCGCGATTTGGCGATGGAGCCGGTGAGCTTCCGAAGCGCCTGGCTCATCAGGCGGGCCTGGAGGCCGACATGGCTGTCGCCCATCTCCCCCTCGATCTCGGCGCGCGGCACCAACGCGGCGACCGAATCGATGACGAGGATGTCGATGGCGTTGGAGCGGACGAGGGTGTCGGTGATCTCGAGCGCCTGCTCGCCCGTGTCCGGCTGGGAGACGATCAGCTCGTCGACATCGACGCCGAGCTTCCTGGCATAAATCGGATCCAGCGCATGCTCGGCATCGACGAAGGCGGCGGTGCCGCCATTCCGCTGCGCCTCGGCCACCGCGTGGAGCGCGAGCGTGGTCTTGCCCGAGCTTTCCGGCCCGTAAATCTCGATGATGCGTCCCCGCGGAAGCCCGCCCACACCCAAGGCGATGTCGAGGCCGAGCGAACCTGTTGAAATGGTCTCGATCTGGACCGCCTCGCGCGAACCCAATTTCATCGCGCTGCCCTTGCCGAAGGCGCGGTCGATCTGAGCGAGGGCCGCGTCGAGGGCCTTTTGCCTGTCCATATCCTGATTATTCCTGTCGGAAACGACTTTCAGCGAAGCCACCATGGCCTGTCTCCCCGTTAGAATGTC
>DATMJS010000174.1:0-9361 GCA_035553755.1 Allosphingosinicella sp.
ATATCGCGGCCAAGCTTCACCTGAAACCGGGACAGAAGGTGCTCGACATCGGCTGCGGCTGGGGCGGCATGGCGCTCTACCTCAACCGGGCGGCGGACGTCGACGTGCTCGGAATCACCCTTTCCGAAGAGCAGCTCGAAGTCGCCCGCCATCGCGCGATGGAGGCCGGGGTGAACGACCGGGTTCGGTTTCAGCTCCTCGACTATCGCGATGTGGAAGGGCGGTTCGACCGGATCGTCTCGGTCGGCATGTTCGAGCATGTCGGCCCGCCTCATTATCTCACCTTCTTCCGCAAGTGCCGCGAGCTGCTCGCCGAGGACGGGGTGATGCTGCTCCATACTATCGGGCGGATGGGCGGGCCGGCGCCCCCCAACAAGTGGACCGACAAATATATCTTCCCGGGCTATTATGTCCCCGCTCTGTCCGAGATCGTCGCTTCGAGCGAGAAGACGAAGATGATCGCGGCCGATGTCGAGATGCTGCGGCTTCATTATGCCTATACGCTCGCGCACTGGTACGACCGGGTGCAGCGCCATCGGGCCGAGATAGTCGCGCTCTACGACGAGCGCTTTTTCAGGATGTGGGAATTCTATCTCGCCTACACCATGGTGGGCTTCCGCCACGGCGGCATGGTCAACTACCAGGTTCAGTATATCCGCAACCGCCGCGCCCTTCCGATCACCCGAAGCTACATGCACGAGGAAGAGGCGAGGCTGGCGGCGCAGCCCGGGCGCTGAAGATCAGGATCTGGCATTGGGATTTCCTTTCCTCTTCTATTGACTTAGACATCGTGGGGGTGGTGTCGGGGGGAGGGCCTTGGTGGAAAATTCCAAGTCCGCTGAACATGCGTTGCGCGTCATTATCTGCTTCTCGTTCGATCACCGGGCGCCGGTCGACGAATTGAGAACGTTCAAGCGCAAGCTCATCGAATCCTCCTTCGTCCTCCACTCGATCGAGCTTTCCGGGACCTTCGACTTCATCATCGAGGTGGGAGTGCCCGATCTCCAGACCTATCACGAAAAGATGGAGGAGCTGTCCGAGACGCTCCAGAAGCTGGTGCTTCGCTACGAAGCGAGCTTCGTCTGCAAGCGCTTTGCCAAACCGCCGCCCGGAACCTCCGTCTCCAAGCCGCCCGAAGAAATCTGGGTGCCTTGCGAGCAGGGACTCCGTCGGGTCGAAGCGGCCGATATCAACATGGTCACCGCGGAACGCGATTATGTGCGGATCCATGTCGCGGGCGGCAGTTATTTGCTGCACAGCACGATCGGTGGCATGCTCGACAAGCTCGGCTCCGACTCGTTCGTCCGCATCCATCGTTCGACGATCGTTCGCCGCGACCTCATCGAACAATTGCTGCACGAAAACCGCAGATGGACCGCCCGTCTGGTGGATGGCTCCATGCACCGTATTTCGAAGAGCCATGCTTCCGCAGTCCTGCAGTCTTCCGCCGGTCGCGGGGCGCCGTCGGACATTCGGAACGCGAGCTCGCCAAGGCCCAAAGTGAGGCGACCGGGCACCCCGAGGGGCTATGAGGCAGCGCGCCGGCCATAGGCTGTTCGGGGAGCGCAAAGGAGCGGGTGCGGCGCAGAAGCGGGGAGAAGCACTTCTCGCACATCTGCGCCGCAGCGAACGGCTTGGCACTCCTGGCCGAAGCGCGCGCCCGCCAATCTACCAACAGCACGTCGCTTCGACCAACGGCTGGAACCGAGGTCCTGACGTGTCGCATGCGGCCGGCGAGAGCGAATAGATGCCTCCCTATCCCGACAGACCCTAGCCGCGCCTGCGGCGCGTTGAGCCACGGCCAGTTCCTCCTCTCGCCTCCGCTTCTTTCAGGGGCAGACTGCCGCAGGGCTGTCCCAGCCCGGGACAGGCGCAAATCGTTAACCATTTATTATTGGAACTGGTAAACAAGTCGTTAATTATTCCGGTATGAAGAGCATCACCTCTCCTGCCGGACGCCGCGCCCGGCAGCTCGTGCCGGGGATCACCGCACAGGCGATCACGGTGAGCGCGGTGGCGCCCGGCTCGATGCCGGTCGACGATATCAAGCTCTTTACGATGACGCTGGCCGGGGGCCTCGTCTTTTTCGGCACCTTCTTCAGCTAGCGCCGCACACCATCTCAGTTGGTTCGGCAGCTCTCGTCGTCGCAGGCGAGGTGGAGCTTCCAGGCGATCCAGGCCGCGCCGACGCTCGCGATAGCCACCATCAGCAAGGTTCCTTCGACCGAGACCCCTGCCTGCACCAGCACGGTCAGGAGCAGCGCCGACAGCACCATCGCCCCCGAATTGACGATGTTGTTGGCGGCGACGGTCCGCGCCGTCTCGGATTTGGGTACGGTGGTGGTGAGGAAGGCGTAGAGCGGCACCACGAACATGCCGCCCGAGACCGCCACCCCGAACAGGTCGAACATGATCCATTCGGCCTGGCCGATGCGGACGAAGGTGTCGAGATCGAGCAGTTCGCCATCCTTTACCGGCCAGCCGAGGCAGTTCCAGTAAAGGTGGAGCACGAACAATCCCATCGCGATCGCCGAGGCGGGCGAATATTTGGCCAGCACCCGCCCGGCGAGCAGGCGGTTGATCAGCACCGATCCCACCGCCACCCCGATCGAGAAGATGGCGAGAAAGAGCGTCGCTACCTGCTCGTTGGCGTGGAGCACGTTCTTGACCAGAGGCGGGAACTGCGCGGCGAGGATCGCGCCCATAGCCCAGAAAAAGCTGATCGAGGCGATGGCGAGGAACAGCCGCGGGATGTGCAGCGTCGCATTCACCAGCCGGATGGAGGAGCGGACGATATGCCAGTCCATCTTGAGCGGCGGCGCGTCCGCTTCCGGCGGGGCGGCGGGAACCTTGCCGCCGGTGACGCGCCCGATCGCGGCCACGATCAGGACCCCCGCAGCGGCGATCTCGGCATGGTGGCGGCCGAGCAGCCCGCCCGCTATGGTGCCGAGCAGGATCGCGCCATAGGTGCCGGCTTCGACGAGACCGGTGCCGCCCAGCACCTCATCGCGCTTCAGATGCTGGGGAAGCACCGCATATTTGATCGGGCCGAAGAAGCTCGAATGAACGCCCATCGCGAACAGGGCCGCGAGCATCAGCGGGATATTGTGCAGGAGGAGGCCCGCCGCGCCTCCGATCATGATGAATATTTCCGCAGTCTTCACGAACCTGATGATCCGCGCTTTGTCCATCGAGTCCGCGAGCTGCCCGGCCAGTGCCGAAAAGAGGAAAAAAGGGAGGATGAAGAGTCCCCCGGCGACGGCGTTGAAGGTCGCTTCCTTGGTCTCGTCGTTATAGATCGCGTAGGTGGCGAGGATCACCATCGCCGATTTGTAGAGATTGTCGTTGAACGCACCCAGGAACTGGGTGGCGAACAGGGGCAGGAAGCGCCGCTTGGCGAGCAGGGCGAGGGATGGAGTCATCGAGCGGCGCTGTTACAGGCGTTGGCGCTTACTGACTATCCTCGGCTGACGCAGGAACCGGACGGAAGCTCCGCGCGAAAGCGTCGAGCAGGCGCACGCCGAAGCCGGTCGCTCCTTCGGACGGAACGGTTGGGCTCCAGCTGGTCCCCATCTCGTTGCCGGCGATGTCGAGATGAGCCCAGGGCGTCGCCTCGGTCACGAACGAGCCGATGAAGTGCGCCCCGAGGCCGGCGCCGGGTCCGCCGCCTTCCACCACATTCTTGATGTCGGCGATGTGGGACGACATGTCCTTGGCATAGTTCCTGTGGAGCGGAAGGCGCCAGAGCAGCTCACCCGTAGTTTCGCCCGCGGCAAGCAACTGGGCGGCGAGCGCGTCGCTTCGCGTGAAGAGACCGGCATATTCGTCGCCGAGCGCGGTGACCTTGGCGCCGGTGAGAGTCGCGACGTCGACTATTACGGCGGGGCGATATTCGCGCTCGGCATAGGCGACCGCGTCAGCAAGCACGAGCCGCCCTTCGGCATCGGTGTTGAGGATTTCGATCGTCTTGCCGTTCAGGGCCTTAACGACATCGCCAGGTCGCGAAGCGCTGCCGCCCGGCATGTTCTCGGCGAGCGCGGCTATCGCAACGACATTGATCGGCGCCTGCGCGCGGGCGAGCGACAGCGCGGTGCCGACCACCGCGGCCGCGCCCGACATGTCGCCCTTCATCTCCCACATGCCGCTGCCCGGTTTCAGCGAGATGCCGCCCGAATCGAAGGTGATGCCCTTGCCCGCGAGCACGAGCGGCGCGCCGCCGGCGCCGCGATAATGGACGATCAGCATGCGGGGCGGCCGAACTGAGCCTTTTCCGACGCTGAGGATCGATCCCATGCCGAGCCGCTCCATCGCGGGCACGTCGAGCACGTTGATCTCGACGTTGCCCACACCGCGAAAGGCGGCGCGCGCTCGATCAACGAAACTTTCGGGATAGATGACGTTGGCGGGTTCGTTGATGAGGTCCCGAGTGAAGGCGACAGCTTCGGCGAGCGCGCGTCCCTCGCGGCGATAGCTGGCCTGCGCGCGTGCGACCTCGCCGGTGATGATAGTAAGCGGTGCGCTGCGCCCCTGCGGCACGGGCTTGGTCGGATCGGCGGACTTGTATTTGTCGAACTCATAGCCGGCGAGCTCCGCGCCCAGCGCGAGATGATGCGCAGCATCGGGACCGGCCGACGGGATGGTGAGGGCAACCAGCGTCACCGGGCCGTTCTCGTTCGCTGTTTCGCGGGCGGCGGCGGCGCCGAAATCCTGGACCGCCGCCGCTTCGAACGGGATAGGACCAGTGCCGACGACGACGATCTTGGACCAGGGACCGATGCCGCGGAGGGACAGGATGCTGCCGCGGGAGAAGTCGAAGTCGGCGTCCCTCAGCGCCCGCGCCACCGCCTGGCGAGAGGCCGCGTCCAGCACGCTTTCCGCATGGCCGAGATGATCGGCATTGCGGAGCGGCAGCACCAGTGCGCCTCCCTGCTGCGCCTGGGAGGCGAAGGCGACAGGGCGAGCGGCCTCCGCGCTGACGGAGGCGGTCGCGAGCAAAAAGGCGGCGGCGAGGAGACGCATCGGTCGAAAGCTCCAGGAAAACTCATCAGGACGTGCCTTCATTGGCGAAAGTCGCGCCCGGCGCAAGCGCCTGCGCGACCGCGGAGCCGCCGCTCTCCCATTTGCCGCCTCGACACGCTATGGGGGGCGCAATGCTGACCCTCCCGAACCTCCTGACCCTGTCGCGCATCTTCGCGGTGCCGATCCTTGTCTTCCTTTTGTGGAAGCCGAGCTGGTTTGATTACGCGATCACCTTCCTGCTCTACTGCCTCATCGGCATCACCGACTATTTCGACGGCTATCTCGCCCGCGCACAGAAGACGGTGTCGCGGCTCGGCATCTTTCTCGATCCGATTGCCGACAAGATCATGGTCGCGGCCGTGATCGTCATGCTGGTCTCGACCCGCAAGGAGAGCGGCGAGCCGGTGATCCACGGCTCCCACCTTGTCCCTGCGATGGTGATCCTGCTGCGGGAGATCATCGTCTCGGGGCTGCGCGAATTCCTCGCGAGCCTGCAGATTTCGGTGCCGGTCAGCCGGCTGGCTAAGTGGAAGACGACGCTCCAGCTGGTCGCGCTCGGGGCGCTGATCCTCGCCGGCGCGGTGCCGCAATGGGGCTGGGTGCACGATGTCGGGCTCGCCAGCCTGTGGGCGGCGGCCGCGCTGACATTGATCACCGGCTGGGACTATCTGCGGGTCGGCCTCAAGCACATGGATTGAGGCAGGAGAATTACTTGCCCCGCGCGCTGCCGCTGCCGAGCGAGGCCATTCGCCTGCCGGGGTTCAGCCCCGACACGTCCGGCACGTCGAACATCACCTTGCGGTTGGCGAAATCGACCGCAATGAGATCGAACAAGCCGAGCACATCCATGCCGAGCAGCATCGCCGGGCGGTCGATCAGATCGAGCTTTCGGAAAGGCTGGAGGTCCGCGAAAGCGATGTGGAGGTCGGCGATGGCGATGCCGCCGATGGTGAGGTTTCTCACCCGCGCATAGTCGACGGTCAGCTTTCCGCCCGTGACGCTGGTCAGCTCGATCGGAAGCGCCGCCCCCAGCTTCTTCTTGCGGAACAGTTTGCGGCGCAGCGCCTCGTTGCCGAGCGTTACTTGCGACCCGGTGTCGACGATCACCCAGAGCCGTTCCCCGTCGATCGCAGCGTCGGCGAGGATCAGCCGACCGAAGCGGCTTCTCGCCTCCACTACGATTTCGTCCCTGTTTCGCGTCACATAATCAGATCGGCGGGCGGGCGCGATGCTCATGGTCTGCTTCTTGAAATCGAACAGCACCCGCTGCGACTGAAGGCTGTCGACGCCGAGCATTCCGTCGGCACCCAGATTGTCCTGGCGAAGCGCCGGCGCGTTGATGTCCCTGACGGTCCGCTTGCTGACGTTGAGCGCGGGAATGACCACCGTTTCGACATTGGCCACTTCGCTGATGCTGTGGAGCCTCACGTTCCGGCCTGGAGCGAGCGCCAGCCGGTCCGCCAGCTCGCGCGAGATCACCGTGCGTTCGGAGCCGGTATCCACCAGGAAGCGGTAGGAGCCCCGGCCGCCGATGCTGACCGGGACGGTCATGCGCGCAGCCTCGTCGGTGGCGAAAGCGAGCTCGTCGCCAGTCTCTCCCGCCGCCGTTGGAGCAGGCTGTTCCTGCAGCGGAGCCGCGGCGGCGAGACCCCAAACCGCGGCGGCGGCGAGGGCGGGGACGAAAAGTCTGGACATCTGTCATCCTCCGTCGCCGCACAACATAGCCCAACGCCGCGACTTCGGCCAGACGCCCGGATCAGCGTGCTTGCCTCAGCGCCTCGGCCAGCAGCCGGAACTCCTTTTCGCGGGGTGAGCCCTTGCGCCAGATGAGCGCTATGCGGCGGGCGGCATGTTCGGCATCGAGCGGACGGGCGACCACGCCCGTTCCCTCCAGGAGGCCCGCTTCGAGCGCCATTTCAGGCACCAGGGTCAGGCCCAGCCCGTTCGCCACCATCTGCACCAGGGTGTGGAGCGAAGTACCGAGCATCGCCGCCTCGGCGCGCAGCTCCGGCCGGTTGCAGGCGGCGAGCGCATGGTCCTTCAGGCAATGCCCGTCCTCGAGCAGCAGCAGCCGGTCCTCGTCGATCGCCGCCGCGGTAACCGTCCGCGGCGCCTGCTTCTCGAAATGTCCGGGCGGAAAGGCGACGAACAGCCGGTCGTCGAACAGCTCCTCGACCTCCACCTCGCCGCAGCCATAAGGGAGGGCGAGCAGCACGCAATCGGCCTGGCCGCGGTGGAGGCCGTCGCACGCCGCCTGGCTCGGCTCTTCGCGGAGGTACAGCTTGAGGTCCGGCCAATCCTTCCGGAGCTTCGGCAGCAGGCCGGGGAGCAGGAAAGGCGCGATGGTCGGTATTACAGCCATGCGGAGCTCGCCCGAGAGCGGCTTGCCGGCCGCCCGCGCCATCTCGGCCAGCTCCTCCGCCTCGCGCAGCACCCGCCGGGCTTTGTCCGAGATCCGTGCACCGAGGGGCGTGAAGCGCACCACCCGCCGCGTCCGCTCGACCAGGGTCACCCCGATCAGCGCCTCCAGCTCGCGCAGGCCTGCCGAGAGCGTCGATTGGGTGACGAAGCAGCTTTCGGCCGCCTTGCCGAAATGGCCATGGTCCTCGAGCGCCACCAGATATTGGAGCTGCTTAAGCGTAGGGACCATTTATCGTCTCTTCCGATCAGTGCATTTGGGATAATCAATTTGATCGATGGAAACCAGCCCCTATATGCGCGTCTCACACGGGCGCGCATTGCTGCGCATCCCCCACCATTTTCATCCCAAGCAACCAGAGGACCTCTCATATATGCTGACTGTAGGCGACAAACTTCCCCCGCTCATCGTTCCTGTCCAGCAGGGTAGCGCGCTCCCCGCGGGCGAGACGCTCAACCTTGGCGAGACCAACGGCAAGTGGAAGATCCTCTTTTATTGGCCGAAGGACTTCACCTTCGTCTGCCCGACCGAGATCATCGGCTATGGCGAACTGGTCCAGGATTTCGCCGACCGCGACGCGCAGCTGATCGGCGCCTCGACCGACACCGACTTTGTCCACCATGCCTGGCGCAAGGCCGACGAGCGTCTCGCCGCCGCGGACTTCCCGTGGATCGCGGACAACAAGAAGGAGCTCGCCAACGCGCTGGGCATCATCGCGCCGGACGAGGGCGTCGCCTATCGCGCCACCTTCATCGTCGATCCGGACAACGTCATCCAGCATGTCACGGTGAACGGCCTCAACGTCGGCCGCAACCCGCAGGAGACGCTGCGCATACTCGACGCGCTCCAGACCGACGAGCTTTGCCCGTGTAACTGGACCGAAGGTCAAGAGGTTCTGCGTCCGGCCGCCTGAGACCCCCGGGCAGTCGACGCATCTGGGGCGCGGGAAGCGATTTCCGCGCCCTTTTCTTTCCAAGGAGTATGAACATGTCCCTCAAGGAATTCGCCGACACCCTTCCCGATTATGCGAAGGACCTCAGGCTCAACATTTCGTCGCTGCTGTCGGATCAGACGCTCGGCGACCAGCGCAAATACGGCCTCCTTCTCGCCTGCGCCCACGGCACCGGCTATCGCCCGATGGTCGCAGCGGCCGAGGCCGAGGTAGAAGGCAAACTCAGCCCCGAAGCGGCCAACGCAGCCCGCGCCGCGGCCGCGATCATGGCGATGAACAACGTCTATTACCGCTTCGTCCATCTCGCCTCGAACCCGGAATATGGCACTCTGCCGGCCAAGCTCCGGATGAACGTGATCGGCAATCCGGGCATCGAGAAGGACGATTTCGAGCTGTTCAGCCTCGCCGTCAGCGCGATGAACGGCTGCGGCATGTGCATCGACAGCCACGAGCGCGTGCTCCAGCAGCATGGGGTGAAGGCCGAGACCATCCAGGCCGCCGCCCGGATCGGTGCGGTGGTGAAAGCGGTTGCGACGGTTCACGCGACGTTGTGATCAAAGCCGTCCCGGGCGCCAGAACGCCTGCTTCTCTCCAAACGGAAGAAGTGCAGGAGGGCAGTTCGAATTAAAAGCGCGGAGCTATTCGAGTTCGGAATGGTGGAGCCGAGGGGGATCGAACCCCTGACCTCTACACTGCCAGTGTAGCGCTCTCCCAGCTGAGCTACGGCCCCGAATGGTTCCGCCTTTAGCGGCCTGAGGCCGCCGCCTTTAGGTCAGGCGGCGGCGCTTGCCAAGATCAGATTTCCTCGTCCTCGTCGCCGGCGCCGGGAACGCCGATATCGTCATCGCCGCCGAGATCGACCTCGTCGTCCGGATTCTCCTCGGCGTCTTCATCGACCAGATCGAGATCCTCGGCCGCGAGATCGCTGTCTTCCTTCTCGGGCGCGGCGGCTTCGGGCTTGACGCCATGCT
>DATMJS010000175.1:0-3978 GCA_035553755.1 Allosphingosinicella sp.
GTCGGTGGTCGAGGCCCTGGCGACCGCGCTCGACGAGAATTTCGTCTTCCCCGACAAGGGCAAGGCCTATGCCGCCGCGCTCCGCACCAAGCTCGCGACCGGCGGCTACGCTTCATTTCCGGATGGGCTCGCGTTCGCGAAAGCTGTGACCGACGATCTCCAGACGGTTCATCCCGACGGCCACCTGCGCCTCCACCCGCCGCGGCCCGGCGAAAGTGGCGGGCCGCGGCCGATGATGCGGGGTCCAGGTTCGGAGGAAGCGATCGGAAAGTCCGGGTGGATCGCGCCTGGCGTCGCCTATATCGCCTTCAACATGTTTCCGGGCGATGAGCCGACGCTGGCGAAGCTTCGCTCGTTCCTCACGGCGCACAGCTCGGCCAAGACCCTCATCATCGACGCGCGCACCCATCGCGGCGGCGGGCTCGGCGAAATGGACGTGATGTTCCCCCATTTCTTCTCAAAGCCGCAGACGCTGGTGCAGATGGATACCCGCGTCGCCGTCGAGCAGCGCCATGGCAGCCCGCTGGAAGACGGGCCAACGCTGGTGAAGGTCAAGGGGCCGGAGGGCGTCGTCCGCCGCTCGCACAACGTCGTCCCGGCGAGCACCGCCACCGGCCTCAAGAACGCGAAAATCTACCTGCTCACCTCCGAACGCACCGCTTCGGCGGCCGAGCATCTGTCGCTGTCGCTGAAGCGCACCGGTCGCGCGACCCTGATCGGCGAGACCACCGCCGGCGCCGGCCATTATGGCGGCATGGTTCCGCTCGGCGGCGGCTATGCGGCGTTCATTCCGGTCGGCCGCACCTTCGATCCCGAGACCGACACGGGATGGGAAGGGACCGGCGTGAAGCCCGACATCGAGGTCCCCGCCGAACGGGCGCTCGTCGAGGCGCTCATCCGCAGCGGCGTCGCAGCGGCGGATGCAGAACGGCTGTCGGCCGAATATCAGCCGCAGGGATCGATGAAGCGCCCGCGGCCGCGTCCTAGCTGAGCGCTTCGGCGATCAGCCTGCGCGTATTGTCGATACCGTAGAGCGCGATGAAGCTCCCCATGCGCGGACCCTGGCTCGTCCCGAGCAGCGTCTCGTAAAGCGCCTTGAACCAGTCGCGAAGGTTCTCGAAGCCGTGCGCCTTGCCGACTTCGAAAACCATGTGCTGGATTTCCTCCGCGCCCGCGTCGGGAGGCATTTGCGCCAGCCGCCCGTCAAGGTCGCGAAGCGCCGCCGCTTCCTTCGCGTCGGGCGAGCGGCGGCGGAGCGAATCCTTCACGAAGTCCCGGAAGTAGGCGAGCGCATAGCCGATCAGCGCGTCGAGCTCCGGATGCGTCTCGGGCGAGGCTTCGGGGGCGTAGCGCCGGACGAAGCCCCACAGCAGATCCTTGTCGTCGGTCGAAGCGACCGCGACGAGGTTGAGGAGCAGAGCGAAGGAAAGCGGCATCCGCGCCGGCGGCACCTTGCCGGCATGGACATGATGGACGGGATTGCCGAGCTTCTTGTCGAGTTCCTGGGCGGGGTAGGCCGCGAGGAACTGCTGATATTCGTCCACCGCCTTGGGGATGATCCCGAACGAGAGCTGCTTGGCCTTCTTCGGGTCGCGGTAGATGTAGAAGGCGAGGCTTTCCTCGGGCGCGTAGGTCAGCCATTCGTCGATGGTGAGGCCGTTGCCCTTGGACTTTGAGATCTTCTCGCCCTTCTCGTCGAGGAACATCTCGTAGTTGAAGCCTTCGGGCGGCCGCGCGCCGAGAATGCGGGCGATCTTCGAACTCTGGGTGACGCTGTCGATCAGGTCCTTGCCGGCCATTTCATAATCGATTCCGAGCGCCGCCCAGCGCATCGCCCAATCGACCTTCCACTGGAGCTTGGCCCCACCGGACAAAATCGACTGCTCGACGGCCTCGCCGGTGGCGGGCTCGGCGTAGCGGACGGTGCCCGTTTCCGGGTCGAGCACTTCGACCGGCACCTGCAGCACCTTGCCCGACACCCGGCTGATCGGGAGCACCGGCGAATAGGTCGCGCGCCTTTCCTCCCGCAGGGTCGGAAGCATCACGTCCATGATCTCGTCATAGTGGCGCAGGACCTGCCGCAGCGCCTCATCGAACCGGCCCGAACCGTAGCAGTCGGACGAGGCGAGGAATTCATAGTCGAAACCGAAGCGGTCGAGGAATTGCCTCAGCAGATTGTTGTTGTGGTCGGCATAGCTTTTGTGACCGCAGCCGAACGGATCCGGCACCTTGGACAAAGGTTGATCCAGATGCTCATGCATCATGTCCTGATGCGGAACGTTAGGCGGCACCTTGCGCATCCCGTCCATGTCGTCGGAAAAGGCGATGAGGCGCGTCGGCCAATCGACCATTTCGCTGAGCGCATGCCGCACCATCAGCGTCCGCGCGACTTCCTGAAAGGTGCCGAGATGCGGCAGGCCCGAGGGGCCGTAGCCGGTCTCGAAGACGACGCCGCGCTCGCCCGGTCCGTCCGGATAGCGTTTCAGCAGCTTGCGCGCTTCCTCATAGGGCCAGGCCTTGGCCACCTTTGCAGCGTCGCGAAGCTCTTGGGATACAGACAATAGTTGCCCTTTCGTTCCGCCTTCTCCATCACAGGCGAATGGCGGCCTCTTTGCCTTATCCTTCGCTCTACGCAACCCACGGCGGCATCTGGATGGCCTCGCCCGAAGGCGAGGCGCGCGGGCTTGGTCGGGGCGAGGCGATTGCGCGCGCGGCCGAAACTCCCGTCATCATGCTCAACGCCCCGCTCACCGGCCAGCGGCTCGGCTATCCGGAGCTTTCGGGGCTCGACCTTCTCGAACTCTTCGCCTTCGTCCATCCCGCGCGCTTCGCGGTGCCGACGCCGAAGGGCCTCGCTTCTGCGCTGGGACTTGAAGCTCCTTCGAACGACGCCGAGGCCGCGCCCTTCCTTCGGCTGGCGGCGGCCGAGCTGCTTTCGCGGCTCAAAGGAGAATGGGCGGAGCGGGAGGGCGCATGGGCCTCGGCGCAGTCGCTCTACCGCCTTCGCTGGCCGTGGGCGGCGGCGGTCACCGAGCGGTTGAAGCGCCCGGAGCGGGACGAGCGCTGGCTCTTCTCCAAGCTCCCCGAATGGGAGGAGACAAGCCCAAGGCCCCAGCCGCGACCGGTGCGGATCGCAGGCGAGGATGCGGGCGAACGGCTGGCGGGGCTGACCGGCGAGGGCGCCGAAACCCGGAAAGGCCAGCGCGACTATGCCGCGGCGGCGGCGGCGGTCTTCGCGCCCCGGCGCGCGGAAGGGGAGCCCAATCTGCTGCTTGCCGAAGCGGGGACAGGCATCGGCAAGACGCTCGGCTATCTCGCCCCCGCCTCGCTCTGGGCGGAGAAGGCCGACGGCGCGGTCTGGGTGTCGACCTACACCAAGGCGCTGCAGCGGCAGCTCGACCGCGAAAGCGCGCGGCTGTTCCCGAACGCCGAGGAGCGCAAGCGCAAGGTCGTGATCCGCAAGGGCCGCGAAAATTATCTCTGCCTGCTTAATCTCGAAGACGCACTCCAGGGCGGGTTCGCCGGGCGCGCGGCGATTCTCGCGCAGCTGGTTGCGCGCTGGGCCGCTTATTCCAAGGATGGCGACATGGTGGGCGGCGACCTGCCGGGCTGGCTGCCCTCCTTGTTCCGGCGGGCGGGGGCGGCCGCGCTCACCGACCGCCGGGGGGAGTGCGTCTATGCCGGCTGCCCCCATTACCGGAAATGCTTCATTGAACGGGCCGCGCGCGCCAGCCGGGAGGCGGACCTCGTCATCGCCAACCACGCTTTGGTGATGGTGAATGCCGCCCGCGGCCGCGAAGGGGGCAACATCCCCACTTGGATCGTCTTCGATGAAGGCCACCATCTGTTCGACGCGGCCGATTCGACCTTCGGCGCCACACTTAGCGGACAGGAGACAATCGAGCTTCGCCGCTGGCTGATCGGCCCGAAGGGCAAGTCGCGCGGGCGACGGCGGGGACTTGCGGCGCGGCTGATGGA
>DATMJS010000176.1:0-16239 GCA_035553755.1 Allosphingosinicella sp.
CAAGCTCCACAATTCGGGAAAGGCCCGCTTCGACAGCGTCGACTGGAGATAGGCAACTCCGGCCGTTCCGCCCGTTCCCCTTTTCATCCCGATGATCCGTTCCACCGTCACCACATGCTTGTGCCGCCAAGTGGCGAAGGCATCGTCAATGTCGACCAGTTTCTCGGCCAGCTGGTAAAGCGGCCACCAGCGCGCGGTGTCGCGATAGACTTCCGCCCAGGCGGCCTCGACAGCTTCGCTGGGCTGGTAGGTCCCGCTCCAGTCGCGGTCGATCGCCTGCGCCGGCAGGTCGAACCCCGCCCGCGCCAGCGCCCGGTTCGCTTCATCCCAGAGACTCGGCTCCCTCAGCGCCTCGCCGAGCGCGACATACCATTGTGACTTTTCATCCTGGTAGCGGAGATGCGCGCCATCCTTGATGCCGAGCAGATATTCCACCTGACGGAACTGGGCGGACTGAAAGCCGGAGCTCGATCCCAGCACATCGCGAAAGCTGGTATAGTCGGTCGGCGTCATGGTCGCGAGCACGTCCCAGCTCAGAGTCATGACCGCCTGTATGCGCGAGACGCGCGACAGGCTCTTGTGGACCTGGATAAGCTGGTCGTCACGGATCAGCTCGCGCGACAGCACCAGCTCCCGCACCGCCTGCTTCAGCCACAGCTCCTTGGTCTGATGGATGATGATGAACAGCATCTCGTCGTGCAGGTTCGAGATGGGATGCTGAGCGGAGAGCAGCTGGTCTAGGCCGAGATAGCCCCCATAGGTCATCGATGCGGGCGTGTCCGTCATGCGCCGTAGGAAGCGAATATGCCGGGCGGGCGGCCGTTGCCGAAAACATAGACCTTGTAGGGCTGCTTGTGGCTGTGCCCCACATCCATTCCAGGTGAGCCGGCCGGCATTCCAGGGACCGCCAGCCCGCGGCCTGCCTTGTGGCCGCTCTGGATCAACCTGCGGATATCGGCGGGCGGGACATGTCCCTCCGCCACCACGCTGTGGATGAGAGCCGTGTGGCAGCTTTGCAGCGCATCGGGCACTCCGTGGGCGCGCTTGATCCTTGCCATGTCGGGGGCCTCGGTCACCACCAGCTTTCGGCCAAAGAAAGCCTCGACCCGCCTCCCCCACTCAAGGCAGCAGCCGCAGCCGGGGCTGTGCCACATGTGAAAGCCTGCGACGGTTTGGGACGCGAGCCCGCGGCCGGAGAGGCCGGTCAGGACCAGGCCCCCCAATCCGGCGAGAAAAAGTCTGCGGTCGGCTTCGATCATGGCACCCCAAATAGGCTAGAGCCGCTCCGCCGTCGATACCGCGTCGGTGGCGCGCAGTGCTGCGAGGATTCGCATCAGATGCTGCACGTCATGCACTTCGATGTCGAAGTGGAAGGTGTGGAAGCTGCCGTCGCGACTCACCTGATCCATGCTTACGATGTTGGCGCCATGATTGCCCATGATGCCGGCGATCACCGCCAGCGATCCGGGCTCGTTCTTCATGACGACGCACAGCCGCGCGGCGCCGCCGTCCGCCTCATCTCCCCAGGCTAGATCCACCCAGTCGGCATCCTCGCCGTTGGCGAGCTGATCACAACCGATGGCATGAACCTCTATGCCTTCGCCTTCCCGGCGAAGGCCGACGATCCGGTCGCCCGGGATGGGATGGCAGCATTCGGCAAGCTGATAGGCTACGCCTGCGGTCAGTCCTTTTATCGAGATCGCCTGGCGCTGGGGCGGCGGCTTCACTCCCTCCTTGATAGCAGAGCCGGGCATCAGCGCTTCCATGACCGCGACATCGTCGACGCGCTTGAGCGCGATCGCCTCCATCAGCGCCTCGTCGTCGTGGAAGTTCAAACGCTTCAGGGCCTCGGCCATGGCTTCCCAACCCAGCGGGGCGGGAAGCCGCTGCACGATTTCATCGAATATCTTCTTCCCAAGCGCGACCGTCTCCTCGCGCTCCTTGGATTTGACGAAACGGCGGATTTTGGCCCGCGCCTTCCCGGTGACGACGAAGGAAAGCCAAGCCGGCTGCGGGTGCTGAGCCTTCGAAACCAGGATCTCGACCTGATCGCCATTTTCGAGCGGCGTGCGGAGCGGCATCACCCGGCCGTTGATCTTTGCGCCCACCGTCTGGTCGCCAAGATCGGTATGGACCGCATAGGCAAAGTCGACGGGAGTCGCGCCTTTGGGCAGCTGGATCAGCTCGCCCTTGGGAGTGAAGGCGAAGATCCGGTCCTGGTACATCGCCATCCGGGTATGTTCGAGCAGTTCCTCGGCACTCCCGGCATGGTCGAGAATCTCGATGAGGTCGCTGATCCAGGGGTGCTGGGTCTCCGCGGCTTGCTTGCCCTCCTTATAAGCCCAATGGGCAGCAAGGCCGTGCTCGGCCTGGGCGTGCATCTCGCGCGTGCGGATCTGGACCTCGATCCGCATGTTCTCGTCGTGGATCACGGTCGTATGGAGCGAGCGATAGCCGTTCCGCTTGGGCGTCGAGATGAAGTCCTTAAAGCGGCCGGGCACCATCGGCCAGCGCTGGTGGATGAGCCCCAGGGTCCGATAGCATTCCTCGAAGTTGTCGACGACGGCTCGGAAGGCCATCACGTCGGACAATTGCTCAAAGCTGACGTGGCGCTCGGCCATCTTGCGCCAGATCGAATAGGGATGCTTCTCCCGCCCCTGCACCTCGGCCTCGATGCCATGGGCTTCCAGATGCGCTTTGAGGCCGCGGGCGATCCGGTCGATCACGTCGCCGCCGCCGCGGTGGAGCTGCTCGAGCCGCTTCGAGATGGACGCATAGGCGTCGGGCTCCAGCTCGCGAAAAGCCAGCGTCTGCATCTCGGTCATGAACTCGTACATGCCGATCCGCTCGGCGAGCGGGGCGTAGATGTCCATCGTCTCGCGCGCGATGCGGCGGCGCTTCTCCTCATTCTTGATGAAGTGGAGCGTGCGCATATTGTGGAGCCGGTCCGCGAGCTTGACGAGCAGCACGCGGATGTCCCCGGACATGGCAAGCAGGAACTTGCGCAGATTCTCCGCCGCGCGCTGGCTCTCGCTCTGCGCCTCGATCTTCGAGAGCTTGGTGACCCCGTCGACCAGCCGGGCGACATTCTTGCCGAAGCTCTTCTCTATCTCCTCGTGCGTGGCGACCGTATCCTCGATCGTGTCGTGGAGGATCGCGGTGACGATCGTCTCGTCGTCGAGGTGGAGGTCGGTAAGGATGCCCGCCACCTCGATCGGGTGGCTGTAATAAGGGTCGCCCGAAGCTCGTTTCTGCGAGCCGTGGGCCTTCATCGAGAAGACGTAGGCGCGGTTGATCAGCGCCTCATCGACATCGGGATCGTAAGCCCGGACCTTCTCTAGAAGTTCATATTGTCTCAGCACCGCACCAACATGGGGTGCGGCGGTGCTGCGTTGCAACGTAAAAAAGGATCAGCCGGCGCGGGCGTTGCACTTTTCGAGCTGTTCGGCGGACAAGGCCTGGCCGCCGGCGCTGAAGCTGCGCAGCGCGCCGACCTCCCGAACCAGCAGGGCACAGACGATCGCAGGACGGCTGTTGCTCTTGTTTGCCGAGCAGCCCGCATCGCCGCAGTTCCAGATCGTGTCGCGGACGATCAGCTTGGCCTGAGTGGGTTTCGCGGCGGGTTCGGCGGTGTAGTATGGTCCGGCGAAAGCGGGCGTCGTGGCCAGCGTGAGCGAAAGCAGAACGGTACGAAACATGACGTTGCTCCCTGAATAAGTTTCGGAAAGAAACTATATTCTAATCCAGTTTCGTTCGGCAACTGGTATTTTCCTGCACACATTGTCCAAAACAGCGTACGCTCGCCGCTGAAGATGAAGAACGAACATGCCAGAACGGTGCTGTCGGAATGCGCCTTGCCGGCCGCGCTGGAGGTGGTGGGCGAGCGCTGGTCGTTCCTGATCCTCCGCGGCGCCTTCAACGGCCTTGCCCACTTCGAGGAATTCCATTCGACGCTGGGCATCGCCCGCAACATCCTTTCAAACCGGCTCGCGCGTATGGTGGAGCATGAGCTGCTGGAGCGTGAGCCTGACCCGGCGGACAGGCGCAAGGTGGCTTACCGGCTGACCGAAAAGGGCCGCGCCTTATTGCCGGTACTGATCGCGCTCCGCCAATGGGGCGAACGCTGGGTATCAGGCATGCCGAGCAACCCCGTGCTGGTTGACCGCCAAAGCCGCTTGCCCGTGGCGCCGATGGCGGTGCGCGCCGCCGACGGGCGCCCCCTCTCCCTGTGTGAGCTCGAATGGGTGGACCGCTCCGAGATCGGGAGCGGTTAGGCTGACGGCTTCGTCCGCCAGGGCAGCCGCTCGAAAAGCCCCGGCTCCGATCCGCGGCGCGCTCCCTCGATCTCCAGCAGCCTGAGCTTGGTGGAAGCGCCGCCAGGGGCCGAAAAGCCGCCGCTCCTTCCGTCCGCCGCAAGCACGCGGTGGCACGGTATGATGATTGGAATAGGGTTCCTGCCCAACGCGGCGCCGACCGCGCGGGCCGCTCCCGGAGCGCCAAGCGCCTCGGCGATGTCGCCGTAGGTGCGGGTCTCGCCCGCCGGGATTCGGAGCGCCGCCGCCAGCACGCGCCGCTCGAAAGCCGCCACTCCTTCAAGGTCGATCGCAATTGAGGAGAAATTCTCGGGCTCGCCGAGAAGAAGTCTTCGAATGGCTTCCATGGCCCCCGTTATGGAGGATGGGGGAGCCGCCTCGGTAGCGCCTGCGAAGCGGCGAGCTATCGCGGCACGCAATTTCTCGTTGGAAGCTTCGGGCAAAGCGGTGCCGATGACGGCCTGATCGCGCCATATGATGGCGCAGCGGCCGATCGCCGTGTCGAACAGGGCGAAGGAGGCGGCGGTCATTCCAGCCTCCTTCCGCTCGTTCGGTTTATTCGTAGTCGCCGGCCAGGTTGGTGTTGCGCGGCGGCGCGGCGGCGGTGAGGCGCAGCGCCTCGGCCGACGCGCTCAGCGAGCCGACTTCATCCACCTCATCGTCGTCGTCGATCTGGACGCGCTGCAGATTGGCGATCAGCGCCTCTTCGAGATGCTTCGGCTTCACCGTCTCTTCAGCGATTTCGCGGAGCGCGACGACCGGGTTCTTGTCGCGGTCGCGGTCGATGGTGAGCTCGGCTCCGCCCGACACCTGTCGCGCCCGCTGGGCCGCCAGCAGCACCAGGTCGAAACGGTTCGGGATCTTGTCGACGCAATCTTCGACGGTAACGCGCGCCATGAAGCAGCTCCGCTTGGGCTAAGGCTGATGGGAAAGAGCGAGGCAACTAGGCGTTGAGCCCTCAAATGTCAATATAAGCGAGGGGTTGCGCTTGCCCGAGACAGCCACCATTGCAGAGCGGATGGCCGATGCAAGCGCAAGGGAAGGCACCCCCTCTATATCGGCGGAAGTCGACGGCAACCGGCTGACCCTTCTGCCCGACGGACCGGATCGTTTCGCCGAGTTGATCGCGCTGATCGAAGGTGCCCGGCACAGCCTTCGTGTCCTCTATTACATGTTCCTCGATGACGCCTCTGGCCGGCGCGTCCGGGACGCGCTGCTGGCCGCGGTCGGGCGCGGCGTTAAGGTGTCGCTGCTGGTCGACGGCTTCGGCAGCGATGGCGCCAGCGAGGCTTTCTTCCAGCCTCTGGTGGACAGCGACATCAGCTTCTGCCGTTTCGAGCCCCGGCTTGGCCGACGCTATTTGCTGCGCAACCACCAGAAGCTGGCCTTGGCCGACGAAAAGGTGGTGCTGGTGGGCGGCTTCAACATCGGCGATGAGTATTTCGGCACGGTGGAAGAGGGGGCATGGCGCGACCTCGGCCTTAAGGTGGAGGGCCCGGACGTCGCCTGCCTCGCCGAATATTTCGATTCGCTCTCCGCTTGGGCGAACGACGGGCATGCTAGAATCCGGGCGCTTCGCCGGATGCTCAACAAGCATAGCATCTGCAACGGCCGGCTCCACTGGCTGTTCGGCGGCCCGACGCGGCGGCTCAGCCCCTGGGCGCGCTCGGTGAAGCGCGACATGCTGCGTGCGACCCGCCTCGACATGATCGCCGCTTACTTCTCACCGAGCCGGACCATGCTCCGCCGTATCTACGGCGTCGCCGCCCGCGGCTGCGCCCGGATCGTCACCGCCGCGAAATCGGACAACAACACCACCATCGGCGCCGCCCGCCATACCTACTGGCGGCTGTTGAAGCGGGGCGTGGAAATCTACGAATATCAGCCGACCAAGCTCCACACCAAGCTGATCGTGATCGACGACGTCGTGCATATCGGCTCGGCCAATTTCGACATGCGCAGCCTCTATCTTAACCTGGAAATGATGCTGAGGGTGGACGATCCGGGCTTCGCGGCCGAGATGCGCCGCTTCGTCGATCATGAAATCGCCGACAGCCTCCGCATCGGCCGCGAGGAGCACCGCAGGCAACGAACCTGGTTCAATCGTCTGAGATGGGGCCTCGCCCACTTCCTGGTGGTGACGCTCGACTATAATGTTTCGCGTCGTCTCAATTTCGGTCTGGACGGAAGGTAGCTAGTCCTTCCAGGCCCAGAAAAGCGTGGCCGGCGGGATGTTCCGCCATTCGAAGCCGCGCTCGATCCGGTCGAAATAAGGCGCGATGAAATCCCGCACCTTTGGCGAAAATTGATAGACGAGGAAGGCGCCGCCGGGGCGGATCGCTTCCGCCGTTTCGGCGGCGATCTTCGGCCCCACGCCCGGCGGCAGGGTCGAGAAGGGCAAGCCGGAGAGGATGTAATCGGCTTCGCTGAAGCCCGCATCCGCCATGATTTCGCGAACGTCAGCCGCCGAACCGGTCACAGCGACCAGCCGCGAATCCCGGAACTTGCCGTTCAGATATTCGGTGAAGTCCGGATTGGTGTCGATGGTCAGCAAGGTCGCGTCGGGCGCGAGCCGCTCCAGAATATGCTGAGTGAAGGTGCCGACGCCCGGCCCATATTCGACGAACAGCCTGGTGTTCGCCCAATCCACCGGCCCCAGCATCTTGTCGATCAGCGTACGGGAGGAGGGGATCACCGATCCCACCATCACCGGATGCTTGATGAAGCCCCTTAGGAACTGCCAGGCGGGTCCGCCCGGGGCGCCGCGGCCAAAGCGGCGGTCTCGTCGTGCTTGGTCGGCCGAAAAAGTCATCATCGATCCCGTGCAAATGAGCGGCTGCTCCGCGTTGGCAAAACAACGCCGCAATGGCAAGGGCGAGGCATTAGAAGTCTGCACATGAAGCGGTTTCACGACGGGCCGCATCTTTTACGGGATTGTCCATTGAATCGAGACGAAACGACCAAGGTCTCGTCGGCGCGATCCCTGTCGAAGGAGCGGTTCGCACTGCTTTACGCGGTGATGCTGGTCGCCGCCTCGGGCAATACGGCGATGCAGTCGTTGATGCCGTCGATCGGACGCGAGCTGGGCATTCCTGACCTCTGGGTAGCGGTCGCCTTCAGCCTGTCGGCGGTAATCTGGGTGCTGACGGCGCCGCACTGGGCGCGGCGCTCGAATCAGCGAGGCCGCCGTGCGCTGATGCGGCTCGGCCTTTACGGCTTCATCCTCTCAATGCTGATCTGCGGCGGGGTGCTGGCGGCCGGCCTCGCCGGGTTGGTCGCGCCCGCGCTGGTGTTCGTCGTCTTCATGCTGGGGCGCGCCGTCTACGGTGCCTGGGGCTCGGCCTCCCCGCCGGCGGTACAAGCCTATGTCGCGGCGCGTACGGAAGGCGAGCAGCGCACCAATGCGCTGGCCGCCATCGCCTCCTCCTTCAGCCTTGGCACCATCATAGGCCCTGCCGTGGCGCCGCTCTTCATCTTCCAGCCGCTCGGCCTGTCAGGCCCGCTCATCGTCTTTGCGCTGATCGGCACGCTTGTCCTCGCCGCGCTGGCGCTGCGCCTTCCGGACGACACGCCGCGCCATCCGGCGGGGGGCCAAGTGGTCGAATATCCTGCGGCGGGAGGATATGGCGAAGGCGCGAGACCTAAGCCCGATGAGCAGGTGCCCGCCAAGCTCCGCTGGATGGATCCCCGTATCTTCACCTGGCACCTGATCGGCGCGGTTGGCGGCCACGGCCATGCGGCGCTGCTGGGCGTGATCGGTTTCCTCGTCATCGATCGGCTCGGCCTTCCGCTTAACGAGGCTCAGCAGTGGATCGCGCTCGTCCTGATCGCCGGCGCGGTCGCCACCCTCCTCGCCCAATGGTGGCTGATCCCGCAGCTCGAGCTGAGCCCGCGACTCCTGGTCGTCTGGGGATCGATCATATCGGCTGCCGGAGCTTTGGTCACCGGTTTTGCCAGCGGCATCTACGGCATCACCCTGGGCTTTGCGCTCGCTTCGCTGGGCTTCGGCTTCTTCCGCCCGGGCTTCACCAGTGGAGCCTCGCTATCCGTGGGGCCCGACGAGCAGAATGAAGTAGCCGGCATGGTGACTTCGGTGAACGGCATTGCCTTTGTCGCGGCGCCCGCGCTCGGCGTCGCGCTCTACGGTTTTTGGATGCCGCTGCCTTTCCTCCTGACGGGGGCGCTGATGCTCGGTCTCGCGCTCTGGGTGAAGCTCAGTCTCCGCCCTTCGAGCCTCGCGGCGTGAGCATGCCGGGCGAGATGAAGCCGATGCCGCCGCTACCCGGCCGCGCCGCCTCCTGTTTGAGCTTCGCCTCTATCTCCTCATAGTCGCGCTCCATCTCGGGCGTGACCGAGGCGCGGGTCTCCTTCAGCGCCCGCTCGAAATGGGCGGCGGTGACGCTGCTCGCATCCAGCGACTCGCGGAGCGCGAAAAGGCCGGCGCGGCGCACCAGGTCCTCGAGATCGGCGCCAGTGAAGCGGTCGGTCCGCTCCGCCAGCGCGTCCAGGTCGACCCCGGGCGCGAGCGGCATCTTCGCGGTCTGGATTGCAAGGATCCGCCGCCGCCCCTCACTGTTCGGCACCGGCACGTAGATGAGCTCGTCGAACCTGCCCGGCCGCAGCAGCGCCGGATCGATCAGGTTGGGGCGATTAGTGGCCCCGATCACGACGACGGACTGCAACTCCTCGAGACCGTCCATTTCGGCGAGGATCGTGTTGACCACCCGCTCGGTCACCTGAGGCTCCCCGAGGCCGCCGCCGCGCGCCGGGACGAGGCTATCCAGCTCATCGATAAAGATCACCGTCGGCGCCACCTGGCGGGCTCGGGCGAACAGCCGCGCTATCTGCTGCTCGGATTCGCCATACCATTTGGAAAGCAGGTCCGAGGATTTGGTGGCGATGAAATTGGCTTCGGCCTCGCGCGCGGTGGCCTTGGCGAGCAGGGTCTTGCCGGTGCCGGGAGGGCCGTAAAGAAGGAAACCCTTGGCCGGTCGGATGCCGAGCCGACGGAAGGCTTCGGCATCTTTCAGCGGCAGCTCGACTCCCTCGCGCAGCCGCTCGCGGGCTTCGTCCAGACCGCCGATATCGTCCCAGCCGATATTGGGCGCCTGCACCATCACCTCGCGCATCGCCGACGGCTGCACCCGCTTCAGCGCTTCCTCGAAGTCTCCGCCGGTCACCGACAAAGTGTCGAGCACCTCGGGCGGGATGTTGCCGTCCTCGAGATTGATCCTCGGCATGATCCGCCGCACCGCCTCGATGGCCGCCTCGCGGGTGAGCGCCGCCAGGTCCGCCCCGACGAAGCCGTAGGTCCGCCGGGCGAGCTCGGGAAGGCTCACCCCCCCGTCAAGCGGCATCCCGCGGGTGTGGATGGCGAGGATTTCGCGCCGCCCATTCTGGTCGGGGACGCCGATCACGATCTCGCGATCGAAGCGGCCGGGGCGGCGCAGCGCCTCGTCGATCGCCTCGGGCCGGTTGGTGGCGGCGATGACGACGAGGTTCTGCCGCGGCTCGAGCCCGTCGAGCAGCGTCAGCAGCTGCGCCACCAGCCTTTTCTCGGTTTCGCCAGCCACCTGGCCGCGCTTGGGCGCTATCGAATCGATCTCGTCGATGAAGATGATCGATGGCGCGGCGTTGCCCGCCTCCTCGAAAATCTCGCGCAGCCTCTTCTCGCTTTCACCATAGGCCGAGCCCATGATTTCCGGGCCGGCAATGTGGAAGAAGGTGGCGTCGCTTTCGTTGGCGACGGCGCGGGCGAGCCGCGTCTTGCCGGTGCCGGGGGGGCCGTGGAGCAGCACGCCCTTGGGCGGATCGACGCCGAGGCGCACGAAAATCTCCGGGTAGCGGAGCGGCAGCTCGATCATCTCGCGGAGATGGTCGATGGTCGCGCCGATGCCGCCGAGATCGTCATAGGTGACGTCGGCGCGGCGCTGGTCCTTGGCCTCGGTATATTCGGGACGAAGCTCGACCTCGGTATTCTGGTCGATATGGACGATGCCCTTGGGAGTGGTGGAGACCACGTTGAGGCGCACTTCCTGAAGCGCGTAGGCGGGCGTAGAGAACATCTGCCGCAGCTCCGGCGGGATATCGCTGCGCTGGACCTGCTGCTGGCCGGTGGTGGAGACAACGTCGCCGGCGGTGAGCGGCTTCATGCCGAAGCTCCGCTTAAGCGCCTGGGCCGAGCCGTGGAGCCGGAGATTCTGCTGCGCGGGCGCGAAGACGACGCGGGCAGCGGGCTTCGATTCGGCCTTGCGGATAGTCACGAAATCGCCCGAGCCGATCTCCGCATTGGCCCGCTGGAGACCGTCCAGGCGGACAATGTCCAACCCCTCGTCCTCCGGATAGGGAAGCAGCACGCGGGCGGGGGTCGAGCGCTTGCCGACCAGCTCGATCACGTCGCCTTCCTTGAGACCGAGCTCGGCCATCATCGCGCGCGGCACACGCGCCACTCCGCGGCCGCTGTCGTCGGGCCGCATGTTGGCAACCTGCAGCCGCCTCGGCTTTCTTTCCTCGTCCGCCACGCCTTGGCTCTCCTTGTCGTGATGAAGAGACAACGGCGCTGCCAGCCCATGGGTTCGTGCGAGGGCAAAAAAAGGGCCGGTCCCGAAGGGCCGGCCCAATAGTTTATTAGGAGAGGATGCCTGAAAGGCAGGGCTTGTTTCGCCCCGGCACGCATATTGTGCAAGTGCGAAGAACCATGCTACAGATGCAATCATTGCAAGTGTAACAGGAGGAGCAAGCCTGGTTCAGGCCGCGGCTCCGCAATATTGCGCTGCATCAAGAACCGAAGGAGCCGACAGATGCGCAGGCTGCCGCCCTTGACCGCGATCGAAGCGTTCGTCCAGGTCGCACGGCTGGGCTCGATCAAGGCGGCCGCCGAGGCTTTGGCCTTGTCCTCGCCCGCGCTCAGCCGCCGCATCCAGTCGCTCGAACGCCATATCGGCCATCCCCTGTTCGAGCGCCGGCACCAGGCGATCCACCTCAACAATGACGGCGAGCGCCTGCTCGAGGAGATCGGGCCTTCGCTAGACGCGCTCGCGCTCGCCATCGAACGGGCGGCGGGCGATGGTGAACTGATGCGCCTCCGGCTTGCAGTGCCATCGCTGTTCGCCTCCCAGCGACTGATGCCCGCGCTTCCAGCGCTCCGAGCGCTGCACCCCGATCTCCACATCGACCTCGATACGGGTTCCCACCGTCTGGCGCGGCTGGACGACGGCCTCGACGCCGCGATTGCGATCGCCGCCGACGTCGATCCCAGCCTCTATTCGCGCCGGATCGACAGCAACCGGGTCGTCGCCATTGGCAACCGCGAGCTGGCCGAGGGCCCGCGCGCGATAACCGATCCGGCGCAGCTGAGCGAAGCGACGATCTTCCTGCACCGCGACATGCCCGAGACCTTCAGCTACTGGCGCGAGGCGGTGGGGATGCCCGAGCTGCAGCCGGCATCGGTAGACATTTTCGATGCGGGCCAGCTGATTCTCGACGCGGCGGCGCAGGGGCTCGGCGTCGCCTTCATGCTGGAAAGCCATTTGTCCGCATCGAAGGACGAAAGGCTGGTGCGGCTGTTCGACGTCGAGGTCGAAAGCCCCTACAGCTACTGGTTCGCCTGCCGCCGCTCCTCGCTGTCGCGCCGGCCGGTGAAAATCTTCCACGACTGGCTGTTCGACAACCTCTGCGGCGAGCGGGCGAAGGCGCAAACGACGCCTAGGCATTCGCCGCTGAAGGCAGGAGCCTGCCAGGGCGGAGCCGCGGATCAGGTTCCCTCTGAGGGCCCTAGAGCTTGATCGAGCCGACGATGCGCCGCACCGCCGCGCGGGGCAGGAAGCGGCTGTGCTGGGCGGTGAGCTTGTTCAGGGCGCCGGGGATCACCACCGTCTTGTTGCGGGCGAGACCGCGAAGCCCGGCGGCGACCACGCTTTCCGCGTCTGCGGAGAAGGGTTCCAGCTTTCGGCTGGCGACGCCGGCCACCGCGCCGAACTCGGTGCGGGTCGGGCCGGGGCAAAGCGCGGTGACCCGGACGCCCTTGCCCTTCAGTTCCTGATGCAGCGCCTCGGAAAAGGAGAGGACATAGGCCTTGGTCGCGAAATAGACCGCGAAGCCCGGCCCAGGCTGAAAGGCGGCGGTGGAGGCGACGTTGAGGATGCCGCCTTCCCTTCGCTCGACCATCGCGGGCAGCACCAGATGAGCCAGGCTGGTGAGCGTCCGGATATTGAGATCGATCATTTCCTGCTGGCGGTCGAGCGGCAGGCCGGCGAAGCGTCCCGCCAAGCCGAAGCCCGCATTGTTGATGAGCGTGCCGACCGTGAGGCCGAGCGCCTCTATGTCGGCGATCAGCCGCGCCGGCGCCTCCGGCCGGGCAAGGTTGGCCGCGACCGTGTGTCCCTTCCCGCCCAGCTCTGCCTTCAGCGCCTCCAGCCTGTCCTTCCGCCGTGCCACCAGCACGACCTCGTCGCCGCGGGCGGCGCATTGACGGGCAAATTCCGCGCCCAGCCCCGCCGAAGCGCCGGTGATGAGCGTGACCGGGCGCACCGGCTTCAGCTTAGCGTCGCCTTGACGATCTTGCCTGGCTGCCGCGGCGGTTCGCCCTTGGGCAGCGCGTCGACATGCTCCATGCCTTCGGTCACTTCGCCCCACACCGTATATTGGCCGTCGAGGAAGCGGGCATCGTCGAAGCAAATGAAGAACTGGCTGTTCGCGCTGTCGGGGTTCTGCGCCCGCGCCATCGAGCAGGTGCCGCGGACATGCGGCTCGCGATTGAACTCGGCCTTGAGATCGGGCCTGTCTGACCCGCCCATGCCGGTGCCGGTGGGATCGCCCCCCTGCGCCATGAAGCCGGGGATCACGCGGTGGAAGACGACGCCGTCGTAAAAGCCCTCGCTCACCAATTCCTTGATGCGGCTCACATGGCCCGGCGCAAGGTCCGGCCGCAGCCGGATCACGACGTCGCCGCCGTTGTCGAGGCTGAGGGTAAGGGTGTTGAGTTCGTCGGCCATAGGGCGTCTCCTGTTGAGGTCGTGACGGCACTTAGGAGCGGGGGCTGCGTTAAGCCACCCCGCCCGGCCACAAATATCGACAGCGCGGCGCGGCGGGCCTAGGGAAGGGCGTGGCTTGGCAGGTTTCGGGGAGAGGGCGATGAGCGAAAGCGAACTCGAAACGCCCGATGGCGCCCTCCCCACCGCTGAAGACCGGATGGACGAGGACGACCGGCTGAAGCCCGAATTCGTCCGCCGCGTGCTCGCCCGGGTCGATGCCGGAGACCCCGAAGGCGCGCGCGCGCTGGTCGAGCCGCTCCATCCGGCCGATATCGCCGACCTGTTCGAGCTGGTCGACCGGGACGAGCGCCGCGCGCTCGCCGCCGCGGTGTCGGACCTGCTCGACGGCGACGTGCTGGCCGAGATGAACGATTGGGTGCGCGAGGAGCTGCTCGACGCACTGGAGCCGCACCAGGTCGCCGAGATTGCCGGCGAGATGGACACGGACGACGCCGTCGCCATCATCGAGGACATGGAGGAGGACGAGCAGCGCGCCGTCCTCCGAGCGCTCGACCCCGACGACCGCGCCGCGATCGAGGAAGCGCTGACCTTCCCGGAGGAGTCCGCCGGGCGCCTGATGCAGCGCGACCTGATCGCGGTGCCCGAACATTGGACGGTCGGGCAAGTGATCGATTATCTGCGCAAGGCCGAAAACCTCACCACCGACTTCTGGGAAGTCTATGTGGTCGATCCGCAGCACAAGCCGGTCGGCACGGTGCTTCTCAGCTGGATCCTCCGCACGCCGCGTCACTTCAAGGTCGCGGACCTCATGCAGCGCGAGCAGACCTTGATCCCGGTCGACATGGATCAGGAGGAGGTGGCGCTGCGCTTTCAGAAATATGCGCTGATCTCGGCCGCCGTTGTCGATCAGTCGGGGCGCCTGGTCGGCATGATCACGGTCGACGACATCGTCCACATCATTCAGGAGGAAGCGAGCGAGGACGCCCTGCTCCTGTCCGGCGTCGGCGAAGGCGACATCAACGAGCCGGTCGTCGACAGCTATAAGAGCCGCGTCCGCTGGCTGATCGCGAACCTGTTCACCGCGCTGGTCGCTTCGATCATCATCAGCCAGTTCGAAGGCGCGATCGCGCAGATGGTGGCGCTGGCGGTATTGATGCCGATCGTCGCGGGGGTAGGCGGCAATGCCGGAACCCAGACGCTGGCGGTGACGGTGCGCGCCCTTGCCATGAACCAGCTCACCCGGTCGAACCGGTGGCGCACAGTCGCCCGGGAGTTGCGGGTGGCTTTGCTGAATGGCGGCACCGTGGCGGTGGTGATCGGAGTCGGCGTCTCCCTCGTCTTTTCGAACCCGATGCTGGGAGGCGTGATCGCGGCGGCGATGATGGCCAATATCGTGATAGCCGGACTGGCGGGAGTGCTCGTGCCGCTCGCGCTGGAAAGAGCCGGGGCGGACCCCGCCGTCGCCTCCTCCATCTTCGTCACTATGACCACCGACTCGATGGGCTTTCTGGTCTTCCTGGGGCTTGCCGTCGCTTCCGGTCTCGTAGGCTGAGGCCGCGGCTAAGCTGTTGATCGGCCGCTTATAATGCGGCAAGTGTGGTCCATGTCCTCCCTCAACATCAGCAAGGTCGCGGTCGGCTGCGCGAGCTTCGAGGCGTTGCAGCGCCGGCAACAGCTGAGGCTCGCCAACGGCGCAGTCCCGATCGTCACCCGCTTCCGGCCCAAGCGCGCCGACGAGCTGGTCGGCGGCTCGATCTACTGGATCATCAAGCATCGCATCTCCGCCCGCCAGACCATCCTCGGCTTCGCCGACGGCGAGGACCGCCGCACGATCATCCGGCTCGATCCGAAGCTGGTGCCGGTGAAGGCGCGGCCGAAGCGGGCCCACCAGGGCTGGCGCTACCTCGCTCCCGAAGATGCGCCGCTCGATTTCGACGGCGACGATGAAGGCCTGTCGGCACTGCCGCCGGACCTGGCGGTCAAGCTCGCGGCGCTGGCGTTGATCTAGGTCCCGCAGCGTACCCGGCCGGGGCCGAGCGCCTTCACCGTGCAGGCGGCCTTGCCGGTGACGATGGTATCGCCGGGGCCGGTCGAAACGACCTTGGCAGTCCGGCCGACACCGACGTCGATCGTCCCCGACGTATCGGCGTTGATCTCGGCATCCTCGACCGTCAGCCGCTGGGCGTTGAGATCGCCCGAGCCCTGGATGGTTGCGCGGAGCTTCTTCGCCTTGCCGCCCACTTCGATCAGACCAGATCCGAGCAGGCCGACGACAAGATTGTCCGCCTCTAGGCTGCCGAGGCCGATCCGGCCGCTCCCCGAAACGGCAAGGTCGAAGCGCATCGCCTTGGCCTTGTCGATGCTGAGCCGGCCCGATCCGGTCACCGTCGCTGCTCGGAGGCCATGAGTGGAAAGCGTGATTCGGACCGGCCCCGCGCCTTCGCCGGGAAAGCCGCCCCAGCCGGAGCGGTCTGGACGGACCCGCAGCGTTCGGCCCTGCACGTCCACCGAGATGCGGTCGAGCGCCTGCGCGCTCCCCGATGCGCTGGCCGAAGGGGCCTTGCCCGTGGTCAGCGCCACCTCGAACGGCCCGTCCACCTGAACGCGGTCGAAATCGGTGACGGTGAAGCGCCGTTCGGCCGCGAAAGCGGGCGCGGCGGCTGATAAAGCGAGAAGTAGAAAAGCGGGCATGATCCTGATCATGGTGAGGACCATGCCCGCTTATTGGTTAACGGCTCGATAAGCGTCCTAGCCGCAGCGGATGTCGCCCGACCCGCGCTTGCTGACCGTGCAGCGCGCGCCGCCCTCAAGGGTAACGTTGCCCGACCCCATTATCGACACATTGGCCGTCTCGCTGGCTCTGGCGCGCACGTCGCCCGATCCCACTACGGAGACTTCCGCCTGGCGGCTCTGAACGCCAGCCAGGTCAACGT
>DATMJS010000177.1:0-8217 GCA_035553755.1 Allosphingosinicella sp.
TCATCTTGGCGTAGCAGCCGCCCTCGAAGTTGAACACCGCGGTATCCGACCAGCCATGCTCGTCGTCGCCGATCAACGTGCGGCTGGCGTCGGCCGAAAGCGTCGTCTTGCCGGTCCCCGACAGGCCGAAGAAGACGGCGGTGTCGCCGTTCGGACCGATATTGGCCGAGCAGTGCATCGGCATCACGCCCCTGGCGGGAAGCAGGTAGTTGAGGATTCCGAACACCGACTTCTTCATCTCGCCGGCATAGGCGGTGCCGCCTATCAGGATCATCTTCTCGCTCAGATTGACCGCGATCACGGTTTCGGAGCGGGTGCCGTGGCGCGCGGGTTCGGCGCGGAAGCTCGGCAGGTCGATGATCGTGAATTCGGGGGTAAAGCCGGCGAGGTCGGACGCCTCCGGGCGCACCAGCAGCGTGCGGATGAACAGGTTGTGCCAGGCGAGCTCGTTGATGACCCGGACCCGGACGCGGTGCTCGGGCTGCGATCCGCCGTAGAGGTCGGCGACGAACAAAGTGTCCTTCCTGCCGAGCTCGGCGAGAAAGTCCTCCTTGAGCGCCGCGAAATGCTCGGAGCTGATCGAGCGGTTATTGTCCCACCAGATCGTGTCCTCGGTCTCGGCATCGCGGACCGTGAACTTGTCCTTCGCCGAGCGGCCGGTATGCCTTCCGGTCTCGACCACGAGCGGCCCGTCCTTGGCGAGCAGCCCCTCGCCGCGCTTCACCGCCTGCTCGACCAGGGCCGGCGTCATGAGGTTCCAGTGAACCTCGGCATTCGTCTTTATTCCCTGACTGGAAAGCCCGAATGCGGGCGCGCGATTGGACACGGATATCTCCCAGAAATTATCGTATAAAAGCAGCGCCTGATCGGCGGCGCCCGATGCTGCCGTTCGCATAGTCAAGTGGCCGCTCCCCGTCAAAGGGGGGCGTCGGTTGCGGCCCCCCGGCGCTTTGATTATGACCGTTCGGAAGGGTGGCGGAAGGCTCGAAACGAATGTCGATATCGATCGCGCTTGTCGACGACGACCGCAACATCCTCACCTCCGTCTCGATCGCGCTCCAGTCGGAAGGCTTCGTCACCCGAGTCTATTCGGACGGCGAAACGGCGCTGAAGGCGCTGGTCGACAATCCGCCCGACCTCGCCGTGCTCGACGTCAAGATGCCGCGCATGGACGGGATGGAGCTGCTGCGGCGGCTGCGCGAGAAGAGCGCCATTCCGGTCATCTTCCTCACCTCCAAGGACGACGAGCTGGACGAAGCGCTCGGCCTCGCTATGGGCGCGGACGACTATATCGCCAAGCCCTTTTCCCAGCGACTGCTGATCGCCCGCATCCGCGCCGTCCTCCGCCGGACCGAAATGCGCGCGATTCCGGAGGATGCGGAAAGCGGCGAGGCGGAGACGGTGCAGATCGTGCGCGGGCGCCTTGCAATGGATCCGGCACGGCACCGCGTCACCTGGGACGGCCGCGACGTGACGCTTACCGTCACCGAATTCATGATCCTCGAAGCGCTGGCGCAGCGGCCGGGGGTGGTCAAATCGCGCAACCAGCTGATGGACGTCGCCTATCACGACGACATCTATGTCGACGACCGCACCATCGACAGCCATATCAAGCGCCTCCGGCGCAAGTTCCGGGCGGTGGACAACGAATTCAAGGCGATCGAGACGCTCTACGGGGTCGGATACCGTTTTGCGGAGGACTGACAGTCAAGGCCTCGCCCTGCGCTGGTCGGGCCGGCTTTCGCTCACCCAGCGCATCCTCGCCGTCAACATATTCGCGCTGGCGATCCTCGCCGGAAGCATCTTCTATCTCGACAGCTTCCGCACGCGCCTGACCTCGGACCGGTTGGCGCAGGCGGAAACCGAGGCGCGCATCATCGCCCAGGCGATCTCCGTCGCCGCGCCCGGCACCCGCCGCCAGCTGCTGAGGAGCCTCGGTCAGGGCTCGGCCAACCGCTTGCGCGTCTACAGCTCGGACGGCACCAAACGGATGGACAGCTGGGAGGGGGCGCCTCCGACCTATCGGCTGCGCGATCCGGTCCGGGAAGATTGGACCAAGGACATCGCCCGGATGCTAGACAACGGCTTCGACGCCATCGTCGGCGCGGAACGCCCGCCCGAGTTCGTTCCGCCCGCCACGGACAGGCTGGAGGCATGGCCGGAGGCGTACACCGCGCTTCGGGCGGGAGGCACGAGCTCGATGCTCCGACGCGCCCCTGACGGCACCCCCTTCATATCCGCCGCCGCTCCCGTACCCGGCGACTCGACTTCCGTCCTTCTGCTCACGGCCAACCCGAGGGACGTGCGCAGGATCGTCCGCGACGAGCGGATGACGCTCGGCATAATCCTGCTGGTGACGGTCCTTCTTTCCGTGCTGCTGTCGCTGTTCCTGGCGCGGACAGTCGCCCTGCCGCTCCGGCGCCTGGCGCGGGCGGCGCAGCGGGTGCGGCTGGGGCGAGCGCGGGAAGTGGCCGTCCCCCTCCTCCCCTCGCGCCGCGACGAGGTGGGGCTGCTGGCGCGCGCGCTCCATGATATGACGCAGTCGCTTCGCTACCGGATCGACGCCACCGAAGCTTTCGCGGCCGACGTCACGCACGAGCTCAAGAACCCGCTGGCTTCGCTCCGCTCAGCCGTAGACAGCCTCGACCGGGTCGAAGACCCGGCGCTGCGCGCGCAGCTGCTCGACGTAGTGCGGGCGGACGTGCACCGGCTCGACCGGCTGATCGTCGACATTGCCGAAGTCTCGCGGCTCGACGCCGAGCTGTCGCGCGCCCGCTTCGACCGGGTAGACCTCGGCCAGTTGATCGAATCGCTGCTGGCGCTGTGGGAGCCGCGCGCGGCCGAGCGGTCGGTGCGCCTCGCCTTCGCGCGCCCCCGCTCCGGAACCGCCGTGATCATGGGCGAGGAAGCGCGCCTTGCCCGAGTGCTCGACAATATCGTCGACAATGCGATTTCCTTTTCGCCGGCGGAGGGCCTCGTGGAGATTGCGGCCACCAGCGTGGGCGACGAAGTGATCGTCAGCGTCGAGGACGAAGGGCCGGGTGTGCCGCAGGGGGCGCGTGAGGAGATCTTCAACCGCTTTCAAAGCATGAGGCCCGAAGGCGAGGATTTCGGCCGCCATTCGGGCCTCGGCCTGGCGATTGCGAAGGCGATCGTCGAGGGGCATGACGGCCGGATCCACGCCGAGGACCGCCACGACGGACGGACCGGCGCCCGTTTCACGATCAGCTTTCCAGGGTTGCCGGCATGACCATTCCGCCTTTGTCTTCGGAGACGCTGCACGTCTCCTGCGTCGCCAAGGACGGGCGGGGCATCCTGATCTCGGGCCGCTCCGGATCGGGCAAATCGGACCTCGCGCTTCGCCTGATCGACCGGGGCGCGGTGCTGGTCAGCGACGATTACACCGTGCTGCGCCGGGTGGAAGGCCGGCTGCTCGCCAGCGCGCCCCCAAACATCCAGGGGAAGATCGAAGTACGTGGCATCGGCATCCTGCAATTCGAAACGGTGTCGGACGTGCCCGTCTGCCTGTTCGTCGACCTCGACCGCGACGTCGAGCGCTTGCCCCCCGAGCGGGAGACGATGCGGCTTGCGGGTGTCGCCGTCCCGGTCATCGCCGCCAATGCCCTTGAGGCATCGGCGCCGGTGAAGGTAGAAGCGGCGCTCCACCATTTCGGAACCGCACTTTCGTGACCAGCAGCCCCGCGCCCAAACGTATATTGCTGGTGACGGGGCTGTCGGGAGCGGGCAAGTCGACGGCGCTTCGCACCCTCGAAGACGCCGGGTGGGAAGTGGTCGACAACCTGCCGCTGTCGCTGCTCGAGCAGCTGCTGTCGACCCCGCCGGCCCAGGGGATCGCCAGGCGGCGGCGGCCGCTCGCCATCGGCATCGACAGCCGGACGCGCGACTTCAACGCCCGCCGCGTCTCCGAATAGCGGCGGCGGCACCCACTGGCGCCCGACCGCCCCGCGACCGACGGCATCGCCGCCGAGCGCGAGCTGATGGAGCCGCTGAAGAAGCTCGCAGACTATCTGATCGACACCACCGACACCGACCCCAACAGCCTGCAGCAGCAGATACGGCAGCGCTTCGGCTCCGCGGGCCAATCGCCCAACCTCAACATCATGTCGTTCGGCTTCGCCCGCGGCCTGCCCCGCAACGCCGACACCGTGTTCGACATGCGTTTCCTCAAGAACCCGCACTGGCAGGACGATCTCCGCCCGCTGACCGGGCTGGACGAAGCGGTCGGCGACTATATCGCCACCGACCCCAGCTACGAGGAGGCGGTCACGCGGATCGAGGAGCTTATCCTCACCCTGCTTCCCCGTTATTTCCATGAGGGAAAATCCTATATCTCGATCGCTTTTGGCTGTACGGGGGGGCGCCATCGCTCGGTCCACGTCGCGGAGCGGGTGGCGGCACGGTTGCGCGATGAGGGATTTTCGCCCACGATTGAGCACAGGGATTTGGGATCGCTCCCGCGCGACCAGGTCGAGGCCGCCCAGCGCGCGGAAATGGAAGAATAGTCCAAGGTGAATCGATGATCGGTTTGGTGCTCGTGACGCACGGTCGGCTCGCGTCGGAATTCGTCACTGCCATGGAGCATGTCGTGGGTCCGCAGGAGCGCATCGCTGCGATATGCATCGGGCCCGACGACGACATGGAGGCCCGCCGCAACGATATTTCGGCGGCGATCGCCGAGGTGGACGCCGGCCGCGGCGTCATCATTCTCACCGACCTGTTCGGCGGCACGCCCTCCAACCTCGCCATCTCGTTGATGAAGACGGAAGCGATCGAGGTGATCGCCGGAGTGAACCTCCCCATGCTGATCAGGCTCGAAGGCGCGCGCAAGACGATGGACGTCAAGGCCGCCGTCGCCGCCGCGCGCGAGGCGGGGCGCAAATATATCTCGGTCGCGTCCGAGATACTCGGGGAAGCAGCCGCCTGACATGCCCAGCCGGACGGTCGACGTTCTGAACAAGCGGGGCCTTCATGCCCGCGCCAGCGCCAAGTTCGTCACCCTCGCCTCGCAGCAGTCCGCTTCCGTCGAGGTCGAGAAGGACGGCTCCAAGGTTTGCGGCACATCGATCATGGGGCTGATGATGCTGGGCGCGGCTATGGGCGACAGGATCACGATCAGCGCCGAGGGCGAGGGCGCCGCCGAAGCCGTGGCGGCGCTGGCGGAGCTGGTCGAAACCAAATTCGGCGAGGAATAATTGCCCCGCCAGATCACCGCCTTTTCCAATCCGCTGGTGAAGGAGGTGCGCGCGCTTCGCGACAAGAAGGGGCGCCGCCGCCAGGGCATGTTCATCGCCGAGGGGCTGCGGATCCTCACCGAAGCCCGCGAGGCGGGGCGGCTGCCGGCGATCCTCTTCCATGCGACCGGCACGAAGCATCCCCTGCTCGACGCGCTCGCGGCGGAGGTGGAGGCGGCGCACGGGGACGTGATCGAGACCACGCCCGACATCCTCCACAAGCTGTCGGGCAAGGAGAACCCGCAGACGGTGCTGGGCGTCTACCGCGCCTTCGACACCTCGCTGGAAAGCCTTGACCGAAGCAGCGCGAACCTGTGGATCGTCGCGCAGGCGCTGCGCGATCCCGGGAATCTCGGCACGATCCTCCGCACCGGCGACGCGGTCGGCGCGGGTGGGCTGATCCTGGTCGACGATTGCGTCGATCCCTTCTCGGTCGAGGCGGTGCGCGCGTCGATGGGCGCGCTCTTCACCCAGCGTATCGCGGCGGCCGCCTGGGACGAGTTCGTGCCATGGCTGCGGTCCGGCGCCGGCGAGCTCATCGGCACCAGCCTCAGGGCGACGCAGGATTATCAGGAGCCGCGCTACGCCAAGCCCGCCTTCGTCCTCGTAGGCAACGAGGCGCAGGGGCTTCCCGAAACCTATGAGGCCGAGTGCGACCGGCTGGTGAAGATCCCTATGCTGGGGCGCGCCGACAGCCTCAACGCGGCGGTCGCTACCGCCGTTGTCGCTTATGAACTTGTCAACCAGTGGCGGCGATAATCGGAACGAACGTTGCGCCGAACCGCTGGAGGATCTCTTGGAACCTACAGGAGTGACCATGCCTAAATGGCCCGCTTATGTGCTGCTCGCCGCGGCGGCCGCCTGCGCCTATCCGGCGGTGACCGGACAAACCCCGACCGCGGAGGTTTATCGCGCGCTGGGGCAGGAGCCCGGCTGGGCGCTCACCATCGCCAACGGCCGCATCGATTATACGGGCAATTATGGCGAGACCCGGATCAGCGTCGCGCGGCCCGATCCCCGAACCACCTTCAACGGCCATCGCTACGAGACGCCTCGGCTCGTCGTCGACATCACGCACGGGCGCTGCAACGACGTGATGAGCGGCCACGGCTATGCCGACCAGGTGATGGTGATCGCCGACGGCAAGACCGTCCGCGGCTGCGGCGGCGAGCGGCGGCCCGACTGGGACAATTGATTATTCGGCCGCTTCCGGAATCTCATCCCCGCTGAGTTTCGTAAGCGGGCGTGGGGTCGTTTCCACCACCGGCAGCGCCTCGATGGGCTTGCCGCCGGTCTCGATCTTCAGCGTCTCAAAGCGCCTGGCCTGCGTCATGACCTGGCTTTCGAGGCTGCCGACGAAGCTGTTATAGGCATCGTTGGCTCGGCCGAGATTGTCGCCGAGCCGCTTCACGTGCGAGCCCATCGTCGCCAGGCGGCGGTAAAGCTCCTTGCCGACTTCGGCGACTTCCTTGGCTTGCGCGGCCAGCGTCTCCTGCCGCCACATGCCGGCCATCACCTTCGCCAGCGCCAGCATGTTGATGGTCGAGGCGATGATGACGCCGTTGCGGTAAGCGGTCTCGATAAGGTCAGGCGCCCGCTCGGCCGCGGCCGAGAGGAAATGCTCGCCCGGGATGAACATGATGACGAAATCGGGCGACAAGTCGAACTGGCGCCAATAGCCCTTGCGGCCGAGATCGTTGGCATAAGCCTTCATCGCGGCGGCGTGCTGGGCGAGCAGACCGAGGCGGACCGTCTCGTCCTCCTCATCGAACGCCTGCTCGAAATGAACCAGCGGGCATTTGACGTCTACGACGATGCAGCGCCCGCCCGGCAGCCTGATGACGCAGTCGGGGCGGAGCTGGCGCTCTCCGTCGCTGACGGCGCTTTGCAGCTCGAAATCGACATTCTCGGCAAGGCCCGCCGATTCGAGGATCGTGCGGAGCTGCTCCTCGCCCCAGCGCCCGCGCATCTTCGGGCTGGAGCGCATCACATTGGCGAGGCGCTGGGTCTCCTTGCGGACGCTCTCATTGCCTTGGGTGAGCTGGGCGACCGCAGCCTTTAGCTCGCCATAGCTGCCGACGCGGTCCTGCTCGAGCCGCTGCAGATTTTCCTCATAGCGTTTCAACGTGTCTTTCACCGGCTGCAGCAGCTCGGTGAGCTTGGTCTCGCTGTTCTTGCCCTGCTGGGCGAGGCGCTCGTTCGCGCTTTCGAGGAATTTGCGTTGGGCGGCGTCCAGTATCTCCTGCCCAACCTTGTGAAACTGCGCCGACAGCTGGTCCTTGGCTTCCATCAGCGACTTGATCTGCTCCTGGAGCGCCGCTTCGCGTTCCGCACGCGCCGCGTTGATGCCGGCAAGCTCCCGCTGAGCCTCTTCGCGCAACCTGTTCGCCTCGTCGCGCTCCTTTTCGAGTTCGCTGAGCTGCAGGCGAAGCAGTTTCGCCCCCTCCCCCCGCTCTTCGGCAAGCTTCGCCGCGCCGCGGCCGCCGAGGAACCAGCCTGCCGCCAGCCCGGCAAGCAGAGCGACTATGACAATGATGAGTGCGGTTGCGTCCATGCTTCACCCCCGGAACGAAGCACGAACCTAAAGCAGCGGAGGGCGCCGCTCAACAGGATTCGTAAGAGAATAAGATGGATGTCGGATCAGGTCCGGCGTGACGTGTTGGGAAGCTAAAGGATCGCGGCTTTTTCCTTGTCGCGCCGCGCCTTGACGACCTTCTTTACCATCATGTCCCGCTTGAGGCGGGAAAGGTGATCGATGAAGAGGACGCCGTTCAAATGGTCGACCTCATGTTGAAGGCAGACCGACATCAGGCCGCCGAACTCGCCCTCGCGCCGCTCGCCCTTCTCGTCGATCCAGGTGGCTCGGACGATGTCCGGACGCTCGATCTCGGCATATTGATCGGGGATCGAAAGGCAGCCCTCGTTATAGACCTTCCGCGCATCGGACCGGTAGACGATCTCCGGA
>DATMJS010000178.1:0-3272 GCA_035553755.1 Allosphingosinicella sp.
GCTTCAGGGTCGCCCGGTCCCAGCGATAGCCGATGCCGTGGCGCCAGGTGAGGCTGACGATCTCCTTGCCCCAGTCGGTGCTTCCCTCGCCGAACTGGCTGGGCGGAATGGGTGCGCTTTGAAGGACCCGGCCGTCGGCGAGGTTCACCTTGCGGACCGTCGACTCCCCCTCCTGGCCCGTGCTTTCGTAGAGGTAGCCGTCGCGGAAGAAGAGGCCTTGGGTGAAGGCGCCAGGATCGTGCGGGTAGGTGCGGACGATCTCGTAGCGCTGGACCGGGACCGCCGCTGAAGCGGGTACGGCGATGGCTGCGAGCAGCGGTGCCGCGAGAAATCGCATATCAGCCGAGGCGTTGCCCGAGGAAGCTCGGGACCGGGCCGTTCCAGCCTTCGTCGGCGTCGGCCGTTTCGAACTCCGGCCACTGCTCCCGCTCGGGGGCAGGGGCTTTGGCCTTAGGCTCCTCACGCACGCGGCGGGGCTTTTCCTCCGCCTTGGGCTTTTCTACGGCTTTGGGCTTTCTCTCGCGCGTCTTACGCGCCGGCTTTTCCTCGCGAGGCTGGACCGTAGGTGCTTCCGGAGCGCCTTCGACCGCAGCGATCTTCATGCCGGTCAGCTTCTCGATCGCAGCGATGGCGTCGGCATCGGCGCTCGTGGCGAGCGTGATCGCGGTTCCGGTCGCCCCCGCCCGGCCGGTTCGGCCGATGCGGTGGATATAGTCGTCGGGCTGCCAGGGAACGTCGAAATTGAAGACGTGGCTGACGCCCTTGATGTCGAGGCCGCGGGCGGCGACATCGGAGGCAACGAGGATGTTGATCTCCTCGCTCTTGAAGCGGTCGAGTTCCTTGATCCGCTCCGGCTGCTCCATGTCGCCGTGGATCTGGCCCACGGAAAAGCCGCTGCGCTTGAGGCTGGTCGCGAGCTCGCGAACGGTCGTCTTGCGGTTCGAGAAGACGATCGCGTTGCGAACCTCTTCGCCGCGCAGGAGGCTTACGAGCGCGTCCTTCTTCTTGCGCGCATCGACCCGGAAGATGCGCTGGTCGATTGAGGTGTTGGCGGTCGCCGGACGCGCGACTTCGATCGTCTTGGGGCTCTGCAGGAACTTGTCGGCCAGCTTCTTGATCGGCCCTGGCATCGTTGCCGAGAAGAGCAGGGTCTGCCGGTTGGTCGGAAGCTTTGTGCAGATTTCCTCGATGTCGGGGATGAAGCCCATGTCGAGCATCCGGTCGGCCTCATCGATGACGAGCAGGTTGCAGCCAGTGAGCAGGATCTTGCCGCGGCCGAACAGGTCCATCAGCCGCCCTGGGGTGGCGATCAGGACGTCCACGCCCTTTTCGAGCTTCTTGATCTGGTCGGCCATGTTGGTGCCGCCGATCAGCAGAGCCATCGAGAGCTTGTGGTACTTTCCGTATTTCTCAAAATTCTCCGAAACCTGGGCGGCAAGCTCGCGCGTCGGCTCGAGGATCAGCGAGCGCGGCATCCGGGCGCGGCTCCGGCCTTCGCCCAATATGTCGATCATCGGAAGGACGAAGGCCGCGGTCTTGCCGGTTCCGGTCTGGGCGATTCCGATGAGGTCGCGGCCCATCAGCACGGACGGGATCGCCTGGCGCTGGATCGGGGTCGGGTCCGAATAGCCGGACTCGTTCACCGCGCGGAGCAATTCGTCTGAAAGGCCGAGGTCGGCAAAGGTCATAGGGGTTCCGGAAAAAACGCTGTTGTTCGAAGCGGCGTTACCTGCCCCGGCTTGTGCCGAGGGGCAGGCGAAAGTCAAGCGAAGCTCACTTGCGGGGCACTGCCGTCAACGAGCGGAAGGCGTCGATCTCGCACTCCCCGCCCATCCGCGAGCGGATGAGGTCGCGGTCTGCGCAGATCATACCGTCCGCATTGGGGCTGATGTAGAAGCCCTGATAATAATCGAGCGCGGGGCAGCTATTCTCGAGCTTGGCGCGTATCCTGGTCCGGTCGCGGAGAACGAGGTCGACGCTGTTGCGCCCGAGGAGAGTAGCGCCTGCGATAGTGCGGGCGGAGACGCAGCGCGGGCCCCTGCTTTCCTTCCAATCCAAGGGGATTGGAGGCGGCGCCAGCATTCGGGGCCGCGCAGGCACGCGGATGATGATCTGCTGCTGGCGCACCGTTACCTCGGAATAGGTCATGGGCTTGGGCGCCGGTGCCTCTTTCGGCGCACCGCCCAAGGTCATCAGCAACAAGGCTGCTGCGCCAAGATAGATCATTTCGGGAAACCCATTGCTCCCCCTTTGGCGCAGCCGCTTGAACAAGCCATTAATTGCACCGGTCAAAGGCCTTCTATAACGCCGTGGCAGCCATGGCCAATTCCCCATCGCCTTCGCTGCTGTCGAGGCTTTCAGCGCTGCTCGGGCCCAAAGGCTATGCCGATGACCCCGAGGCGCTGGGGCCTTGGCTCACCGACTGGCGCGGGCGCTACAGGGGCGCCGCGGCGGCGATGCTTTCGCCCGCTACGACCACGGAGGTGGTGGAGATCGTCAGGCTCTGCGGCGAGGAGAAGGTGCCGCTCGTGCCTCAGGGCGGGAACACCTCGATGGTGGCCGGAGCGACTCCTCCGGCGGACGGAGGCGCGCTGCTCCTGTCGATGCGGCGGATGAACGGGATCCGGTCGCTGGACGCGCAGTCGAACTTCGCGATCTGCGAGGCGGGGGTCATCCTCGCCCGCCTCCACGACGAAGCCCTGAAGGTAGGCCGCCGCTTCCCCCTGTCGCTCGGCGCCAAGGGTTCGGCGACCATCGGCGGCCTCATCTCGACCAATGCGGGCGGAACGCAGGTGCTGCGCTTCGGAACGATGCGGGGTCTCGTCGCGGGGATCGAAGCCGTGCTGCCGGACGGATGCCTGTTCGAGGGGCTGGCGCCGCTCAAGAAGGACAATCGCGGCTACGATCTGAGGCAGCTGCTGATCGGCGCGGAGGGAACGCTCGGGATCGTCACCGCGGCCGCCCTGAAGCTCGTGCCGGCGGTGAGCTCCCGCGCCGTGGCATGGGTCGGGCTCGCCTCGCCCGACGCCGCGCTGAAGCTGCTGCGGCTGGCGGAGCAGCGCATGGGCGAAGCTATTGAGAGCTTCGAGCTCGTGCCCCGCAACGCGCTTGAGCTCGTCCTTGTCCATGTCGCCGGGACTCGGCCGCCGCTTTCCGGCATCCATGGATGGCATGTGCTCGTCGAAGCCACCGCACCCGAAGGCGCCCCTGAACCCGATGAGATGCTCGGATCCGTCCTTGCCGAAGCGATGGAGGCGAGCCTGGTCGAAGAT
>DATMJS010000179.1:0-10284 GCA_035553755.1 Allosphingosinicella sp.
GCTCTACGGATCATGACTGCATTGCTGATGCTTCAGCATGCCACGATGAAGTTCTTCGCCTTCCCCGCGCCCATGCCCATGCCAGGGCCTCTTCCGGGCATCATCGTCGCAGCAGGGGCAATCGAGCTGGTGACTGGAACGCTCATTGTTCTGGGTCTCTTCACCCGGCCTGCCGCCTTCCTAGCTTCGGGCACGATGGCCGCTGCTTACTTCATGGGCCACGCCACGCAGGGCTTTTGGCCGGTGCTCAACCAGGGAGAGACAGCCATCATGTTCTGCTTCGCTTTCTTCTACCTGATCTTTGCCGGCCCCGGTGCATGGAGCCTCGATGCGCTCCGCAACCGCCGCAACAGCGACACGGCGGCCGCCTGAACCACCTCTCTCCAAACCCTGATCAAAAGGATCATGACAATGAAGATCGCAATCATTGGTGCAGGCAATGTCGGCACTGCATTGAAGACTGGTCTGTCCCGCACGGGGCACGAAGTCAGCACCGCCGGTCGGGAAGACAACGCCGCTCAACGTCGCTGAGGCCGCAGAGCTGGTCATCCTAGCCGGCCCGTTCGCAGAAGTCGGCAATGTGGCCAGACGGCTCGGTAGCCTCTGCGGAGATTGAAGCAGCAGGCGGTGAGCTTCTCGGCCAGATCACCCGCGTTGAAGAGATGGGCTGCGCCTACCGGCACTTCCGTGGTCGAGACGGACGCATCTACGGCCTGAACGAGCAAAGTAGATTAGTCGGGGCTGAGTGTTCGGAGTGGAACCGCGGACACTCAGCCCGCTCCGCTCTGCTTTGAATGTCGGGATGAATGTCTGTTTTCCACCCCTAGCGGACGCTCTCGTCGGTACAGGGAGAGCCGCCGCTTCGCCTGACTCAGCCCTCCGCGTCCTTCAGGTTGGCGGGGCCGAAGCCGTGGGGGATGAGCGTGGAGATCGGGTCGATGCGCAGCTCGCTGCCGTCGCCGTTGGCGGAGACCACTTCGAGGTCGCGGCCGGATAGCTGCGCGGCCTCCAGGATGGACTGGCGGCAGCCGCCGCAGGAAGTCACCACCGACGCGCCGCTCAAGGTCCCGTCCGCCCCGACATGGCCGCCCGCGACCGCGATCCGGGCGATCCTGCCGAGCCCGAACGCCTGCTGGGCGGCGGTGAGCGCGGCGATCTCGCCGCAGACGCCGAGCCGATAGCAGGCATTTTCCATATTGGCGCCGACCGCCACCTCGCCATCCACGCTTTCGATCGCGCAGCCGACGCTGAACCCGGAATAGGGCGCATAGGCGCCGAGCGCGGCCTCGCGCGCCCGATCGACCAGCGCCTGCGCGCTTCCCAGCCCCGGTCCGCCAGAATCATGATCGCTCATGCGCGGGGACCATAAAGAGGGCTCCAGCGCTTGGGAACACCGCGCCCGGGCATGCGTTCTAGGGGGCAGTAGCGATGACGTTCCCCCTTTGAACGGGCGCCCCGGTTTCCAAGAGCCGGGGCGCCTTTTTGATTCCGCGAGCAGGATATTTCCAAAGCCGGGAAATTAAGGTGCGACAAGCGGTTGTGGTGTGATGGCGAGGAAGAAGAACAAACCGATCGAGCAGGCCGCCGAGGCGGCGCTGGAGGCGGACGCTGCGGTGGCGGAGGCGGCGGAGCCCTATGCGAAGACGCCGCTGGTGCGCGCGATCTCGCTGCTTTCGGAGATAGGCGATCAGCCGCCGATGCGGGCGCTGTGCGCGGCGGTGGTCGGGGCGGGGGTCGTCGCCGGCTCGCCGCGGCTGACGCGCGCGGGGCTCCGGATGATCGCGGCGCACACGCTCGCCACCGAAGCCAAGAACGTGGTCAAGCGCAGGATCGACCGGACCCGGCCGCGCACGGACAGGAACCACAAGCTGAAGCCGGGCCGCCGGACCGACAAGGAGACGACCAGCTTCCCGTCAGGCCATTCGGCGGGCGCGATCGCGGTCGCGCAGGCCTATGCCCGGGAATTTCCCGAGCATAGAGCCGCCGCGCTCGCGGGGGCCGGGGCGATAGCGCTCGCCCAGATCCCCCGCTGCGCCCATTATCCGACCGATGTCGGAGCAGGGTTGGCGCTCGGGCTTGCATCCGAGGCGCTGGTCGACCGGTCGTTCGACCCCGTGCTCGACGCGCTCGTGCCGCTGCTGCCGGCGGCCGTCGCCACCCGGCTGGTGGAGGAGTTCCAGCTGTCGGGCGAAGAATCCGAGGCATAGCTGCCCTGGCTCGCCAGCGGGCGGTAGAAGAGCAGAATCGAACGGCGATATTCGGGGCTGAACTCCGGCTCGTCATTGGCCTCGAAACGCGGTGCGCTCATCATCTCCTCCTTGGCGATGTCGAGCATGTAGCCGCCGGCGCTCTCGTCATAATCGAGGATCGGCCAGGGGAGCGGGAACAGGCTCGCGCCGAAGCCCATCGTTCCGCCGAAGCTCATCACCGCATAAGCGACCCGGCCGGTATATTTGTCGACCATGAAGTTGGTGATGGTGCCGATCTTGGCCCCGTCGCGGTCGACCACCGGCGTCCCTTCGACCTTGCTCGACGAGATGAGGCGGAGGTTCTCGTCGGTCTCGAGGCGGAGCTCGAAATCGTCGTCCTCGCGCCCGCCCGAGCGGCGGCCGGAGCGGAAATAGCGGTTGGCGGCATAGGCCGCGCCCGCGACCGCCGCCACGCCCACCGCCGCGGCGACTCCGCGCGAGGGAGCGACCCGGTTCCAGCTCCACGGATAGCCGCGCATGCGGCGAAGCTTGGCCTGCTCATATTGTTCGCCGATATCGCCGCCGATCCGCTCGGCATGGTGGAGCAGCGCCTCGTGGCGGCGGCAGACGGCTTCGAACTGGTCGGTGAAGGCGCGGAATTCCGCGGTCCATTCGGCGCTGCCCTTGTCGGCGCGGTCGAGCGCCGAAAGATCGCGGCGCAGGTCCTTGTGGAGGGTCTTTACGTCGGCGCAGGCGTCGGCCGCCTGGGGATCCTTCTTGAGCGGCGTCAGCAGCACTTCCTCGACCACGGCGAGGTGGCGGCGGACCTGGATGTCGTAAAGGTCGAAATTATTGTCGCGGCCGCCGGCGTCGCCGCCGTCGGACGAGTTCAGGATTCTTTCGCCGAGCGAGCGAAGCTCGGCATGGTCGCGGTGCATATGGCTGGAAATGTCCATCTGGCTCCTCCTTGTTTTCGCTTTGGGTGAACCGATTCAACGGGGAGCGTCACGGCTCCGTTCCAGTCGCGGAGGCGGGCCGTGCGGCAAAGCGGACGGGAGCGCCGCGCTTGCCCAAGCCCGGCGGCAGGGCTAGCGTCGGGGCGAGTTTCCCCAAAGGAGCCGCCCCCGTGTTCAAGCTTGCCCGCATCGTCCGTTCCGGCCTTGCCGCCGCCGCCTTGCTCCTCGCCGCCTGCAATCCCGGGACGGAGGCGGGCAACAACCAGCAGGCGGAGGCAGCGGAGGCTTCCGGCGAACGGATGGTGGCGCCGGTTCTGCTTACCGAGGATGCGCGGGACATACACAGCTACGCCCGTCCCGAAGTGGCGCGGGTGACCCATGTGGCTCTGAACCTCGGCACCAATTTCCGCGACAAGAGGCTGGAGGGCTATGCCACGCTGGACATCGAGACTCGCGGCCAGGGCGACGAGGTCGTGCTCGACAGCAAGGGGCTGGAGATCGAGAGCATCGTCAATGCCGAGGGCCAGCCGCTCAAATGGCAGATGGGCCAGGCGGACGAGAATCTCGGCGCTCCGCTGACCGTCCAGCTCGACGGGGCGAAGCGGATCCGGATCAAATATAAGAGCGCTCCCGATGCGGCGGCGCTGCAGTGGCTCAGCCCCGAGCAGACCGCGGGCAAGAAGAGGCCCTTCCTGTTCAGCCAGGGCCAGGCGATCCTCAACAGGAGCTGGATCCCGACCCAGGACAGTCCCGGCATCCGCCAGACCTGGGAAGCGCGGATCGTCGTCCCGCAAGGCCTTCGCGCCGTCATGAGCGGCGAGGATCTGACGCCGCAGGGCGAGCCGGCGCCGGGCGGAAAGGCGTACCGCTTCCGAATGGACAAGCCGGTCGCGCCCTATCTGATCGCGCTCGCGGTCGGCGACATCGCCTTCCAGAGCCTCGGCGAGCGCTCGGGCGTCTATGCCGAGCCTTCGATGCTGAAGGCCGCCGCCAACGAACTCGGCGACACCGAGAAGATGATCGATGCCGCCGAAAAGCTCTACGGCCCCTATCGCTGGGACCGTTACGACATGATCGTGCTGCCGCCCTCCTTCCCGTTCGGGGGGATGGAAAATCCGCGGCTCACCTTCCTCACCCCGACGATGATCGCCGGCGACCGCTCGCTTGTGTCGCTGATCGCGCACGAGCTCGCCCACAGCTGGTCGGGCAATCTCGTCACCAACGCCACCTGGTCCGATTTCTGGCTGAACGAGGGCTTCACCAGCTATTTCGAGAACCGGATCATGGAGGAGCTGTACGGCCGCGACCGCGCGGTGATGGAGCAGGCGCTCGCCTGGGAGGACCTCCACAAGGAAATCCAGGGAATGGAAGGCGGAATGACGTCACCCGGAAGCCGGCTCCACATCGACCTCAAGGGCAAGGACCCGGACGAGGGCATGACCGGCGTTCCCTACGACAAGGGCGCGGCCTTCCTGCGCACCATCGAGCAGACGGTCGGGCGCGAGCGTTTCGACGCCTATCTGCGCTCCTATTTCGACCGCTACGCCTTCCAGCCGATGACCACCAAGCTGTTCCTAGAAGACCTGCGGAAGAATTTGATCAAGGGCGATCAGGCGCTCGAGGAGAAGCTCCGCATCGATGAATGGGTCTACCAGCCCGGCATCCCGGCCAATGCGGCGGCGCCGGCTTCGCCCGCCTTCGCGCGGGTCGACCAGGCCGCCCAGCGCTTCGCCGCGGGCGCCGCTCCCGAAAGCATCGGCTTCGGCAACTGGAGCACCGCCGAGCGGGTGCGCTTCCTCGGCGCGCTGCCGCGGCAGATCGCGCCCGAGCGGCTCGCCGCGCTCGACCGCGCCTACCGGCTCAGCGAGACCCGCAACAGCGAGGTCCTGTTCATGTGGCTGCGCCTCGCCATCGCCAACCGCTACGATCCGGCGGTGCCGGCAATCGAGCGCTTCCTCACTTCGATGGGCCGCCGCAAGTTCGTCGCTCCCCTGTTCGAGGACCTGGTCGGGCAGGGGGAATGGGGCCGCCCGATCGCCGAGCGCATCTACGCCAAAGCACGGCCGACCTACCATTCCGTCACCACGGGCACGGTCGACAAGATATTGAAGGGTGGCGGCGAAGGTTAACGCCGCCGCCCTCAGAGGCGTGAAAAAAATCCGGCGGCAGGAGCGGAAGCGGCGCCCCTCCTGCTCCCTTTTCCCTTGAAACATCAGGTGCATGGACTTGCGGCGGCCGGACAGGCGGCATCGGCGCCCGCAGCCCCGCTTTAACGGTCCATCAAGGCTCCCGGCTTACCACGCCAAGGTCAAGATCAGACCACTGGACCTCGATGTACCACAGCCCTGTTCAACCGGAGGAAGCCCAGCAGGAGGATTCCGCCCCGATCCTGCCGGAAGCGGCCGCCGGGGACGCGGCCGCCAGCCGGCTTCGGGAAGCCTATCTCTATACCGGCCAGGCCAAGGCGCGGGCGCTGTTCGCGCCCTTCCTGGCGATCAGCGCGGTGGCGGCTGCCTTGCTGGTCGGATGGGCGATGCTCGGCCATGTGGGGCTGGAACTGATCGCGCCCTGGCTCGCGGCGGTGGGTCTGGCCAATTGGACGGCCTGCCGGAGGGCGACGCGAGAGGCGTTTCCCGATGCGCCCCGGCTGGGACGCAAATGGCCGCCCGTCGCCGAAGCGATGGGCCTTGCCGCCTTGTGGGCGTCGCTTCCCACCTGGGCCTTCGCCACCCAGGCGCCGCAAGTGCAGGTGGTGATCGGCGGCGCGATGGGGGCGATGATCATCGGCGCGATCGCTTTGGCCGCTTTTCCGGCCGCGGCGACGGCGTGGGTCGCGACGCTCACCGCCGCCTTCTGCATCGCCTTCTTCCTCGGCAGCCGGTCGCTCGACCTGACGCTCGCGCTCACCTTCATCGGAGTCGCCGCCATGGCGGTTTACTCGGTGACCCGCCTCACCCGCTGGACCTACGATCAGCTGGACCGGACCGCGAAAGCCAGCGCCGAACGGGAATCGGCGCGGCTGCTGCTTCGTCAATATGAGCGTCACGGGGTCGGCTGGCTGTGGCAGGTCGATGCCGAGAACCGCCTCGTCTATATTTCCCCGCGCGTGGCCGCTCTCGTCGGCCGGGCGCCGGGCCAGCTGGCGGGCCATTCCTTCCCGGCGGTGCTCGGCGGAAGCGGACCGCTCGGCCAGGCGCTGCTCGCCAGAACCTCTTTCGCCAATCTGGAGATCGAGGTTCGCAGCCGCGAGGGGATCCGCTGGATAGGCCTGTCGGGCGATCCCGTGATCGACGTCGCCGGACAATTCCAGGGCTATCGCGGCGTCGCCACCGACGTCACCGATGTCCGCAAGACGCAGGAGCGGCTGACCAAGCTCGCCAATATCGACGTTCTGTCGGGCCTGCCCAACCGCGGCCGGGTGCGCCAGCTGCTGGGCGAGGCGCTTTCGGCCGCGCAGTCGGGGAGCGCCCCCTGCGCCGTCATGTTCCTGGACCTCGACGCCTTCAAGCCGGTCAACGACACGTTCGGCCACCTCAAGGGAGACCAGGTGCTGAAGAACGTCGCGCAACGGCTGTTGAAGGAGGTGGGAAGGCAAGGCCATGTCGGGCGGATGGGCGGCGACGAATTCGCGGTGGTGCTGGCCGAAGCCGCCAACCGCAGGGCGATCGAGGAGCTGGCGCGGCGCATCATCGCCGCGGTCGCCGAGCCCTTCACCATCGACAAGACCGAAATCCGCATCGGCGTCAGCGTCGGCTGCGCGGTGGGCCCGACCGACGGCACCACCGTCGACGACCTCATCCAGAAGGCCGATCTGGCGCTCTACCAGGCCAAGGCCCAGGGCCGGGGCAGATTCTGCCATTTCAGCGCCGACATGCAGAATGAAGCGGAGGGCCGCCGGCGGCTCGAGCGCGACATGCGCGAAGGGATCAAGAGCGGCCAGTTCCGGCTGCTCTACCAGCCGCTGGTCGATGCTTCGACCCAGTCGCTGACGGGTTTCGAGGCGCTGATCCGGTGGCACCACCCCAGCCGCGGCATCATCCCGCCGCTCGAATTCATCCCGCTCGCCGAAGAGAGCGGCATCATCATCCCACTCGGCGAATGGGTGATCGAGGAGGCGTGCCGGGCCGCCTCGCATTGGCGCAGCGGCGTCACCGTGGCGGTGAACGTCTCCGCCCACCAGCTCGCCTCGCCCTCGCTTCCGGGGACGGTGCGGGAGGCGCTGTCCAAGGCGAAAGTGCCGGCCGACCGGCTCGAGCTGGAAGTGACCGAAAGCGTGTTCCTCGGCGATACCAACGGCGCGCTCGACATGCTCCAGCGGCTGCGCGCGCTCGGCCTCGGCATCGCGCTCGACGATTTCGGCACCGGCTATTCCTCACTGGGCTATCTCAACAAGGCGGTGTTCCACAAATTGAAGATCGACGGCTCGTTCGTGCGCGAGGCGGCCAAGAACCAGGAGACGGTGGCGATCATCCAGTCGATCGTCGCGCTCGCCAAGAACTTCCGGATGACCGTGACCGCCGAAGGGGTCGAGACGTCGGAGGATTTCGCCCGCATGCGCGACCTCGGCTGCCATCATATCCAGGGTTATCTGTTCGGGAAGCCGATGAGCTTCGAGGACGCCACCGCTTTGGCCAACCGCGGCTGGGACCGCCAAAGCGCCTGAGGCGGAGTGCGGTTCCGGCTAATTGCCTGTCTTTCCTGGCGAGATCGCTTTCATACCGCGCCTGAACCCGGTACAGCCCTTGTCGGGATGATCGCCGGGGGGCGGGGGGTAATCGATGGTTTGCAACGCGACGCTGCTCCGCGCGTCGGCATGGTCGGCGCTTCGGTCCTGGGGCACCAAGCTGACCACGGTCATAATCTTCATATTGCTCGCTCGCATCCTCAGTCCGTCTGAGATCGGAGCGATCAGCATATTGGCGGCGATTATACTCCTGATCCAGACGGCGGTCGAAGCCGTGTTCTCCGAATATATCGTCAAGAGTCCCGATCTCGGCGCTGATGAAGTGAACAGCATATTCTGGAGCCAGGCCGTCCTTGGCTTCGTAGCGGCCCTTGTGATCGGCTTCAGCGCGATGTTTTGGGCTCCTTTCGTCGTCCAGAGCCCCGACGCCACGCTTATGGTGCAGGCCCTTGCAATTACGATCGCGATATCCAGCATAGGACGTGTGCCGGACGCGCTGATGCGGGCCAGGCTTCAGTTCCGCAAGATAGCGCTCAGATCGATCGCCACTACGGTCGCAGGAGGGGCGGTGGGTCTTTGGCTGGCTTTCGCCGGCTACGGCCTCTGGAGCCTCGTTGCCAAACAAGTTGTCGAGTCCGTCACCGAATGCCTGATGAATTATGCGGCTTCGGGGTGGCGACCCGGCCGGCCATCTCTTTCAACCAATGCGCCGGCGCTCAGTTACGGGCTCCCCCTGGCGGGTTCTTACGCGCTCACCATCCTGAGCGGGCGAATCGACTTTTTCGTAATTGGCCTCGCCTTGGGCCCTCACGCCTTGGGTTTGTACGCCTTTGCCTTGCGCATCTATCAAGTCGTTTACGAGCTTTTCGTCGGAGTTCTGACCCAGATCAGCCTCCCGATCCTGGCGCAGGTCCGGAACGATCCGCAGGCGCTTTCCCTGCTGCATATAAAGCTCGTGCGGATAGTGTCGCTGCTCAGTAGTCCGACCTTTTGCCTATTGGCCCTGAGCGCAGCTGGAGCAATTCCGCTGCTGGTGGGCGATGCATGGCGGGCATCCATACCCGTCCTGCAGCTGATGTGCATCGCCGGGCCGGTGGCGGCGGTCACCACCTTCAACGCCTCGGTGCTTCTCGCCGCAGGGCGGAGCGGAACGCATCTTCAGTTCACCGGCCTCGGACTGGCTTTCGGAGTTCTCGCCTTTACCGCCGCAGCGCCCTTCGGGCTGCTCGCACTCGCGCTGGCCTTTGTCGCGAGATATTTCCTTCTGGCGGTTTTCAGCAGCTATGCCGCAGCTTCGGCGGGCGGCACGAGTGGGGGCAATATGCTGCAAGCGGGCGGACCGCCCTTCCTCCTGGCATTGGGCGGAGCCGCGCTCGGTTTCTGGGTCCAACAGATATGGCCAATGAACGACCCGGTATCCGCTGGCATGACGAGTGTTGCGGCAGCCCTGGCAGTGATGGGCGGCCTGGGGTTCGCGTTGTACCGAAAAGACCTGTTCACGATGGTTGCCGCGATCAGAAGAAAGAGCGTCCGTGGATTCTAGGACTTTGATCGGGGCTTTGCAGGATGTTCTTCTGAAGCAACTAGCCGCCTTGACCGAGGGCCACGAAACCGTGGCGCTGCTCGACTTTCCCAAATACACCAATATCGGTGACTCGCTGATCTGGCTGGGACAGCTGCGCCTGCTGAAATTGCTCGGCAAGAAAATAGTCTACGTCTGCTCCTATGATGATTGGAATGAGGAAGCCATGCGGCGCCAGCTGGAGCCCTCTTCGGCCATCCTCCTGCAGGGCGGCGGTAACTTCGGCGATTTATGGCCGGTGCATCACGAGTTCAGGCTGGAGATTATCAGGAGGTTCCCCCGCCATCGTATCATCCAGCTGCCGCAGAGCATTTATTTCGGCGAATTAGATGTTTTGACGAAATCAAAGGCGGTGCTGGACAGCCATCCTGACCTTCACCTGATGACCCGCGATGCTACGTCGCATGCTTTGGCGAAGAGCCACTTCACATGCCCGGTTCTGTTGTCGCCGGATGCCGCTTTTATGATTGGCCCGGTTAAAAGGCGCAAGCCCGTCACGAGGCTGTTCTTGCTGCTGAGGACCGACAAAGAGCGCAAGACGGACGCGGACAACTTGGTGCGGGTGCTGGACGATGTGCCCGTCCGGTCGGGAGACTGGCTGCATGAGCTTTCCAGCGTGAAACGATTGTCCCGACTATACCGGGCAGCCCAGTCGCTGCTGCCGTCGGAGAGGCTGAGAATGCGAGCCAAGTTATGGATGACATTCTTTGTCGGGGCAGCGAGGCTCAGGGAAGGGATCAGACTCCTTTCCCAAGGAGAGCTTGGAATATATGACCGGCTGCACGCGCACATCCTTGGGGTGCTGCTGGACCTGCCCCATGTCGCACTCGACAATTCCAATGGAAAGATTTCCAGCTTCTACTCTGAGTGGAC
>DATMJS010000180.1:0-10020 GCA_035553755.1 Allosphingosinicella sp.
CCGCTTTCCAGATAGAGGCGGGCAAGGTCGGCCTCGATCCGGGTATGGAATTTGGCGAGCTCGACCAGTGCCATTACCAGGGCACCACGTCGCCCGCGGCGATCTCGTCCGGGCGCGGCGCCCGGCCGAGGATGGAGTTGCGGTGGGGGAAGCGCCCGAACCGTTCGATCACGTCGTGATGCTTTTTGGCGAAGCCGAGCTGGTAGTCGTCACCCAACGCGGTGAACAGCGCGACCGAGCGCTTTTGGTCGGCGAGATCCTCGCTGTGCTGGAAAGGCATGTAGAGGAAGCCGCGCTCCGGCTGCCGTAGCGCCTGGTCATAATCCCGTTCCACCGCAAGCCTGGCCAGTTCCAGCGCCATGTGATCGGTGGCGAACTGGTCGGCATGGCCACGGAACATGTTGCGCGGGAACTGATCGAACAGGATGACCGCCGCCAGTGCCTCCCGGGTAGATCCGAGGAAGTCCGCTACGGGCCTGCCGCGCTGCTCCTCCCAGAGATCGAGGAAACGTTCCTTGAGCTCGCGATCCAGATCGGGATCGGCTTTCCACCATTGATCGGGCTTGAGCGAGAACCAGAAGTCCAGGACCTCACTGACCCACGGCTCCGCCATCAGGCCGCGGTGCCGCCTACCGTCAGGCCCTCGATCAGCAAGGTCGGCTGGCCGACGCCCGCAGGCACCGACTGGCCGGCCTTGCCGCAGACCCCGATGCCTTCGTCGAGCGCCATGTCGTTGCCGATCGCCGCCACCTTGGTGAGCACCGTGGGGCCGTCGCCGATCAGGGTCGCGCCCTTGATCGGAGCGCCGAGCCTGCCATTCTCGATCTTGTAGGCTTCGGTGCAGCTGAAGACGAACTTGCCCGAGGTGATGTCAACCTGGCCGCCGCCGAAGCTCTTGGCGTAGATGCCGTTCCTGGCGCGGGCGAGGATCTCGCCGGGATCGTCCTTCCCGCCGAGCATGAAGGTGTTGGTCATGCGCGGCATCGGCGCGTGGGCGAAGCTTTCGCGGCGGCCGTTGCCGGTCGGCTCGACCCCCATCAGCCGCGCATTGAGCCGGTCCTGGATATAGCCCTTGAGGATGCCGTCCTCGATCAGGACGTTGCACTGAGTAGGCGTGCCTTCGTCGTCGATTGAGAGCGAGCCGCGCCGCTCGCCGATCGAGCCGTCGTCGACCACCGTTACTCCGGGGGCCGCCACGCGCTCGCCGATCCGGCCGGAAAAGGCGGAGGTGCCCTTGCGGTTGAAGTCGCCTTCGAGGCCGTGGCCGATCGCTTCGTGGAGGAGGACGCCCGGCCAGCCGGGGCCGAGCACCACCGTCATCTCGCCGGCGGGAGCGGCGACCGATTCGAGGTTCACCAGCGCTTGGGCAAGCGCGATGTCGATGGCGCGATTCCAGGTCTCCGGCTGAAAGAGATCATCATACAGATAGCGCCCGCCCAAGCCGTGATAGCCGCTTTCGCGGCGGCCGTTCTGCTCGACGACAATCGAGATGTTGAGGCGGACGAGCGGGCGCACGTCATGCGCGACGAAGCCGTCGGGACGGACGATGTCGATCACCGACCACGATCCGGCGAGCGAGACGGTGACCTGGACGATGCGTGGATCGCGCGCGCGGGCGGCGGCGTCGACCTGCTGGCAGAGCGCCACCTTCCGGGCGAACGGAACGAGGCTCAAGGGATCGGCGTCGGTATAGAGGGTGGCATTGGTGCGGCGCGGCGGTGCTGCCGGCGGGGCTTTGGAGGGGTCGAGCACCGCCATCGTCCCGGCGGCGCGGCGGATCGCGGCCTCGGACAGCTCGTTGGCGTGGGCGAAGGCGGTGGTTTCGCCCGACACGCCCCGGAGGCCGAAGCCGGCCTGGGTGTTGAAGTCGGCGGTCTTCAGGCGGCCATCGTCGAAGCTGAAGCTCTCGGTCGCCGTATATTGGAGATAGAGCTCGCCGTCGTCGCAGCCCCTGAGTGCGTCGGCGGTGAGCCGCTGAGCGGCTTCGGGGCTGAGCCCGTCGTTGCGGTAGAGGAAGCGGCGGGGATCGGCGAGGAGGGTCATTGGCATGATATAGATGCCCCACCCCGTTATTGCGAGCGCAAGCGAAGCAATCCAGAACGGCCGCGTGAAACGACCTGCCGTTTACATCATGGCCAGCGCCGCAACGGCACTGGATTGCTTCGCTTCGCTCGCAATGACGGCTTTGGTCAGCCGGCGGCGCCACCCTCGTCGGCGGGGCCTCCCTTCAGGACGAAGCGCTTGTCGCAATAGCCGCAGTCGACATAGCCCTTCTCGTCGATTTGCAGGAAGACGCGGGGATGGCCCAGCGCGGGCGAGATGTCGCTCGCCCCGTCGCACGCGACGCGCGGTGTCGTGACGTAGCTGATCTCGGGAACGAAAGGATCGTCGGTCATGGCCGCGCCTCTAGCAATCGCGCAATTGGCAGGCAATCGCTGAGCGGCTACTGCCCTTGCATGTCCGAAGCCGCCATCTCGATCCGCAACCTCCAGAAAACCTATGCCGGCGGCAAGCGGGCGCTGGACGGGGTCAGTCTCGACGTGCCGCGCGGGCAGATATTCGGTCTTCTCGGCCCCAACGGAGCGGGCAAGTCGACGCTGATCAACATCCTCGCCGGCCTCGTCAACAAATCGGGCGGGACCGCCGAGATCTGGGGCTTCGACATCGACCGGCACCCGCGCAACTCCAAGGCCTCGATCGGCATCGTTCCCCAGGAGATATTGTTCGACCCCTTCTTCACCCCGGCCGAGACGCTGGAATTGCAGGCGGGGCTTTACGGCGTTCCCAAATCGAGACGCCGGACGATGGAGCTGCTCCGCGCGGTTCATCTGGAGGACAAGGCGAACGCTTATTCGCGAACGCTGTCGGGCGGGATGAAGCGGCGGCTGCTGGTAGCCAAGGCGATGGTCCATTCGCCGCCCATCCTGGTGCTCGACGAGCCGACCGCGGGGGTCGACATCGAGCTTCGCCAGCAGCTCTGGAGCTATGTGCGCGAGCTTAACAGCCAGGGCGTCACCATCGTCCTCACCACCCACTATCTCGAAGAGGCGGAGGAACTTTGCGACCGCATCGCGATCATCAACAACGGCCGCCTGATCGCTAACGAGACGACACGGACGCTCGTCGGAATGGCGCAGGAAAAGGCGGTCGAGGTGACGGTGGACCGGGACCTCGGCGCCGTCCCCGACGCCCCCTGCTTCGACAAGATCGAGATGATCGGCGAGCGCACCCTCGCCATCACCTATCGCAAGGACAGGGTGAACGCCGGCGAGGTGCTGGCAGCGCTTCAGAAGGACGGGCTCGGCATCGTCGACGTCTCGACCCGCGAGGCCGATCTCGAGGACGTCTTCCTGAACCTCACCCGCGCCGCCAACGCCCATGGCTGATCACGCCTTCGACGTGATCGTGATCGGGTCCGGCGCGGCGGGCCTCAGCGCCGCGCTGGAGATCGACCCGAGGCTCAGGGTGGCGGTGTTGGCGAAAGGGGACATTTCCAGCGGCTCGACCGCCTGGGCGCAGGGCGGCATCGCCGCCGTGCTCGACGTCGGCGATACGTTCGAAAGCCATATAGAGGATACGATCACGGCGGGCGCGGGGCTCAACGACCGTCGCTCGGTGGAGTTCGTGGTCGAGAACGCGCCTGCCGCGATCGAGCGGCTGGCGGAGCTCGGCGTTCCCTTCAACCCTGGCGAATCCGAGCGCTGGCATCTGACCCGCGAAGGAGGGCACAGCCACCGCCGCATCGTTCATGTCGCGGACGCAACGGGACGCGCGGTGCAGCAGGCGCTCGAAAAAGCCGTCGCCAAGCACCCCAACATCACTCTCGTGCCCGACATGGTGGCAATCGACCTCGTCACCGGCCGCCATGCCGAAGAGCCGGCCAACGAGCGCCGCGTCTGGGGCGTCTATGCGGTCAATCGGGAAAGCGGGCGGGTCTCGCTGCTTACGGCGCGCGCTACCATCCTCGCCACCGGCGGCGCTAGCCGCGCCTGGCTCTATTCGACCAATCCCAAGGGCTCGACCGGAGACGGGATCGCCATGGCGTGGCGGGCTGGCTGCCGTGTGTCGAACATGGAGTTCAACCAATTCCACCCGACCTGCCTCTACAGCCCCGAGGTCAAGAACTTCCTGATCACCGAGGCGATGCGGGGCGAGGGCGGCAAGCTCAAGATCCCAACCACGGGCCGCCGCTTCATGAAGCGTTTCGATCCCCGCGAGGAGCTGGCGCCGCGCGATATCGTCGCCCGAGCGATCGACCATGAGCTGAAGCGGCTGGGGCTCGACTATGTCCATCTCGACATCAGCCATCGCGGCCCCGAATTCATCCTTTCCCACTTCCCGACCATTGCCGACCGGCTCGCCCAGCCGGACATCGGCATCGACATCACCAGGGAGCCGATCCCGGTGGTGCCCGCCGCTCATTATACGTGCGGAGGCGTGATGGTGGACCTCGACGGCAAGACCGACCTCGAGGGCCTTTACGCGGCCGGCGAAGTCACCCAATCGGGCCTCCACGGCGCCAACCGCCTGGCTTCCAATTCGGTGCTGGAATGCCTCGTCTTCGGACTTGCCGCTGCACGCCATATCAACCGGAGCTGGAGCGATCTGCCGCCGCCGCCGCCCATCCGTCCGTGGGACGAGAGCCGAGTCACCCATTCGGACGAGGAAGTGGTGGTCCACCACAATTGGCAGGAGATACGCCGCTTCATGTGGGATTATGTCGGCATCGTCCGAACCACCAAGCGGCTCCAGCGCGCCTTGAACCGCGTCAATCTGCTCCGGCAGGAGACCGAGGAATATTACGGCCACTTCCGCGTGACGCCCGACCTGATCGAGCTTCGCAACCTGGTCGAGGTGTCGGGTCTGATCGTGCGCTCGGCGCTGGCGCGCAAGGAAAGCCGGGGACTCCACTATACCCAGGATTATCCCGACATGCTTCCGGAGGCGGTGGACACCGTCCTGGTGCCCGGCGCCTAATCCGCTAGGAACGCCTTCATTTCGGCGCGAAAGCGGGCAGGCTGGTCGTACATTATCATGTGGCCGCTATTGTCGATGCGGACGAGCTTCGCGCCGGCCTTGCCGCGATAGGCGGCGGCATAGGTCCGGTCCGATCCTTCCGCAGCCGCATAGAGCACGGTCAGGGGCGCGGCGATCCTCGAAAGCTCGGGCGCGAGGTCGGTGCTGACGAGGTCATGGGTGGCGCGGGCGACCACGTCGGGGTCGCTCGCCCGGCCCGGCTCGTCGGCGCCGAAGCGGCCAATGAAGTTACCGAGCAGGCGCCGCCCGGCCGGGCTCGAGGCGAGCCGCTCGGTAAGGGGGCTCCAGCCCGACGCGTTGCCGCCGAACAGACCGGACGGCTGGGGCAGCATGTCGACGACCATCACCCGCCCCGCCAGCTGCGGCTGGCGAGCGGCGATCATCATGGCGAGGGTGCCGCCCATCGAATGGCCGATCAGCGCCGGCCGGTCGAGCCGGTGGTGACGGATATAGCGGGCGATTTCGTCCGCCACCGGACCGACCACCGGACCCGAGGCGTTGCCGCCCGCTGCCGTGCCGGCAAAGCCGTTCACCTGGACGAGATGGTAGCGGTAGCCGGGGGTGGCGGCGACCGTGCCCTTCCACATATCGCGCGAGGCGGTGAGGCCCGGGATCAGGATGACATCCGGCCCGGTTCCCTGCACCACGACCGAGATGCGGTCCGAGCTGAAGCGATCGACCGGCGGCAGAGGTTGCGCGGCGGGCGCCGCCGGCAGGGCAGCATTTTGCGACCCGGCGAGGGGCGCCGGAATCAAGACGAGCGTGGCGGCCGTGCCGAGGCCGAGGAGGAAGTCCCTGCTTTTCATGGCGCCCCTATGCCATTGCCTGCTTGAACCCAAGCTTACACGGCGGCTGTCGCCAAGCCGGAACAGCCTTGCTACACCCCGCTGAATCGTGACCGCATCCAACCATCTCTATCTCGTCGACGGCTCGAGCTATATCTTCCGGGCCTATCACCGGCTGCCGCCGCTCACCAACCGCCATGGCCTCAACGTGGGCGCCGTCTACGGCTACACGACCATGTTGTGGAAGCTTGCCGCCGACCTCGAAAGGACCGACGGGCCGACGCATCTCGCGGTGATATTCGACGCTTCGGCCAAGACCTTCCGCAACGACATGTACGGCGACTACAAGGCCCACCGGCCGCCGCCGCCGCCCGACCTCGTGCCGCAATTCCCGCTGATCCGCGACGCCACCCGCGCCTTTTCCGTGCCGTGCATCGAGGAGGACGGGCTAGAGGCGGACGATATCATCGCCTGCTACGCCAAGGCCGCGCTGAGCGAGGGCTGGAAGGTCACCATCGTCAGCTCAGACAAGGACCTGATGCAGCTGATCGAACCGGGCCTCGACATGCTCGACACGATGAACGACCGGCGCATCGACCGCGACTATGTGGTCGAGAAATTCGGAGTCCCGCCCGAGCAGCTCGGCGAAGTGCTGGCGCTGATGGGCGACAGCGTCGACAATGTGCCGGGCGTCCCCGGCGTCGGCCCCAAGACGGCCTCGCAGCTGATCCAGCAATATGGCAGCGTCGAGGGGGTTCTTTCGCACCTCGACGAGATCAAGAAGCCCAAGCTCAAGCAGAACCTCGCCGAGCATGCCGAGGAGGCGCGGCTTTCGCGCGAGCTGGTCCGCCTGGTCTGCGACGCGCCGCTGCCCGAGCCGCTCGAAGCGCTGGCGATGAAGGGCATTCCGAAGGAGCCGCTGCGCGAATTCCTCGAGGACCAGGGTTTTCGATCGCTGCTGGCCAAGCTCAACGGCGGCGCGGCGGCGCCAAGCGCGCATTCGGTGTCGCTCACCGCTGCTCCGGTGCAGGCCGAGGTGCGGCCCGAGCCGAAGATCGATCGCTCCGCCTACGAGACGGTGACCGACGAGGCGGCGCTCGACCGGTGGATCGCGGAAGCGAGGAAGAACGGGCTGGTCGCGCTCGACACCGAAACCGACGGCAGGGACTGCGTCAACGCCAAACTGGTCGGGATCAGCCTCGCCACCGAATGCGGGCGCGCCTGCTACATTCCGCTCGAACATGGCGGGCACGACCTTCTCTCCGAGCGGCCCGAGCAGATCCCGGTCGATGTGGCGCTGGCGAAGCTGAAGCCGTTGCTGGAGGATCCGGCGACGCTCAAGATCGGGCATAATTTCAAGTTCGACTGGGTGGTGCTCGACCGGCGCGGCATCAAGGTCGCGCCGATCGACGACACTTTGGTGATGAGCTTCGACCTCGATGCGGGCGGCCTCAACAGCCACTCCATGGACGATCTTGCGAAGAAGCATCTCAACCACGACTGCCTCACCTACAAGGAAGTGTGCGGCTCGGGGCAGAAGCAGATCAGCTTCGACAAGGTGCCGCTGGACCGGGCGACCGAATATGCGGCCGAGGATGCCGACGTGACGCTTCGGCTCTGGAACCGTTTCAGGACCCGCCTCGCGCATGAGCGGGCGACGCGCGTTTACGAGATGGTGGACCGGCCGCTCGTTCCGGTGGTTGCGCGGATGGAGCGCGAAGGCGTCAAGGTCGACCGCGAGGAGCTTTCGAAGCTCTCGGCCGAATTCTCCGCGCAGATCGCAGAGCTAGAGGAGCGGATCTGCGGCGAGGCCGGATGCAGGTTCACGATCGGCAGCCCGCAGCAGCTGGGCGACGTGCTGTTCAACCAAATGGGCCTCAAGGGCGGGCGCAAGGGCAAGTCCGGCACTTGGTCGACCGACGTCAACGAGCTGGAGCGGCTTTCGCGCGAAGGCGTGCCGATCGCCAGCCTGGTGCTCGAATGGCGCCAGCTCACCAAGCTCAAATCCACCTATACCGACGCGCTCCAGCAGCAGATCAACCCGGAAACGGGACGAGTCCACACTTATTACAGCCTTTCGGGCGCGCAGACCGGTCGGCTCTCCTCGACCGACCCCAATCTTCAGAACATCCCGATCCGGACCGAGATCGGGCGGCGCATTCGCGACGCCTTCGTGGCCGAACCCGGCTTTGTCATCCTCTCGGCCGATTACAGCCAGATCGAACTGCGCCTCGCCGCGCACATGGCGGACGTGCCGCAGCTGAGGCAGGCCTTTGCGGAAGGGGCCGACATCCACAGCCTCACCGCGCAGGAGCTGTTCGGCGAGATCAACCGCGACACCCGCGCAAACGCGAAGACGATCAATTTCGCGATCCTCTACGGCATTTCGCGCTGGGGGCTGGCGGGACGGCTCAGCATAACCGCCGACGAAGCCCAGGCGATGATCGACCGGTATTTCGAGCGGTTCCCGGGCATCCGCGACTATATACATGAGACGCTCACCAGGGCGCGCGAGCTCGGCTACACCACCACTCTCTTCGGCCGGAAGACGCACTTCCCGAGCCTCAAGAGCAAGGTCCAGCATGAGCGGCAGGGGGCCGAGCGGGCGGCCATAAACGCGCCGATCCAGGGCACGAGCGCGGACATCATCAAGCGCGCCATGGCCCGCATGTGCCCGGAGCTCGAAGCGGAGGGGCTGGGCTCCGTACGAATGCTGATGCAGGTCCATGACGAATTGGTGTTCGAGGTCCCCGAAGCCGACGTGGAGCGAGCGGGGGCAGTTATCCGAGGCGTGATGGAGCGCGCCGCGGAACCGTTCGTGAAGCTTTCGGTGCCGCTCGGGGTCGAGATCGGCACCGGGCCCAATTGGGGCGCAGCGCATTGAGCACGGCCGCTCCGGCCGGAGAGGATATCGCAGCGCTCGCCAGGGGCGGGCGGACCAACTTCCTTGGTTTCCTGTTGCGGCTTGCGGCGCGGCTCCCCTTCCTGTTCATCGCCGGCCGCATCTACGGCGCCGAAGCGCTGGGGCGCTTCGCCTATGCGGTGCTGATCGTCGAATTCGCGGCGCAGATCGCGACCTTGGGGCTCAAGCGCGGTCTGGCGCAGCAGCTTTCCCAAAGCGACAAGCCGCATGTCTGCATCGTCTGGGACGGCATGCTGGTCGCCTTTCTCGCCTCGGCCGTGGCGACTTTGCTGCTCTTCCTCTTCCCTCAGGCGATGTTCCCCAACAGCCCGATCAACGGTCTTGAATGGCTGCTGCCGCTGATCGTGTTCGCGATCGCCGGATCCGACGTCGCGCTGGCGGCGCTAGCCTATCGGCACAATGTCCGGGCGACCGTCACCGCCCGAGCGATCGTCGAACCCTGGACGATCAGCATCGCCGCCTTCCTCCTCTCCTTCCTCTCCTCCCGCGACGGCCTCATCATCGCTTATGTGCTGTCGATGCTGGCGGCGCTCGCGGCCTCGCTCTGGCCCTTGTACCAGAGCTACGGGATGCCCCACGGGTGGCGGCCGGAGCCGGGCACGCTTTGGTCGCTGGCGCGCCGCAACACGCCGCTCGCCGCCGCCGACGCGATCGAGTGGGCCTCGCGGCGGATCGATATAGCCATCCTCGGCCTGTTCTTCTCGCCGGCGGTGGTCGGCGTCTATTATGTGGCGCAGCAGGTCGCCTCACTGCCGCAAAAGCTCAAGACCAGCTTCGACCCGATCCTCAGCCCCGTGATCACCCAAAAGCTGGCCGAGGGCGACAAGAAGGCGGTGGCCAAGCAGGTCCGTCAGGTGGGCTTCTGGATCATCGCCGCGCAGTCGGCGATCGCGCTTGCGCTGGGCATACCGGGCGAAGCGGTGATGGGACTGGTGGGCGCGGCCTTCATCGGCGGCACGGGGGCGCTCGCCTTCCTGCTCGCCGCCGAAGCGGTCGCCGCCACCGCCGCGGTATCCGAAGGGGCTCTCGTTTATGTCGCCCGCCACCGCAACCTGATGATCTCCGCCTTCATGATCTGCGTCCAGGCGGCGCTGTCGGTGGCGCTGATCCTGGGCATGCGCTCGCTCGGCTGGCCGACCACCTTCCAGGCGGCGGGCCCGGCCATCGCTCTGGTGCTGTCCCTCGGCATGGCCTCGATCCTCAAGGCGAGGCTGCTGTGCAAAATCCTGGATGCTCCGGTGCAGGGGTGGCGCTGGCCCCTGGTCTGGGCGGCGG
>DATMJS010000181.1:0-3865 GCA_035553755.1 Allosphingosinicella sp.
GAAGAAGATCAGGCCCGCGCCGATCAGGTTGGGGATGTAGCCGAAGGTGTTGGTGGTGAGAGCGCGCACCGGCTCCAGCACCTGGGTGAGGCCCAGAGGCTGCAGCGCCAGCATGATGCCGATGAGGAGAATGAGCCAGAAGGCGATGTCGCCGATCAGGCTGCCGAGCGTCTTGCCGGGTTCGGCGGCATTGTGCCGCTGCAGCACCGGCACTCGGTCGACCAGCTTCGCGAGCGCCCATTTGGCCGCGCGCGCAAGCACATAGGCGACCAGCAGGATGGCGAGCGCGCTCAGGATGCGCGGCAGCCATAAGACGGCCTGGTCCTGCCAGTAGACGTTGTCGGGATTGTTGGTGCGGTACATGGCTTCTCCCCCTTTATGTTTTCGAGTGAGCCTGGATGGAAACTGGCAAATAACTCAGCCTTTGCCTAGTTCCTTGCGGCGTTCGTCCCAAAAGCTAAGCCGTTCGCGTATCTTGGCTTCGAAGCCGCGCTCCACCGGCTCGTAGAAACGCTGCGGCTGCATCTCTTCGGGCCAGTAATTGTCGCCCGAAAAGCCTTCCGGCGCATCATGATCATATCGGTATCCTTTGCCGTAGCCGACCTCTTTCATCAGCTTCGTCGGGGCGTTGAGGATGTTCTTGGGCGGCATCAGCGAACCGGTATCCTTCGCCGTTCTCCAGGCCGCTTTCTGGGCGGCGTAGGCGGCGTTCGATTTGGGAGCGGTGGCGAGGTAGAGGCAGGCCTGGACGATGGCGAGCTCGCCTTCGGGCGAGCCGAGGAAGTCGTAAGCGTCCTTGGCGGCGAGGCAGTGCACCAACGCCTGCGGGTCGGCAAGGCCGATATCCTCCACGGCGGCCCGCGTCAGTCGGCGGATCACATAGAGCGGCTCCTCACCCGCGACCAGCATCCGCGCCAGATAATAAAGCGCCGCCTGCGGATCGGAGCCGCGGATCGACTTATGAAGCGCGGAGATGAGGTTGTAATGCCCTTCCCGGTCCTTGTCATAGACCGGCATTCGGCGGTGGAGCAAAGCCGACAAAGCAGCCGGGTCGAGCAGTTCCTCCAGCTCGACCGAGAAGAGAGTCTCGGCCTGGTTCAAAAGGAACCGCCCGTCGCCGTCCGCGGTCGCGACCAGCGCGTCGCGCGCCTCGGGGGTAAGCGGGAGCGGGCGCTCCACCAGCGCTTCGGCCCGGTCGAGCAACTGGCAGAGCGCCCTCGCGTCCAGCCGGTTGAGGATCAGCACTTGCGCGCGCGACAGCAGCGCCGCGTTCAATTCGAATGAAGGGTTTTCGGTGGTGGCGCCGACCAGCACCACCGTGCCGTCCTCAACATAAGGGAGGAAGCCGTCTTGCTGGGCGCGGTTGAAGCGGTGGATCTCGTCCACGAACAGCAAAGTCTGCTTGCCGATCCGCGCATGTTCCTTCGCTTCGGCAAACACCTTCTTGAGGTCCGCGACGCCGGAGAAGACGGCGGAGATGGCGACAAAGCGCATGCCGACTGCATCGGCGAGCAGCCGCGCGATGGTGGTCTTGCCTGTCCCGGGCGGCCCCCACAAGATCATCGAGGCGAGCTTCCCCGCCGCCACCATCCGGCCGATCGCGCCTTCGGAGCCGGTGAGATGATCCTGACCCACCACATCTTCCAGCCGCTGCGGGCGGAGGCGATCGGCGAGCGGCGCATTTTCCGCCGGTGCCGGAGCCGCCCCGATGGACGGATCGTTCGCGAAGAGATCGGCCATGAAAAGGTGTCTAACGTTATTGCAGGCTCAATGCAGCTTCCGATTGATTTAGATGCTACTAAGATATATCTTAGAGTGTCTGGTAATCGGGAGAGACGTGATGCGCATGCGATTTGGACCCGGCTTTCCGTTCAGCAACATCCCTCCGATCCCTCCCATTCCTCCAATGGATTGCGGCCCGCACGGCTGGGGCGAATGGGGAGGTGATTTCGGCCACGCCCCCGGTCGTCGGGGCGGTCGCAGGCGCATGTTCGAATCAGGCGAGCTTCGCCTCGTGCTCCTGAAGCTGATCGCGGATCAGCCGCGCCACGGCTACGACCTCATCCGTGCGATCGAGGATCTGACCCACGGCAGCTACGCCCCCAGCCCCGGCATCGTCTATCCGACACTGACCATGCTGCAGGATATGGGCCTTATCAAGGAGGCGGGTGAGGGCGGCCCCCGCAAGGCCTTTGCCGCGACGGCGGAAGGCCGCGCGTATCTGGAGGAGAAGGCAGGCGAGGTCGACGCCGTGATGGCCCGCCTTTCAGGACTGGGCGAGGGTCGGCGCAAGGCCGGCGGCAGCGCACCGGTCAAGCGCGCGGTCGGCAACCTCCTGTCCGCGCTCTGGCACCGCGTCACCAGCGACGACATGAACGAAAATCGGCTGCACGAGATCGCCGCCATCCTCGACGAGGCCGCTCAGAAAATCGAGCGGCTGAAATAGGCTTCAGAGGACGGGGCTTGGCCGGGGCCGGCCGGCGCCCTCATGCTGGCGGATGACGCGCAGATAGCCGTCTACCAGGGCCTGGTTGACCTCGTCCCAGCCATAATGGGCGCTGACTTCGCAGCCCGCCTTGCCCGCGGCCAGCCTCTGCTCCTCATTCTCGCAATAAAAAGCGAGCGCATCCGCGAAGCCGTCGATCGAGCCCGCCCGGACCAGGCGGCCGGTGACCCCGTGGGTGACGAGGCTCTGGCTGCCGGTGGCGATCGCCGCCACCACGGGCAGGCCCGCCGCCATCGCCTCAAGCGTAACATTGCCGAACGTCTCGGTAACGGAGGGGTTGAACAGCATGTCCATCGAAGCGACCGCGCGCCCGAGCTCGGCGCCCTCCTGGAAGCCGACAAACACACCATTGGCGAGCCCCTTCTCGAACCATTCGCGCGCCGGGCCTTCGCCGACGACCATCACCTTGTGCCTGACCCCGCGCCGCTCGAGCCGGTCAATGGTCGCGCAGAAGACGTCGAGGCCCTTTTCCATCACCAGCCGGCCGACGAAGCCGATCACCGGCATGTCGTCCTCAATGCCGAGCGAGCGCCGCCAGGCGAGGTCGCGCTTGTCGGGGCTGAAGATCTCGCGGTCGATGCCGCGCGTCCAGATGCCGACATTATAATTCATTCGCTGCTCGCGGAGCAGCTGCGCCATCGAATCCGACGGCGCGAAGATGGCGTTGCAGCGGCGGTAGAGGCGCCGGAGGCCCGCTTCCACCAGCGGCTCCATGAAGGAGAGGCCGTAATAGCGCGGATAGGTCTCGAAGCGGGTATGGACCGAAGCGACTACCGGCAGCCCGAGCTTGTGCGCGAGCGTCACCGCGCGGTGGCCGAGCAGCTCGGGGCTGGCGATGTGGAGAATGTTGGGGCGAAACGCCTTGACGTCCCGCTTGACGCGCGGCGGCATCAGCACCGGAAAGCGATATTCGGAACGGCCGGGGATCGGTATCGCAGGCACGCTGACGACTTCGCCATTGGGGGGGAGCGCGGGCTCCGCGACCGTCGGCGAATATATGCGGACGGCTGCGCCCTGTCTCAGCAGGTAGCCGACGAGGCGGTTGAGCGCCTGGTTAGCCCCGTCGCGGACGTAGTTATAATTGCCGCTGAACAGGGCGATGCGAAGGTCGGTCACGTCCATCGCGCACCCGATAACCACTTCAGCCGCAAAGGCCAAATGTGTCGTCAGTCCTGCTCCGGATCGTTTTTGGCACGCGGCAGGCGGCGGATCAGAGCCATCCCCGCCAGCATCGGCACGACCAGGAGCACGAGCGCGAGCAGGGCGATAAGGCTCTTCATTCGGGCATCTCCAGCTGCGTCTCATAACAAAACGCCCCGCCGGAAGCCGACGGGGCGCTTGTCAGGCTCGCGCAGGCTC
>DATMJS010000182.1:0-7345 GCA_035553755.1 Allosphingosinicella sp.
CTTGACTGAATAGCTGTATTAGGACACCATAACGCAATGAGCAATGACGATCGTCCAGTTTATCTGCGCCTGCGCGACAGTATCGCCGCTTCCATCCTGGAAGGAAGGGTGGGCGACGGGGACCCGCTTCCTTCGGTGCGCAGCCTCGCCGCAGAGCATGGAGCCAACCCGCTGACCGTCGCCAAGGCCTATCAGACCTTCCAGGACGAGGGGCTGGTGACGGTGAAGCGCGGCGTCGGCATGTTCGTCGCCGAAGGCGCCTCCGCCCGGCTCCTCGCCGCCGAGCGCAAGGAATTTCTCGAGGAGCGCTGGCCGGCCATCGCCGCGCACATCCGCCGCCTGGGCCTCGACGCCGAAGAGCTGGTCGAACGCGCGCTCGCCTGAGCCCATCTTGAAGATGTACAGATTATTGTACATATAGGCTCCAAAGGAGACCTGATATGGACGTGATCAGCTACAGCGACACGCGCGCCAACCTGAAAGAAGTGATGGACCGGGTCGTGGCGGACCGGGCACCGGTGATCGTGTCGCGGCAAAAGGCGGAGTCGGTGGTCATGGTGTCGCTCGCCGACTGGAACGCGATGGAAGAAACCATGCACTTGCTGTCCAGTCCCGCCAATGCGGCCCGGCTCAGGCAGTCGATCGAGCAGCTCGATGCGGGCGGTGGAACGGAGCGAGAGCTTATCTCCGCATGAAGCTGGTCTTTTCGGACCAGGCTTGGGAAGATTACCTGCACTGGCAGAGAGAAGAGCCGAACGTCCTCCAGCGGATCAACGACCTGATCGGCGAGTGCCGCCGCACGCCGTTCCGAGGGACGGGCAAGCCCGAGCCGCTGAAGGGCAGCCTGTCCGGCTGGTGGTCGCGCCGCATCACACTCGAAGACCGGCTGGTTTACCGGGTCGGCGGCAAAGGCAAAGACCAGCAGCTCGAAATCGCCCAATGCCGCTTTCACTATTGATGCGCTGAACCCTATACGCTCTCCATGTGCCCGCTTTACCCGCCTTACCGGACGGAAATCCGTCCTTACGGCAAGCACGCGATCGCCGAGGCCGCGCGGCTCATCCGTCAGGGCCTGCCGGTCGCGGTGCCTACCGAAACCGTTTACGGGCTCGCCGCCGACGCCACCAGCGGCGAGGCGGTCGCGCGCATCTATGAGGCCAAGGGGCGTCCCGCTTTCAACCCGCTGATCGTCCACGTCCGCGACCTCGATCAGGCGCAGGAATATGGCGACTTTTCCGACGCCGCCCTGGCCGCCGCCTCGCTCTACTGGCCGGGCGCGCTCACCATCGTCGTTCCGCGCCGCGAAGGCAGCCCCGTCGCGGACCTCGCCACCGCCGGCCTTGCCACCATCGCCCTGCGTTGCCCGCAGCATCCGGCGATGCAGGACCTGCTCAAGGCCAGCGGCCTGCCGCTCGCCGCGCCGTCCGCCAATGCGAGCGGCGGCATCAGCCCGACCAGCGCCGATCATGTGCTGAAGACGCTGGAGGGCCGGATCCCGCTGGTCATCGACGGCGGGCGCACGAGCCAGGGCATCGAATCGACCATCGTCGGCTTTGTTGAAGACAAGGTGACCTTGCTTCGCCCGGGCCCAATCGATTTCGAGGAAGTGGCGCTCTTCTCGCGCCTCTCCCCCGGCACTTCTTCGGGCAGGATCGAGGCGCCGGGGCAGCTCGCCAGCCACTATGCGCCGTCGAAGCCGCTGCGGCTCAACGCCGACGCGCCGGAAGCGGACGAATGGATGATCGGCTTCGGAGAGATTGGCGGGGACGACACGCTCAGCGCCAAAGGCGACCTCGCTGAAGCCGCCGCTCGATTGTTCCACGCGCTCCACCGCGCCGAAGGATCCGCCAGACGAGGCATCGCCGTCGCGCCGATTCCGATGAAGGGAGTGGGAGTCGCCATCAACGACCGCCTCACCCGCGCCGCGGCGCCGCGTTAGGCCGCATTCTCCCGATTCTTGAGCCGCTCGGCAAAGCTCTTGCGGAACTTGCGGAGCTTGGGCGCCACCACCGCCATGCAATAGGGATTGTTGTTCCCTTCGCGGGCGAAATATTCCTGGTGATAATCCTCGGCCGGATACCAGTCCGACAAAGGCTCGATCGCAGTGACGACCGGAGCGTTCCAGTCCGCCTGCGCGCGTTCGATCGCTGCGCGGGCGGCTGCTTCCTGCTCGGGCGAATGCGGGAAGATAGCCGAGCGGTACTGGGTGCCGATGTCGTTGCCCTGCCGGTTGAGTTGGGTCGGATCGTGAGTCGCGAAATAGATGTCGAGGATATCGTCGTAGCCGATCTGCTCCGGATCGAAGCTGATCCGCACAGCCTCGGCATGGCCGGTGTCGCCGCCGCACACCTGCTTGTAGCTGGGGTTGGGGACATGGCCGCCGATATAGCCGCTTTCCACGCTGGTGACGCCGATCACGTCGTCGAAGACCGCCTCGGTGCACCAGAAGCACCCGCCCGCCAGTGTCGCCTGCTCTTCAGCCATGCCTGCCTCGCATTCCGTTGAAATCCGCAGATAGGAAGAACGGACGCGAATTGTAACCGCCGCCGCTTACCCCTCGCAGTTCGGCTCCTCGCAGCGCGGCAGGGTGAAACGGAAGACGCTGCCGCCGCCGTCCCGGTCCTCCGCCCAGATCTTGCCGCCATGCGCCTCGATGATGGTGCGGCTGATCGAGAGGCCGATTCCAAGCCCATCCGCCTTCGTGCCCTGGAAGGGGGAGAAGAGCGCATCGCGCACCTCAGGCGATATGCCGTCGCCCGTATCCGCGACGCTCACCTCCACGAAGGCGTCGGAGGCCTTGCGCGCCTCCACCACTATCTCCCGCCGTTCGACCGACTGCATGGCCTGCATCGAGTTGCGGATGAGGTTGATCAGCACCTGCTGAACCTGGATTCGGTCGACGTCCACCCATTGCGCGTCCGGATCCACCTTGATGCTGTGCGTGACCCCCAGAAGATGCGCGTCGAGGAAGGCGATCACTCCCGCATCCTCGATCAGCTTGCCAAGGTCTTCCGGAGCGAGCTCCGAGGTCCCCCGCGCCACCAGCTCGCGCAGCCGCCGTACGATCTGGCCTGCGCGGAGCGCGCCCGCTTCCGCCGCCTCCAGCGCCTGGCGCGTTTCATCGAGCCGTGGCCCCACCGCGCTGTCGAGCAGGCGCCTGCTGCCGCGCACATAATTGGTCACGGCCGTCAGCGGCTGGTTGAGCTCATGCGCCAGGGTTGAAGCCATCGTCCCCATCGCGCTGAGGCGGGAGACGTGGATGAGCTCGGCCTGCATCCGGCGGATTTCCTGCTCGGCCCGCTGCCGCTCGGTGAGGTCGGTCATCGCGCCGACGGCGCGCAACGGCTTTCCTTCCGAGTCGTACACGATGAAACCGCGGTCGAAGAAGGTGGCATACTCGTCGCCGGCTTTCCGGAAGCGGTAGGTCGCCGACCAGCGCGCCTTGCCGCGCTTGATGGCTCGCTCGAGGCTTTCGGTCGATTGCTTCCGGTCCTCCGGATGGACCCGTTCTTCCCACCAGGAGAGCGGGGTCGTTCCGAGCGTTTGGCCGTGATAGCCGAGCGCGTCGGCCGCCGAATCGCTCCAGTGGATTTTGTCTTCGACCAGGTCGAGATCCCAGATGGCGTCGTTGGTCGCTCGCGCCGCGAGCCGGTACAGCTCCTCCGCCTGCTTGCGCGCCTCTTCCGCCATTTTCCGGTCGTGAATGTCCTCGGCGATGCCGTACCAGCGAACGACATTGCCTCGCCCGTCGAGCCTGGGGGCGAGGCGGGTGCGGAAGGTGCGATAGGAGCCGTCCGCCACGCGCAGGCGGAATTCCCCCGCCTGCGGCCGCCCGCCGGCTCTGGTCATGCTGCTCCAGTTGGCTCGGATCCGCTGGAGGTCGTCGGGATGGACGATGCTCAGCCAGCCCTGATGCGGGTCGATGTCGGGCGGAAGACCCGTCACTTCGTTGAAGCGGCTGCTGGCCGAAAGGATCCTGCCGTCGGGAGAGGCGGTCCAGACCAGCTGATGGCTGAGCTCGACGGTAAGCCGGTAAAGCTCCTCGCTTTCGCGCAGCCGCTCCTCGGCCGCGCGGCGTTCCTCGATCTCGCGCCGCAACCGCTCCTCGGCCCCGCGGCGTTCCTCGATCTCGCGCAGCAGGCGCTCGTTGGCGCCGCGCAGATCGTTGGTGCGCGCTTTCACCCTACCCTCAAGATTCTCGGTAAGACGGCGGACGATCTCGTCCACCTCGGCCCGCGGGATGAGGTCGGATTGCGCTTCCTCCTGCTCGATCCTGTCCTTGCCCATTCGCGGCCCTTGCGCTGCTCGAGCGTCTAGAAATCAGCTTTCGGCGCCGCCGTCCACAACATCGAGCGCGGGTACCTCCGCCTGCACAGCGAGGGTTAGCGCTTCGGCAAGGCTCGCCACCTGCAGCCGGTCCATCATGTTGGCGCGGTGCATCTCGACCGTCCGAAGACTGATATCGAGGCGGCGTGCGATCAGCTTGTTCGACAATCCCGCGACCAGGCCCTGCAGGACCTCCCGCTCGCGCGCCGTCAGAGACTCGACCCGCTCCTTCGCCTTGCGCTTCCGCTCCGCCTTGTCACCGCGGTCCTGGAGAAGGAGAAAGGCGCGTTCGAGGCTGGCCAGCAGCAGATCCTCGCCGAACGGCTTTTCGATGAAATCCACTGCGCCCATCTTCATGGCGCGCACCGCGACCGGCACTTCGCCGTGGCCGGTCATGACGATCACCGGCCAATCCACCTGCTGCTTTTCCAGCTCGGTCATGACTTGAAAACCGTCCATCTTCGGCATCCGAACGTCGAGTAGGATGCAGCCGGGCTGCAGCTCGTTGAGGCTGGCGAGAAAATCGTTGCCATCGGCAAAGGGCCGCGATGCGATGCCGGCGGTACCGAGCATGAAGCTGATCGAGGACCGGACATCGCGATCGTCGTCGACGACGTAAACGAAGCGGGAAGTCAGAAGCCGTCCTTCCGGGGAAAACTAACGCGTGCGATGCGGATATGAGCGCGAGGAAGCGTAAGTCAATCGCGGCTGATCTGGATTAACTATCAATTTTTTGGGGTCGTCTTGCTTAGCCGTTGAATAGCCGCCGAAAAAGCAGAAGCCCGGCGCGGGAGTGGGGTTCCTGCGCCGGGCTTCGTATCGCCGGACGGTGGCTGACCAGTGAAGCCAGTGGCGTCCGAAAGGCATCGTGATCGGCGATGCTCCTTTCTTAGACCGCACGGTCCGGATCGGCGTAAGATGGGAAAAATACCGTATCCAGCCGCAGTAATCCGCCATTCCGTCGCACCTGAGCGGATACATAAGGAAGCCGCGCCTGTTGATGCCGGCACGAGGAGGATCGTTGCGATGCATTCCAACGCACCCCACGAGCAGCCCAGTCATGTCAGCGCCGAAGAGGGAGAGGTTCATCTCGACGGACCCGGCGGCCTTGCGGCGGCGCTGACGCCTGATGCGGCCGAGGAAACGGCCCGGCGGCTCATGAAGGCCGCGAGCCAGGCGCGCAGGCAGCTCGACGGCGATGAAGCCCTCTAGCCGACAGGCAGGCGTTGCCGGACGGCATCGATGCCGTCCCAGGGATCGCGCTCCTGCGCGGCGATGAGGCCGGGCGTAGTCTTCACTGTGTAGACGGCAGGGTCGAGCTTGCCACCGAGCGCGTCCCATTCGATCGGCATCGCGACCGGCGCGCCGGGGCGCGAGCGCGTAGAATAGGGCCCGATGGCGGTCGAGGTAGGGTCGTTGCGCAGATAGTCGATAAAGATGCGGCCGGCGCGCTCCGCCTTTGAAATGCGGGTTAGATATTTGTCCGGCGAGTGGGCTGCCATCTGCGCGCTCAACCCTTTGGCGAACGCCTTCGCCTCCCGCCAACCGGTGACCGGTTCGATCGGAACTACCACATGAAGGCCCTTGCCGCCGGTCGTCTTCACGAAGCTTTTGAGTTCGATCGCCTCCAGCCGCTCGCGCACCTCGATCGCGGCGCTGATCACGTCGGCAAAGCCGAGGCCCTCGTCGGGATCGAGATCGAAGATGATCCGGTCGGGCCGGTCGGGCCGTTCGATCCTCACCCCCCAGGGGTGCATTTCCAGCACCCCCATCTGCACCATCGCTATCAGCCCGGGCAGGTCCTCGATATAGAGGTAAGGCTCCTCGAAGCCCGGCACGGTCACTTGGCGGAGCTGCTCGGGGACGCCCGAGCCGGCGTGGCGCTGGTAGAAGCATTTCTTCTCCTGCCCAGTCGGGCAGCGCACCATCGTGATCGGGCGGAAGGCGACGTGCGGCAGCATCCGCTCGGCGACAGCGACATAATAATCGGCGAGTTCGCCTTTGGTGATGCCCTGCTCCGGATAGAGGACCTTGTCGGGATTGCTGAGCCGCACCCCTTCGACGATGCGCTCGCTCATGTCCCCTCCAGCTCCTTGAAAAGCTCCGCCGGCCGCGCCTCATGCTCGAGCTGATCCATGCGGCATTGCGCGGGCGCCTTGTCGGGCCTCCAGCGCAGGAATTTGGTACCGTGGCGGAAGCGGTTTCCGGTGACATGGTCGTAGCGTACCTCGGCCACCAGTTCGGGGCGTAGCGGCTGCCATTCGCCGGTCCGTTCGGTGCTCCAGCGGCTGGGGCCGCCCGGTGCGCTTCCGGTGAAGCCCGGAGGCTCGATCAACGCCTCCAGCCGTTGGGTAAGCGCCGCCTTCTCCTCGGCGGGAATGGCCGAAGTGAAGCCGACATGGTCGAGCTTCCCCTGATCATTGTAGAGCCCGAGCAGCAGCGAACCGACCTGACGGCTGCCGGCGCCGTAGCGGAAGCCGCCCACGACGCAGTCGGCGGTCCTCAATTGCTTGATCTTGACCATCGCCCGCTCGCCCGGCTCGTAAATGCCGTCCCGACGCTTGGCCACCACGCCGTCGAGCGCGCCGCCGGCGCTGTCGAGCCAAGCCTGGGCGAGCGCCCGATCTTCGGTATAGGGCGAGAGCTGCAGATCCGGCGCATTCTCCCGCTCGAACAAGCACTCCAGCGCCTCCCGCCGCTCCGCCAGCGGACGATCGACCAGGCTTTCGCCGCGCCCGGACAACAGGCAATCGAACAGCATCAGCTGCGCCGGCGTCTCGGCAGCAAGCTTTCTAACCCGGCTTTCCGCCGGATGAAGCCGCAATTGCAGCGCTTCGAAGGAAAGCACGCCGCCCACGGGGATGATGAGCTCCCCGTCAAGCACAAGCGTCTCCGACCCGACGGCACGTATCGTCTCCTCCACTTCCGGAAAATAGCGACCGAGTGGCTTGCCGGACTTGGACTGGAGCTCGACATCCTCGCCGCTGCGGAAGACGAGGCAGCGAAAACCGTCCCATTT
>DATMJS010000183.1:0-16487 GCA_035553755.1 Allosphingosinicella sp.
CCCGATCTTCGTACCTCTCGCGGCTGATCCGCAACAGCGCGGCACAAAAGGCACGCACCTATGCGTCCACATCTTTCATTTGGCCGCGTGACCCACTAGGTGGAGCGGCACGGATTTAGGCATCAGGAGAAACCGCTATACGTCCCCCTCTGACCCGGCGTCCGCAGACGCCGCCAATGAACGGCCCTCGCTTCAACGAATTCATCGCCTCGCCCAAAGTGCGCGTCATCGATGAAAATGGCGAAAATCTCGGCGTCATGTTGACCGCCGAAGCCATCGAACAAGCCGCCGAAGTGGGCCTGGATCTGGTCGAGATTTCTCCCAATGCCGATCCGCCCGTCGCCAAGTTCCTCGACATCGGCAAGTTCAAATACGAGGCCCAGAAAAAGGCCAACCTCGCCCGCAAGAACCAGAAGACGCAGGAGATCAAGGAGATCAAGATGCGTCCGAACATCGACGATCACGATTACGACGTGAAGATGAAGTCGATCCAGAAGTTCCTCGGCGAGGGCGACAAGGTAAAGGTGACGCTTCGCTTCCGTGGCCGCGAACTCGCCCACGGCGAACTCGGCATGCGGCTCCTCCAGCGCGTCCAGGAAGACACGAACGAAGCCGCAAAGGTTGAGCAGCATCCGCGCATGGAAGGCCGGCAGATGCTGATGGTGCTTTCCCCCAAATAACGACCGATCTTCCTGTCGCCCGATCTCAAGCTTTCCGTAGCGGCAACCGCCGCGACCGGTTTTGCGTTGCAACGAAAATGTTGCGCAAAAGCAATGAGAGTGGCGAGCGATGCCGAAAACAGCGGTTTTCCGCTGGCGAAGCGAGCGGCTTTTGATTAGCACTTGACCCTAACGTAAAGCATACAAGTGCTCGGGGAGGGGTTATGTCCAAATATCTGTGGTTGATGTCGGCCGGCGCCATGGCGCTTGCAACGCCTGGTCATGCGCAACAGACGAATGCCGGGGCTGCGACGGTGGGGGCGGCCGATGACAGCACCACTACCGGCACCCAGGACCAAGACAGTAGCGAGATCATTGTCACGGCCACCCGCCGCAACCAGGCGCTGTCGGACGTTCCGCTTGCGGTTTCCGCGATCAGCGGCGAGACTCTTGAAAATTCGGGCGTGGTCGACATTCGCCAGCTTCAGCAGCTTTCGCCGTCGCTGCTCGTCACTTCCACCCAATCCGAGGCTGGCGCCAGCACGGCCCGCATCCGCGGCATCGGCACGGTCGGCGACAATCCGGGCCTTGAAAGCTCGGTCGCGACCTTCATCGACGGCGTCTATCGCGCGCGCTCCGGCGTGGCGCTGACGGAGCTAGGCGCGGTCGACCGGGTCGAGGTGTTGCGCGGGCCGCAGGGAACTCTTTTCGGCCGCAACGCTTCCGCGGGTCTCATCCACGTTATCACCGCCAGCCCGAGATTCGACACCGAGGGTTATGCCCAGCTGACCTTTGGCAATTACGATCTCCGGCGGCTGGAGTTGGGCGGCACCGGCGGGGTCGGTGAAACCGTGGCGGTCCGCTTCGACACAGTCTATTTGGAGCGCGACGGTTTTTTGAGGGATGTGGTTTCGGGGCGCACCGTCAACGATCGCAATCGATTGCTTGCCCGCGGCCAGATGCTGTTCGAACCCAATCCCGACCTGTCCGTCCGGTTGATAGCCGATTATTCCTTCCGCAACGAGGAATGCTGCGGCGCCGCATATCTTCCGGCACGCACCGTCACGCGCGATGCGGGCGGCAATCTCGTCACTTCCCCGAGCGGCGTTCAGGCGCTCATCCGCTCGCTCGGCGGCATCGTCAACGACAACACCTTTGATCGGGAAACGGCGATCACCCCCGGCCAAAGCTATCGTCAGGACGTGAGGGATGGCGGCGTTTCGGCCGAAGTGAATTACGATATCGGAAGGGCGACGCTGACATCGATCACCGCCTATCGCGAAAACAAGCTGGTGCGCGGCATGGACGCGGACTTCAACAATCTGAATCTCGTCTTCCGTCCCGATGACGGGACGGGCGGCACGAAATTCGAGACATTCACGCAGGAGCTTCGCTTCCAGGGCGAAGCGCTGGGCAACCGGCTCGACTGGCTAGTGGGCGGCTATTATGCCGATGAATCGCTGGTCCTGCGCGACAATTTGTCGACCGGGGCCGACCTGGACATTTTCGCGCGCGGCCTCGTCGCCAGCAACCCCTCGCTAGCCACGTTCCCGGGTTTCAACCTGCTCAATCCGTTCGCCGCCGGCTTCGTTCAAGGCCAGCTCGCCACCAATCCCGCCTTCGCGGGCATTCCGGCGGCCGCGCGGCCGCTGGTGGTGAACGCCATCGCCTCGCAGGTCGTAAACACCCCGATAAGCAACACCCGCACGAACGATCGATTTGATCAGAAGAGCCGCAACTTTGCGCTTTTTACGCACAACATTTACGATTTGACCGACCAGCTGTCGCTGACGCTGGGCGCGCGATACACGAACGAGCGCAAGAGGCTGGAGGCGGATCTTCAAAGCAACAGCCCGTGCGGCGCCTATACGGCCAACATCCAGCGGCTTTTGACCCTCTCTGCCGCGAGCGCGGCCAATCCGGGCGGCAATGGCGGCCTCAACCCCGCCATTGCGGCGCTCTCGTCGGCGCTCGCCAACCAGGTGCTGACGCCGCTCGCTTCGCTCCCCTGCGCGATCAACTCGATCAACGGCAGCTTCGACGGCGGCCGCAAGAAGGAGAGCGAATGGTCCGGAACGGGCGTCATCAGCTTCAAGCCGGTCGACCAGCTGCTGACCTATGCCAGCTATTCGAAAGGCTACAAGGCGGGCGGCTTCAACCTCGACCGGGCCGGCCTCACCGCGGGAGCGGTCGATCTCAACGCTCTCCAGTTCGATCCCGAGACAGTCGACGCCTACGAATTGGGCGCGAAATATAACGGCCGCGGCTTCGACGTGAACGTCGCGCTGTTCCGGCAGGACTTCAAGAATTTCCAGCTGAACACCTTCAACGGCATCAACTTCGTGGTGGAGAACATCGCCTCCTGCTCGAACGATCTGGGCGGCGCCGATACCGACGCTTCCGCCGCGCCGGTGGCCTGCACCGGCGAGCGCAAGCCGGGCGTCCGCTCGGAAGGCGTGGAGATCGAAGGCTTCTTCCGGCCGCTGCGCAACGTCTCGGCCTCGGCCGGCTTCACCTATGCCGACACCAGATACCGCGACAACCTCATCGGCACGAACGGCAATGCGATCACCCCGGCGCTGTTCCAGCTTCCGGGAAGCCGCGTTTCCAACTCGTCGCAATATTCGGGAACGGCCTCGATCGGCTGGACGCCTCCGCTCGGCACCGGCGGCCTCACCGGCCTTCTTTATGCCGACGCCCGCTACCAGAGCGAGCTCAACACCGGCTCGGACCTCGACGAGGAGAAGATCCAGGACGACGTGACGGTGGTGAACGCTCGCGTCGGCGTCCGCGGCCCGGAGGAGCGCTGGAGCGTCGAGCTTTGGGCGCAGAACCTGTTCGACGAGGATTATATGCAGATCGCCTTCGACGCCTTCGCTCAGGGCTCGGGGACGATCGGCGCCACTCGCGCCTTCGGTACTCCCTCCACGCAGCTGTTCGGCGCCTTCCTCGCCGAGCCGCGCACCTACGGCATCACGCTTCGCGGCCGCTTCTGATCGATGAGCCGACGGAAGGGCCCTCGCCGGCGACGGCGGGGGCCTTTTCGCTTTAGGCGGCGACGCTCTCCGGCCGGCGCTCGGCGGCTGCCTTGAGGAGGCGCGACTGGATCGCCTTCAATCGAGCGGGGCTGACGATCTTCTGTCCGTGGAGATCGGTGAGGTAGAAGACGTCGACGGCGCGTTCGCCGTAGGTGGCGATGTGGGCGGAATGGATAGTCGTCTTCGACTGGTACAAGGCTTCGGCAAGGCCGCTTAGCAGCGCGGCGCGGTCGCGGGCGTTGACCTCGACCACCGTGTAGCGGCTCGAAGCCTCGTTATCGATGAAGACGGCGGGCCGGATCGGGAAGGCGCCCGCTCGGGGCAGGGGCAGCGCCTTCGCCTCCAGGCGGTCCATCCTCGGCTCCTCGCCCGCGACCGCCCGGGCGACGCCTTCCTCCAGCCTTTTGAGCTGGTGCGGGTCGTCGAACGGCCGCCCGGCCGAATCCTGGACGAGGAAGTTGTCGAGCGCCATCGCGTCCTGCGTGGTGTGGATCCGGGCATCGATGATGTTGCCGCCGGCAAGGCTGATCGCGGCGGCGATCCGGTAGAAGAGGCCGGGCACGTCCCTGGCATAGACCGTCACCAGCGTTGCCCCGCGCTCCTCCTGGATGCCGGTCGCGAGCGGCTTCGCGTCGGCAGGGCTGCGGTCGGAGGCATCGATGAAGCGGGCGTTCCGCTCCAGCACGTCGAGGGGCTCGGCGAGCCAGTAGCTGTCCGGAAGCCGCCAGGCGAGACGGGTGAAATGCGGATCGTCCCACTGGAGGCGCGCCGCAAGATCCTCCTGGATCGCCGCCACCCGTTCGCGCCGCCCGGTCTGCTTGTGGCCGAGGCGGAGCATTTCCTCGGCGGATTCGAAAAGGTCCCGAAGCAGCTGCCGCTTCCAGCTGTTCCAAACTCCCGGTCCGACCGCCCGGATGTCGACCACGGTGAGGATCAGGAGCAGCCGGAGCCGCTCCATGCTTTTCACCTGGCCGACGAAATCTGTGATGGTCTTGGGATCGGTCAGGTCGCGCTTGAACGCGGTCGCCGACATGAGGAGGTGCCAGCGGACCAGCCAAGCGACGGTATCGGTCTCGGCCTCGTCCAGCCCCAGCCGCGGGCAGAGCGCCCGCGCGACCTCGGCGCCGAGGATGCTGTGGTCGCCCCCGCGGCCCTTGGCGATATCGTGGAGCAGCACCGCGACGTAAAGCACGCGGCGCGAGGCGACATGGCGGAAGAGAGCGGTGCTGAGTGGATGCTCGTCCCTTAGCTCGCCCTTGTCGATCCGGGAAAGGAGTCCGATCGCCCTGATCGAATGCTCGTCCACCGTATAATGGTGGTACATGTCGAACTGCATCTGCGCGACGACGCGGCCGAAGTCCGGAATGAAGCGGCCGAATATGCCGGCCTCGTTCATCCAGCGGAGCACCGTTTCCGGATCGCGCGGGCTGGTGAGCACGTCGAGGAACAGGGCGTTGGCCCTTGGGTCGGCGCGAACCGCGTTGTCGATCAGCTTGGAATCGCGCGCCGCCGCGCGCATCGCGAGCGGGTGGATCTCCAGCTCATATTTGTCGGCCAGCGCGAACATCTGGATGAGCCGCACCGGGTCATCCGCGAAGAAGCCGTCGTTCGGCAGCGCAAGCCGCCCCCGCTCGAGCGCAAAGCCTTCAAGCCTGCCGGGCCGGCGGCGGAGCGCGGGCAGGCCGAAGCGCCCGCCGCCCTTCGCGAACTTCTCGTCGAGATGGGCGAGGAACAGGCCCGTAAGGTCGCCCACCATTTTGGCGTGCAGGAAATAATGCTGCATGAAGCGCTCGACGGGCGCCTTGCCCGGCCGGTTGGCGTAATTCATGCGGTCGGCGATCTCGCGCTGATAGTCGAAGCTCAGGCGGTCCTCGGCGCAACCCGCGATCAGGTGGAGGTGGCAGCGCACCGCCCACAAGAAGCGCTCGGCGCGCTGGAACTGGCGAAGCTCCTCGGGGGTGAGAAGCCCCCTTTCGACCAGCTCGGGAACCGAGCGCACCTGATAGGCATATTTGCCGATCCAGAAGAGCGTGTGGAGGTCGCGAAGGCCACCCTTCCCCTCCTTGACGTTGGGTTCGACGACATAGCGGCTGTCGCCCATCCGCTTATGGCGGGCGTTGCGCTCGTCGAGCTTCTCGGTGACGAATTCCGCTGACCGGCCGGCGACCACCTCCTTCCAGAAGCGGGCATGAACTTCGTCGAAAAGGGCCTCGTCGCCCCAGACGTAACGCGATTCGAGGATCGCGGTCCGGATCGTGTGGTCGTCCTTAGCCATCCGGATCATGTCGTCCGCCGAGCGGACCGAATGGCCGACCTTCAGCCCCAGGTCCCAGAGGAGATAGAGCAAGGCCTCCACCGCCTGCTCGGTCCAGCCGGTCGGCTTCCAGGGAGTGACGAAGGCGACGTCCACGTCCGAATGGAGCGCCATTTCGCCGCGCCCGTAGCCGCCGACCGCGATCAGCAGCAGCCGCTCCGCCGAGGTTGGGCTGCCAAGCGGATAGAGGCGAGTTACCACGAAATCGTAAGCGAGTCGGAGGATCTGGTCGGTGAGATAGGCGTAAGCGGCCGCCGTCTCGGATCCCTGGTAAGGCTTTTCCTCGAGCCTCCGAGCGATCTCGGAGCGGCCGGAGGCGAGCGCCTCCTTAAGAAGCCTGGCCGCCGCCGGGCGGGGATCGCTTCCCTCCAGCGCCGCCATGCTGCCGGCAAGCGCCTTGCGGTCGATGATCGCCCGACGATTGGGAAGGAAGGAGAAGCGGGCCACCATTGCCCCTAATTAGGACGCTCGCAACGTCATTGCGAGCGCTGGAGTGGCTCGTCGGAACTTAGGCTTCAGCCGGAGCAAGAATGTCCGTTTCGACCATTGCGGCCCTTGCGGAGCCTCAAGCATTCGTTGAGCATTAGCCAAGCGGGCTACTCGCGAGAGCCCGGTGCATTGGATTTATCGTTTCATCGGAAGATCGGTTGCTCATCGTTGGCAGGTTGTGATGCCCGAGTCAGCTTGGAACGGCACTCAGCCACAAGTGCTCGGCATCTCTTCAAGCTCTCCATGAGAGCGGCATTGCTGGCCTTCAACTCGGCAACGAGCGAGGCGTCATCTTCACGGGGCACGGCTATGAACATCCAAATACGAGTTGGGGGCTTAACGCAGATCAAGGCCGTTTTGGCCCCCACTTTTCCAAGCTTTTGCAAGGGTCGTCGGAATCTATGGTTCTTGGCTTGGTGCAGCGATCATCGAAAGAGCCTCTGTCGCCGGATCAGGCGTCTTCCGTCTCTCCCTCGGCTTCTTTCGTTTTCCGGTGCTTGCGGGCGGAGCCCATCAACTCATCGGATCGAGCAGCAAGACGTTTGCTGTCTTCTATGAGCTTGAGGATCACAGACTGTTCGGCCTCGATGCTGCCGAGCAGCTCTTCCTTTTTCGATTTCATTGAGTGCGCACGTTCAAAACGCCTCCCCCTGCGCCCATCTTAACGTGCATCAATCGACCTTGTTCCGGAACCGGTGGAAACCGCCATTTTTAAAAAGTGAGCCATTCCAGCACGCTGGCAAGTTAACGGGATCGGAGGCCGGAAAAAGTGCCCACCTAGCGCATGTTCTTCGGAGTTCCCGTGTCGGCTTTCCACCCCAAACCGCACATGGGAGCAGCGGCGAAAAGCATGGCTATGTTACTGCTCCGCCGCCAGCCGCTTGAGCCGATAGACTAGATCGAGCGCCTCGCGGGGGCTGAGCGCATCGGCGTCGATTTCGGCGAGCGCGGCCTGAAGCGGATCGGGTGCGGCCTCTTCCTGCGCGGGGGCGGCGAACAGCGGCAGGTCGTCGAGGCCCGCGGCGATGCCGCCGGTCGCGGCGCGGCCTTCCTCGAGCCTGGCGAGCACCGAACGGGCCCGGGCGAGGACCGGCGGCGGCAGGCCGGCGAGCTTGGCGACGGCGAGGCCGTAGCTCCGGTCGGCGGGGCCCTTCGCCACTTCATGGAGGAAGACGAGCTCCCCCTTCCACTCGCGGGCGCGGACGTGGTGGAGCGAAAGGGCGTCGAGCCGCTCGGCGAGCCGGGTCAGCTCGTGATAATGGGTGGCGAACAGGCAGCGGCAGCGGTTGCGGTCGTGGATCGCCTCCACCACCGCCCAGGCGATGGCGAGGCCGTCATAGGTGGAAGTGCCCCGCCCTACCTCGTCCAAGATCACGAAGCTGCGCTCGGTCGCCTGGGCGAGGATGGCGGCGGTCTCGACCATCTCCACCATGAAGGTCGAGCGGCCGCGGGCGAGGTTGTCCGAAGCGCCGACGCGGCTGAACAGGCGGTCGACGAGCCCGAGCGTCGCCCTCGCGGCGGGGACATAGGAGCCGCTCTGGGCGAGGATGGCGATCAGCGCGTTCTGGCGGAGGAAGGTCGACTTGCCGCCCATATTGGGCCCGGTCACCAGCCACAGACGCTCCTCCTCGGAGAGGGCGCAGTCATTGGCGACGAAGCGGGAGCCGCCCGCGCGGAGTGCGTCCTCGACCACCGGATGGCGGCCGCCCTCGACCTCGAAGCAATTGTGCGGAGCGAAGTGGGGGCGGCACCAGCCGCCTTCCGCCGCCCGCTCGGCGAGCCCGGCGGCGACGTCGAGCCGCGCCAATGCGTCGGCGACGGCGGCGATAGCGTGGGTGCGCTTCAGCGCCGCCGCGACCAGCTCCTCGAGATGAGCGGCTTCGGCGGCAAGCGCGTGGGCGCCCGCCTGCCCCACCCGCATCGCCTGCTCGTGGAGGTCGGGCGCGTTGAAGCGGACCACTCCCGCCAGCGTCTGGCGGTGGGTGAAGCCCGAATCCGGCGCCATCAATTTGTCGGCATTCCTCGCGGGCACCTCGATATGGTAGCCGAGCACGCCGTTGTGGCGGATCTTGAGCGCCGGAATGCCGGTCTGCTGGCGGTATCTCGCTTCGAGCGCGGCGATCGCCCGGCGCCCTTCGCCGCCCGTGGAGCGGAGCTCGTCAAGCGCCGAATCATAGCCTTCGGCGATATAGCCGCCCTGCGCGGCATCGATCGGAGGCGATGGCACCAGCGCCCGGGCAAGGAGATCGGTGAGCTCGCCGTGACCGGTGAGCGCGGGCAGAAGCTCAGCCAGCAAGGCCGGCCGGCGGGGCAGGCCGTGAAGCCGGTCGTGGAGCCTCCGCGCCCCGTCGAGACCGTCGCGAAGCTGGCCGAGGTCGCGAGGGCTGCCCCGTCCCGCCACCAGCCGCCCGAGCGCCCGGCCGATATCGGGAAGCGCCTTCAGCTGCCGCCGGAGCATGTCGCGCGCGCCTGCATCGGTTTCGAACAGGCCGACGAGGTCGAGTCGCGCTTCGATCGCTTCGCGAGCGAGCAGAGGTGCGCCGAGATCGGCGGCGAGCAGTCGGGCGCCGGCTCCGGTGACCGTCCGGTCGACGGCAGCGAGGAGGCTGCCGGCGCGGGTGCCGTTCGCCGAGACGGCCAGCTCCAGGCTCTCGCGGGTCGCCGCATCGATCATCATGTGAGCGTCGGGCGCCCTCCCGACCGGCGGCTGGAGGAAGGGAAGCGTTTCGCGCGCGACCTCGTCGAGATAGGCAAGAAGGCCGCCGGCGGCGGCGAGCGCCGCGCGGTCGAAGCTTCCGAAGCCGTCGAGCGTCGCCACTCCGAAGCGTTCCTTGAGCCGCCGCTCGGCGACGATGCTGTCGAAGCCGGTCCGCCGCTGCTGCGCCTCAACGCCCGAAATAGGTTCGCAGGCGATGATCTCCGCCGCCGACAAGCGCGCAAGCTCGGCGTCAAGCACGGCGGGCGGAGCCGAGCAGAGCTCGAACCGCCCGGTCGAGATGTCCGCGGCGGCGATGCCGAAGCGGTCGCCCACACGGGCGACGGCGGCCAGCCAGTTGGAGGCGCGCGAATCGAGCAGGGCCTCTTCGGTGAGCGTGCCCGCCGTCACCACCCGGACGATCCCGCGCGCCACCAGCGACTTGGCGCCTCGCTTCCTCGCTTCCGCCGGGCTTTCGGTCTGCTCGGCGATGGCGACGCGGAAGCCGCCCTTGATCAGTCGGGCGAGATAGGCCTCGGCGGCGTGGACCGGAACGCCGCACATCGGGACCGGCTCGCCCTCATGTTCGCCGCGGGCTGTGAGCGCGATGTCGAGACAGGCGGCGGCGGCCTTGGCATCGTCGAAGAACAGCTCGAAAAAATCGCCCATTCGATAGAAAAGCAGGCAGTCCCCGGCCTCGGCCTTCAGCGCAAGATATTGCGCCATCATCGGGGTGGGCCCCGTATCCGCCTTCAGCCTGGTTGCCATTCGGGCAGCGTAAAGCCTCTGCCGTCCCCTTGAAACCGGCTTTGCCGACTTATCCCCAACCTTGCGCTCCACCTCGCGCCCGACCTTGCGGCTGTAACTGAAGCGCGATTAAGGCGTTCACGTCCCGAGGAGAGCAGGATGAGCGAAGGCAGCAACGTCAAATTTTCGGAAGCCGAGGCGCTTCGCTATCATTCGAAGGGGCGGCCGGGAAAGATCGAGATCATCGCTTCGAAGCCGATGGCGACCCAGCGCGACCTCAGCCTCGCTTATTCGCCGGGGGTCGCGGTTCCGGTACGCGCCATCGCCGACGATCCGGCCACCGCCTATGATTATACCGCGCGCGGGAACCTCGTCGCGGTCATCTCCAACGGCACAGCGATCCTGGGCCTCGGCAATCTCGGAGCGCTGGCCTCGAAGCCGGTGATGGAAGGCAAGGCCGTGCTGTTCAAGCGCTTCGCCGACGTCGACGCGATCGACCTCGAAGTCGCTACCGAGGATGTCGACGCCTTCATCAACGCCGTCGCCTTGCTCGAGCCGAGCTTCGGCGGAATCAACCTCGAGGATATCGGAGCGCCAGCCTGCTTCATTATCGAGCAGACGCTCCGCGAGCGGATGAATATCCCCGTTTTCCACGACGACCAGCACGGCACCGCGATCATCACCGCGGCGGGGCTCATCAACGCCTGCTACCTCACCGGGCGCGATCTGAAGGACGTGCGGGTGGTCGTGAACGGCGCGGGCGCCGCGGCGATCGCCTGCGCCGAGCTCATCAAGGCGATGGGGGTTCGCCACGACCATGTGCTGATGTGCGACCGCAAGGGCGTGATCTACGAGGGCCGAGCCGAGGGCATGGATCAGTGGAAGTCCGCCCACGCGGTCGATACCGACCGGCGAACGCTCAGCGAAGCCTTGGTCGGCGCGGACGTGTTCCTCGGCCTGTCCGCCGCGGGCGCCTTGAAGCCCGAGATGGTTATGGAGATGGCGCCAAGGCCGATCATCTTCGCCATGGCCAATCCCGATCCTGAAATATCGCCGCCCGACGCCAAGGCGGCGCGCCCGGACGCGATCATCGCCACCGGCCGTTCGGACTATCCCAACCAGGTCAACAATGTGCTCGGCTTCCCCTTCATCTTCCGGGGAGCGCTCGACGTCCGCGCGACGACGATCAACGACGCGATGAAGATCGCGGCGGCCGAGGCGCTTGCCGCCCTCGCGCGCCAGCAGGTGCCCGAGGAAGTCGCGGCGGCTTATGGCGGCAGGGCGCACAGCTTCGGCGCCGACTATATCATCCCCGCGCCGTTCGACCCGCGCCTGATGGAGGTGGTTCCAGCCGCGGTCGCGCAGGCGGCGATGGACAGCGGCGTCGCCCAGTTCGCCATCCCGGATATGACGGCGTACCGAACCGCGCTTCGCTCGCGGCTCAACCCGACGACTTCGGTGCTGACGCTCGCCTATGAGGCGGCGCGGGCCAATCCAAGACGGGTGATCTTCGCCGAGGGTGAGGAGGAAGTAGTGCTCCGGGCCGCGATCGCCTTCCGCGACGGCGGCTACGGCATTCCGGTGCTGGTCGGACGCGAGGACGTGCCGGACCGGCTGCGCGCCCTCGGCGTCGACGATCCCGAAACCTTCGAGGTGCAGAACAGCCGCAATTCGGAGCTGGTGGGGGAGATGGTCGACTATCTCTACCAGCGGCTCCAGCGGCGCGGCTATCTCCACCGTCAGGTCGAGCGGATGGTGAACCAGGATCGCAACGTCTTCGCCGCTTTGCTGCTGGCGCTCGGCCATGCCGATGTGATGATCACGGGAGTCACGCGTCCCTACAGCCAGAGCATAAGGCAGATCAGGCGCATCATTGACCCGATGCCGGGCTGCACCCCGTTCGGCATCCATGTGCTGGTCGGGCAGAATCATACCACCTTCATGGCCGACACGACCGTGACGGAAAGGCCCTCGTCAGAGCAGCTGGTCGATATTGCGGTACAGACGGCGGCGGTCGCGCGCCGCATGGGCCATGAGCCCCGCGTCGCCTTTCTTTCCTATTCCACCTTCGGCAACCCCGAAGGAACCTTCCTCGAGAATATACGCGGCGCGGTGCGGCTGCTCGACGAGCGCGGCGCCGATTTCGAATATGAAGGCGAGATGCCGCCCGACGTGGCGCTCAACCCTGACATGGCCAAATTCTATCCGTTCAGCCGCCTCTCGGGCCCCGCCAACGTGCTGGTGATGCCGGGGCTGCAGTCCGCCAACCTTTCGGCAAAGCTGCTCAGCGAGCTTGGCGGCGATTCGGTGATCGGACCGATGCTGGTCGGCCTCGCCAAGCCGGTGCAGGTCGCGGTGATGACCTCGACCGCGTCCGATCTGGTGACGCTGGCGGTGCTCGCCGCAGGCGGGATCGTCCGCTAGCGAGAACCGCTAGCGGGGATCGTCGGCGGTGCCGGACGACTGGCCGGTCGCGCCCACGGTCCCGATATTGCCGAACAGCTCCTCGAAAAAGCCGCGCTCGCGGCCCAATGTCGGAGTCTTGTCCTTCATCGGTTCGATCGATGCGACCCGCTCCAGGCCGGTCCGCTGGACCGAGACGACATTGCCCGCTTCGTCGAAGCGGATGTGGAGCACGGTCTGTGCCTCGGGGCGCGGCATCTGGAAGCCGTAATAGCGCGTGTCGCGCGAGACATAATACCAGTCGCGCTGATCGAACTGGCCCACGAAGGTGGGACGGCCGAGCGAGCCAATCACCGAATCGCGATTGTCGACACCTGGCTGGATCGCGCTGACGAGCGTCTCGTCCATCACATAGCCTTGGCGGTCCTTGATCTGGGTGCAGCCGCCCAGAAGGGCTGCGGCTGCCACCGCTGCCAGAGCAAAGCTGCGTCCATGCCGGAGGGTCATTCACCAATTCTCCTGAAACTGCCCCGGCGCATCGCCGCGCCGGCGCCCGCCTTGCGGGCCGGTCCGTGAAACCCCAATATGCGAGGAAAGCTGAACGGCGCAAGTACGGCCGCAATCCAGGTAAGGGAGTCCATTGTCCTTTCTATCGCGCATTTTCGGCGGCAGGGCCGAGCGGGAAACCTACCGGCCGCTATATGACCGGGTGGTGGAGCTGGGCCGCAACCCCGCCTGGTACCGCGACGGCCAGGTGCCGGACACGCTCGACGGCCGCTTCGACATGGTCGCGGCGGTGCTCGCTCTGGTCCTGCTGCGGCTCGAACTTGAAGGCGAGGCGACCAGCCGCGCATCCGTGCTGATCGCCGAGCTTTTCATCGAGGACATGGAAGGGACGGTCCGCCAGATCGGGATCGGCGACCTGATGGTCGGGAAGCATGTCGGCCGAATGATGGGCGCGCTCGGCGGCAGGCTCAGCGCCTTTCGAGGCGCGATCGAAACGGGTGAGGGGTTCGAAGCCCCCGTCCGGCGCAACGTCTTTCACGATGCGCCGCCGACCGAGGAGGCGGCCTCGTTCGTCAGCCGGCGCTTGGAACGTTTTTGGGAAAGCCTGGCGCAAACTCCCGCGGCCAGCGTTCTGGCTGGAAAGGTGCCGCAGCCATGACCCCCGAATTCAGCCGCCCCGTCCGTATCGATACGCTCGCCCAGAAGCCGCGCGAGCTTTCGATCGGCGCCAGCGAGGAGGAGCGAGCGGCGCTGGCGCGGCGCTTCGGTCTCGTCGGGATCGACCATCTCTCGGCCGAGCTGGGGATCGCGCGCCGAGGCGACGAGGTGCAGGCGCGCGGCACGCTCAGCGCCAGGGTGACGCAAAGCTGCGTCGCCAGCAACGCGCCGGTCGAGGCGGAGGTCGAGGAGAGCTTCGACATCATCTTCCGGCCGCAGCCGGCAACGGCCTCGGCGGAAGACGAGATCGAGCTCAGCGGGACCGAGATGGACGTGGTCTTCTACGACGGATCGTCGGTGGATATTGGCGAAGCGGTGGCGGAGACGCTTTCGCTGAGCCTCGACCCCTATCCGCGCGCGCCCGACGCCGAGGCGGCGCTTCGCGAGGCGGGCGTGAAGAGCGAGGAGGAAGCGGGCCCGTTCGGCGCGCTCGCCGCGCTCAGGGAAAAGCTCAAGCCCTAGAAGGGAACGTCATCGTCGAGGTCGCTGTCGAAGGCCGGCTGGGGCCGCGACTGCTGGCGTCCGCCGCTGCCGCCGAAGCCCCCACCGCCGGCCTCGCCATAGCCGCCGCCATAGCTATCGCCCGCGCCCGCTCCGCCGCCCTTGCTGTCGAGGAGGACGAGCTCGCCCCGGAAGCGCTGCAGCACCACCTCGGTCGAATATTTATCCTGGCCCGAATTGTCCTGCCACTTCCTCGTTTGAAGCTGGCCTTCGAGGTACACCTTCGAGCCCTTCCGCAAATAGGACTTGGCGACGCGGCCGAGATTTTCGTTGAAGATGACGACGCGGTGCCATTCGGTCCGCTCCTGGCGGTTGCCGTCCTTGTCCTTCCACGTCTCGGAGGTGGCGACGCGGAGGTTCACCACTTCGCCGCCATTGCCCAGCGAGCGCGATTCGGGGTCATCGCCGAGATTGCCGACCAATATGACCTTGTTGACGCCCGCCATCTAAATTCTCCTGCTGTCCTTCATCGAGCCTAGCACCAAATTGGGCTTATGCCACCGCCACCCGGCGAAATTCACGCCGATTCCAGCCGAAGCCCGCGAGCAGGACGAGGAGAGTCAGGATCTGAGCCGCGATCGCTTCGAGGCTCGGCGAAATTCCAAGGATCGGAATGCTCGGAACGGCAGCGAGCGGAGTGACACCCATCAGCCCCGCCTCCTGCAGCGCGGCGACGCCCTTGCCCGCAAGCACCACGGCAAGCACCGCGATCAGCGCCGAGCTGTAGGCGAAGAACTTGCCGATCGGCAGCTTGCGGCTGAAGCGCAGCATCGCGAAGGCGATCACGGCGAGGCAGAGGGTGGCGGCCGCCGCTCCGCCGAGCAGCGCTCCGCTCCCGCCCTGCGCCGAGAGGGCGGTGTAGAAGAGGATGGTCTCGAAAACCTCACGGTACACGGCAATGAAGGCGAGGCCGAACAGGAACCTGCCGGAGCGCTTCGACAGCGCATGGCCGACCTTGGCCTTGAGGTAGCGCTGCCATTCGTCGGCTTGGCTCTTTCCATGCATCCAGATGCCCACCGACAGCAGGATGATGGCGGCGAGCAGCGAGCCCAAGCCTTCTGTGAGCTCGCGGTCGGCGCCGCTGACGCTGACGAGATGGGTCGCCGCCCACCAGGTGGCGATTCCGGCGACGAGGGCTGCGACCCAGCCGTAATGTACAGGAGGGACCATTTCGGCGCGGTCTGCTTTGCGGAGGAAAGCGAGCATGCCGATGACGATCAGCAAGGCTTCGAGCCCTTCGCGCAGAAGGATGGTGAACGCGCCAATGAAGATCGAAGCGGTGTCGGCGGCTTCAGGCGCGAGCTTTTCCTCCGCTTCGTTGAACAAGGCGTCGAGCTCGGTTACGCGGGCGCGCACCTCGTCGGCAGGGCGGCCGCGGCCGATCGCGGCTCGCAGCTCCGCCATCGCCCGCTCAATGCGGTTCATGAGGCCGGAGTCGCGCGCGCTGAGGATCGGTTCGACCGGCTCGAAGCCGTCGAGATAGGCGGCGAGCGCCAGCCGTTCCGCGCCGGCGCGGTCCCCCGCCTCGTAAGCGGCGAGGCTCTGGGCGAGCTTGTCGCGCGCGACCGCCAGCGATCCACCGCCGCCCGACACAGCCGCCGGGTTGCTCCGCAGAAAGGCGGTGACGGCGGCCGCCTTTTCCGCGCCGATCTCACGGGCGAGCGCTGCCGGGGTCAGGCTGGTGAGGGCGGCAAGATCGGGAATCCGCTTCCGAAGCGCGGCGTCGCCTTCCCAAATCCTTTTGCCTTCGGCCGCGAGCGCTTCGGGGTAGGCGAAACGGCCGGATTCGAACGCCAACGCCCATTTGTCCTCCGCGGGGAGATGGGCAAAGCTCTGCATTGCGGTACCTTCGAGGCCCTGTTCGATGACCTGATAGAGCGCGAAGACGCTCCGTTCCTGGGCGCGCTCCCGATCGGTGAAGGCGATCGGCGGGGGGTCCATGCCGGCGGCGAGAGGAGTCTTGGCATCCCCCGCCGCGCCGTGGCAGCTCGCGCAATTCTCGGCGTAGAGAGCGGCGCCGCGGCTGAGGTCCGGCGCCTTGGCGGGAGCGAGCGGGACGGGATAGGCCTTGAGCAGGTCGGAAGCGAGGGAGCGGGCAAGTCTGTCCACCCTCGCGGGCGGAGCCTTGCCAGCGATCGCGGCCTTCAGCTCCGCCGAGCGGGCGAGCAATGCGGTGCGAACATGCCCCGCCGGCAAGGCGCTCAGCTGCTCCTCGACCGAAGCGGAGAATTCGAGCATCTCATTATATTCGAGCTCGCTGATGACCCGTCCGTTCGAGACGGCGCCCGCATAATCGACCGCGATATAGTCGAGCAGCCGCCAGGTGGTCTGGACGTCAGCCTTCGAGGGCTGCGCGGCGGCGGGAGAAGCGCTGAACAGAAGCAGCAGGGCGAAGAGCAGCGGCCTCAAGGCGGGAG
>DATMJS010000184.1:0-4839 GCA_035553755.1 Allosphingosinicella sp.
GCCTCGATGGACTTGGGCAGGCCGGCATGGGCGACGAAGCGCACGTCGGGCTTGTCGATCCCCATGCCGAAGGCGATGGTCGCGACCATCACCATATCTTCCGAGGCGACGAACGCCGCCTGGTTGCGGGCGCGGACGCGCGGATCGAGCCCGGCATGATAAGGCAGTGCCTTGCGGCCGCCCTGCGCCAGCTGCGCCGCCAGCTTCTCGGTCGCCTCGCGGCTCGTGGCATAGACGATCCCCGGCCCCGGCTGCTCGACGAGCAGGGCCTTCAATTGCGCGCCAATGCCGTCGCGCGGCCGCACATGGTAGCGGATGTTGGGCCGATCGAAGCCGGCGAGGATCAGCCCCTCCTGGGGAATGCCGAGCTGCACCAATATGTCCGCTCGAGTATGCGCGTCGGCGGTGGCGGTGAGCGCGAGCCGCGGCACGTCCGGCCGGCTGTCGAGCAGTGGCCGGAGCAAGCGGTAGTCGGGGCGGAAGTCGTGCCCCCATTCCGATACGCAATGCGCCTCGTCGATCGCGATCAAAGCGAGCGGGATTTCACCCACCAGCCGGCGGAAGCCTTCGCCGCTTGCACGCTCGGGCGCGACGTAGAGGAGGTCGAGCTCGCCCCGCTTCAGCCGAGCGACCGTCTCCTCGCGGTCTTCATCGGCGGAGGTGAGCGCGGCGGCGCGGATCCCGAAGCCGCTGGCCGCCCGCACCTGATCGTGCATCAGCGCGATCAGCGGCGAGATTACGAGGCCGGTCCCCGGCCGCGCCAGCGCCGGCACCTGATAGCAGAGCGACTTGCCCGCACCCGTCGGCATCACCGCCAGGCTGTGCTCGCCCGCCATCACTCGATCGATCACGTCCCGCTGCACGCCCCGAAAGGACGAAAAGCCGAAAATGGTCTGGAGGATCGAAAGCGGGTCGGACACGAAGGTTGAGTAGCCGCAGGAAGGGACGAAAAGAAGCGCTATTCCGCCGCTTCGGCCTGCTCGCGCTCGGACTGCTGACGCGCCCACATCTCAGCATAGAGACCGCGCTTCCTGAGCAGCTGCGCGTGAGTGCCGCGCTCGGCGACGCGGCCCTGGTCCAGCACCACGATCTGGTCGGCGTCGACCACCGTCGACAGCCGGTGCGCGATGACGATGCTGGTGCGCCCGCGTTCGATCGACTTGAGCGTCTCCTGGATCGCCGCCTCGGTGCGGCTGTCGAGCGCGCTGGTCGCCTCGTCGAGGACCAGGATCGGCGGGTCCTTGAGCAGAGTCCGGGCGATCGCCACCCGCTGCTTCTCGCCGCCGGAAAGCTTGAGGCCGCGCTCGCCGACCTGGGCCTCATAACCATCGGGAAGGCTCTGGATGAAGTCGTGGATCGCCGCGCCGCGCGCGGCTTCCTCGATCTCTGCCTGGCTCGCGCCTTCGCGGCCGTAGCCGATATTATAGCCGACGGTGTCGTTGAACAGCACGGCATCCTGCGGGACGATGCCGATGGCCGAGCGGAGGCTGGCCTGCGAGACCTGCGTTATATCCTGGCCGTCGATGGTTATGCGGCCCGCGCTCGGCTCGTAGAATCTAAACAGCAGGCGCGACAGGGTCGACTTGCCCGCGCCCGAAGGCCCGACCACCGCCAGCGTGGTCCCCGGCGGCACGTCCAAGTCGATGCCCTTGAGGATCGGCCGGTCGGGCTCGTAGCCGAACTCGACATTCTCGAAGCGGACATGCCCGGCGGTGACCCTGAGGCGGGGAGCTTCCGGCCGGTCGGTGACCTCGGCGCGGGTGTCGACGACGCCGAACATCTGCTCCATGTCGATCAGGCCCTGGCGGATGTTGCGGTAGACCCAGCCCAGCATGTCGAGCGGACGGAAGAGCTGGGCGAGAAGCGTGTTCACGAGCACCACGTCGCCCGTCGTGAACATGCCCCGGCTCCACCCCCAGACCGTATAGCCCATGGCGCCCGCCATCATGAGGTTGGTGATCAGCGACTGCCCGATATTGAGCCAGGCGAGCGAGGTCTCGTTCCTGACGGACGAATCGGCGAAAGCGCGCATCGCCTGGCCGTAGCGCTTCGCCTCGCGCTCCTCGGCGTTGAAATATTTCACCGTCTCGTAATTGAGGAGGCTGTCGACCGCGCGGGAGATGGCGTGGTTGTCGATGTCGTTCAGCTCCCGGCGGAGCCGGGCCCGCCAATCGGTAACGACGCGCGTGAACCAGATATAGGCGGCGACCATCACCAAAGTCGCGATCACCAGACCCGGCCCGAACTTGATGCCGAAGATGATGCATATGGCGGCGAGCTCGATTACCGTCGGCCCGATGTTGAAGAGGAGGAAATAGAGCATCATGTCGATGCTCTTGGTGCCGCGCTCCACGATCTTGGTGAGCGCGCCCGTCCGCCGCTCGAGATGATAGCGCAGCGACAGCTCGTGAACGTGGCGGAACACATTCTCGGCGAGCCGCCGCGCCGCATCCTGCCCGACCCGTTCGAAGATCGCGTTTCGGATATTGTCGAACAAGACCCCGCCGAAGCGCGCGCCCGCATAAGCGACCACCAGCGCGATTGCGAGCCCGGCGGCCGCTTCCATGCCCGGCGCCATCCGGTCGATGGCGGCCTTGTACGCGAAGGGCATGGTCAGCGTCGCGCCCTTGGCGACCAGCACCAGCAGCAGCGCGATTATGACGCGCGCCTTCAGCCCCGCCTCACCGGCGGGCCACAGATAGGGGAGGAAGCGGCGCAGCGCCGCCCAGCCCGCTTCGGAATGGGAGGTGTCGGTGGTCTCGGGCGGCATGTTCCTCCTAAATAGGAGCCGCCGCCGCCGCTTCCAAATACGTGCGCGAAACAATTGGAACGGCTGCCTCCAAGGATGGTTTACCCACCCGAAGGAGCGAGGGCATGGCAGCGGCAGTTTTCCTAATCGCCATAATGGGTTGCGGTGAAGGCGAGGCGCCTTGCCAGCAGTTGCGCCTGCTCGATACCCGCTATGAAAGCCAGGCGGCGTGTGTGGCGGCGACGGAAGCCGCGGTTACCCGCTTCATGGATGCCGATTATCCCGTCATCGTCGCCCAGTGCCGCCCTTCGGGCGCGGCCTCCGCGCTCCGCCCCGCCGACGTTCGCCTCCCCGAGCCGGAGGCGACTCCGCACTTCCCGCGGAACTGATCAACCGCGCCCCGACAATAGCCTAGATCGTTCCGCTCACCGAAAAGGCGAAGATCGGCCCGATCGTGCGCTTGCGCCGCTCGACGAACGCTATTCCCGTGGCGTTGCGCCGCCCGACATGCGCCACCCGGTGCATGATGTCGTCGCCTCCGTAGAGATTGCCGATCGTTCCCCGCAGCGTCAGGCCGAGCACATCCTTGTTCTCGAGGAAGAGGTTGCCGAACGCAGGTCCTTCATACTGGCGATAGATCTCGTTTAGCCGGAATATCCTCGCGTTGCGCTGGTAGGAAAGGCTGGTGCCCCAGGCCCAGTCGGAGCCAGGCACGTCGTGACGAAGCGAGAGGTTGGCCAGATGCATCATGTTGCCGCTGATCCGCCTCGGCTCCCCGGTGAGGGGATCGTTGAGCTTGCTGTTCTGGAGCTGAAAGCGGGCGTCGAGCTTCGCGCCGCTCCAGCCGATGGGGGTGAAGTTGACGGTGCTCTTCCACTCGACTCCATAGAGCTTCGCCTCGTCCAGATTGCCCGGCGCCTCGCCCGTGAGGCCGATTGGGATCTGGTCGACAATGTCGCTGATCAGCCTGGCATAGGCGCGGACCGTGGTGGTGCCCCAGGCGCCGAGGTTGCGCACTCCGCTAAGCTCGGCGTCCCAGCTTTGCGGCGGGACAAGGTCGGCATTGCCGGCATTGGACGTGCCGCTGCTGAGATTTTCCGAAGCGAGGAAATCGTAGAAGTTCAGCTGCCCGACCTTGCGCTCCAGCCTGGCATTGACGTCGAGCCGAGGGGTCGCTTTCCACGCGGCGGAGACGAAGCCCTTGGGGCGGTAGAAGGTGCGGGTCTTCCCGGCCTCCCCCGTCTGGCTGAGCTGCGAATATTCGGCGCCCAGCGATGCCTGGACGGCGAGCTTGGCCGACAGCGGCCGTCCATAGGTGACGCTGGCTTCCGCGCGGTCCTCCTTGACCGTCGCGCTGCCGTTCGGAAGCGGCACTTCGCTGAACTCGCCGTTCGGCTGCAGGACGAAGAAGCCCGATACGTTGTCGAGCACGTTGAACGCGCCTTCGGCCGAGACCTGCCAGTCGGCCGGCCCGCTCTTCCAGCGATATTCGGCCCGCCCCACCGTCTCCGTCTCGTCCGCGTTGCGGGCGAAGCGGCTGCCGGTCTGGGGGGCATCGTCGGCGAAAGAGGTGACCGATGTGGTGACGATGGGGCTGTGCTCGAAATTGCGCAGGCCGATCAGCTTCAGCCGCCCCGGCCCGACGCCCATCTCGTAATCGCCGCCCACCTCGTAATTATATTCCCGCTCGGTGGTGCGGATGCGGCGGATTCGGTCCACCAGCGCGGGCCCGCTCCGCTCCGAAAGTTCGCGGAAGGTGAAGTTGAACAGGGCATAGGAAGCGTTGAGGTTGCCGATCGACCCCCCCGGCCCGTCATATTTAAGGCTGCCGCTGATCTTGGGAACCTCGCCGGAGGAGAGCAGGAGGTCGTCCCGGAAGTCGGTAAGGTCGCCGGCATCGTTGTAGATAGAGGTCGGGCCCGAAGAGCCGCCCCTGAAGGAATCATTACGCACGCCCACTGTGTAGGAGAGCGGACCGCTTGCGCCGCTGACCGAGGCCGAACCGGCGGTGAGAAGCGGCTTCGTATTCTCGGCACGGAATTCGGGCCGCCAGTTGAACTGGCCTTTCATGCCCGAAGCCTTGGCGATCA
>DATMJS010000185.1:0-4530 GCA_035553755.1 Allosphingosinicella sp.
GGATCGAGGGGGATTCGGCAAGGAGCGAGCGGGCCCGATCCGCTTCCTGCGTTCCCGACGCTGCGGCCCTCGCCCGCACCGCACTTTTCACCGTCGCCCAAGCCGCGAGCGCCGTCCAGCCGCCGACCAGGATTGCGACCGCGGCTACCGCTTCGGCGGAAAGGCTAATCAATGCGCTTCCTTCCGCACCGACAGCGCATTCCGCCTTCGCTCCACCCGCTTCATCGCCCAACCATTAAGCGGCCCCGCAAGGCAACGGAAGGCCCGTGCACGAAAAAGCCGCCAGAGCATCGCTCCGGCGGCTGATCCGAGCCAAGGCTTCTCGCCTGCTGGCTTAGTAGCGGTAATGCTCCGGCTTGAACGGGCCCTCGACGGGGACGCCAATATAGGCGGCCTGCTTGTCGGTGAGCTTCGAAAGCTTCACTCCGAGCTTCTCGAGGTGAAGCGCGGCCACCTTTTCGTCGAGGTGCTTGGGGAGAACGTAGACGTCGTTGTTGTACTTGTCGCCGCCGGTCCAGAGCTCGATCTGCGCCAGCACCTGGTTGGTGAAGGACGAGCTCATCACGAAGCTGGGGTGGCCGGTGGCGTTGCCGAGGTTGACGAGGCGCCCTTTCGACAGAACGATGATCTTCTTGCCGTCGGGGAACTCGACCTCGTCCACCTGCGGCTTGATCTCGGTCCACTTCATGTTGGCGAGCGCGCCGATCTGGATCTCGCTGTCGAAGTGGCCAATGTTGCAGACGATCGCCATGTTCTTCATCGCCCGCATATGGTCGAGCGTGATCACGTCGGCGTTTCCCGTCGCGGTGACGAAGATGTCGGCGCGCTGGGTGGCCTCCTCCATCGTCACGACCTCATAGCCCTCCATCGCCGCCTGCAACGCGCAGATCGGGTCGATCTCGGTGACCAGCACGCGCGCGCCGCCGTTGCGGAGCGAAGCGGCCGAGCCCTTGCCGACGTCGCCGAAGCCGGCGACGCAGGCGACCTTGCCGGCGAGCATCACGTCGGTCGCCCGGCGGATCGCATCGACGAGGCTTTCCTTGCAGCCGTAGAGATTGTCGAACTTGGACTTGGTGACGCTGTCGTTGACGTTAATCGCCGGGAAGGGAAGCTTGCCCTGTTTCGACAGCTCGTAGAGGCGGTGGACGCCGGTGGTGGTCTCTTCGGAGACTCCTTTGATGTTCTCGACGGTTTTGGTGAGGTAGCCCGGACGTTCGGCGAGGAAGCGCTTGAGGGTCGCGACGAAAATCTCCTCTTCCTCGTTGGTCGGCGTCAGCAGCTCCTCGCCCGCCTCTACACGCGCGCCCCACAGCGCGAACATGGTCGCGTCGCCCCCGTCGTCGAGGATGAGGTTGCAGGTCTGGTCCCTATCGCTCGGGGTGCCCCAGTCGAAGATGCGGGCGGCATAATCCCAATATTCCTCGAGCGTCTCGCCCTTGACGGCGAAGACCGGCACGCCCGAGGCGGCGATGGCGGCGGCGGCATGGTCCTGGGTCGAGAAGATGTTGCACGACGCCCAGCGGACCTCGGCGCCAAGCGCCGTCAGCGTCTCGATCAACACCGCGGTCTGGATGGTCATGTGAAGCGAGCCGGTGATGCGCGCGCCCTTTAGCGGCTGCGAGGCGCCATATTCGGCGCGAAGCGCCATCAGGCCAGGCATTTCGGTCTCTGCGATCTCGATCTCCTTGCGGCCGAAGGCGGCAAGATCGATGTCGCGGATCACATAGTCGTTGAACGAGGTCTGGGCCTGTGTCGCCACGAGGAGCTCCTTTGAGGAATAGGGTAATAGAAAGGGCTGGTTGCCGGCTCCCATAGCCAGGGGGGACGGCAATTACAAATATAAAGATATCTTTATATGCTTGGTCAGGCGGTGCCGAAATCCGCAGTGAGCAGGCGCGGATCGACGCCGACGCTCCTGAAGGCGGCGGCCCAGCGGGAGTCGACGTCGCATTCGTAAAGAAGCTGGTCGCTGCCGGGCGTGGCGAACCAGCCGTTGCCGCGCATCTCCTGATCGAGCTGCCCCGCGCCCCAGCCGGCATAGCCGAGCGCGGCCACCCAGCGGCTTGGCCCCCTCCCCTCGGCAATCGCGCGCAATATGTCGAGCGTGGCGGTCAGCGTCCAGCGGTCGCCCACCTGCACGCTGTCCTGCCCGCCCCAATCGAGCGAATGAAGGATGAAGCCGCGCTGCGGCTCGACCGGGCCGCCGGCATGGATCGGAACGTCGGGCGCCACGCCGGGATCGATGTCGAGCTGCGACAGGAGCTCGTGAAAGCCGATCCGCGGTACGATCCGCCCAAGCCCGATGCCAAGCGCGCCATTTTCGTCATGGACGCACATCGCGATCACCGCTTTCTCGAAGCGGGGATCGCCGATGCCGGGCATGGCGAGAAGCAACTGGCCGCTGAGGAACCGGGGCTGATCCATCGGGAGTTTATAGGCGCGGGAGCCCTGCCGCCACAACCGTCAAGCCCCTATGCCGGGGCGGTCGGCCTTGCTAGAGCGCCGGGCGACCTCCACCCGTTGAAAGGATCAGCGATGACCATCCAAGTCGGCGACCGCCTGCCCCAGACGACCTTCATCAAGGCCACGCCCGAAGGTCCCCAGCCGGTGAACAGCGAGGAATATTTCAGCGGCCGCACCGTCGCGCTCTTTTCCGTACCCGGCGCCTTCACGCCCACCTGCTCCGCGCGGCACCTGCCAGGCTTTGTGGAGAAGGCGGACGAACTCAAGGCCAAGGGCGTGGACGAGATCGCCTGCACCGCAGTCAACGACGCTTTCGTGATGCAGGCCTGGGCCGATCAGGCGGGAGCGAGCGACAAGGTCACCATGCTTTCGGACGGCAATGGCGATTTCGCCAAAGCGGTGGGGCTCGTCATGGACGGCTCCAAGTTCGGCATGGGCGCGCGCGGCCAGCGTTATTCGATGCTGGTCCGCGACGGGGTCGTCGAGCAGCTCAACATTGAGGAGCCCGGCGCCTTCAACGTCAGCAGCGCCGATTACCTGCTCGAACGGCTCTGATAAGGTGGCGGGCAGCGCGTCCCGCCCCTTCCCTGCCTCCCTTTGGCGAGGAAGGATGGAAACTCTTGCAAGGCAGGCGCATTTAGCGGGTCTGGCATAGCAGGAGATTTCATGGCCGACCTCCAGACCTCCGCCCCCCAAATGCCTGACGAAAAAGAGAGCGGGCAGAAGCAGGACGGGCGGCTCAATCCGATCATGGCCGCAGCCCTGGTGGGCGGCACCATGGCGGCAGCGGCGGGCGCCTATTTCGGAACGCGTGCTATCGCCCGGCGCAACCGCGGCGAGGACGGGCGGCCGCTTAACTCGGTGATGGCGACGGCGATCACCGCTTGCGATCTTTCGCACAAGAAAAAGGCTTCGGAGCCGCCGGCGCCGACCGAGCCCAAGGTGCCGGCGGAGCCCGGCTTCTGAATTTTGGCTTTTAGCGCTTCGCCTCGAGCGGCTGGAGCACCTGGGTGGCGAAGCGGTCGACCTGATTGGCGAAGACCAGCAGGTTGACCGCCAGATTGCCGCGGATGAAGCCGTAATCGGCAGTGAGATAGCGCTGCATTCCCGGACGTCCATCTTCGGTAAGATAGGCTTTGCCGAATGAATAACGCTGATTGAAGCGCTGGATCGCCTCGGCCACCTGCGGCAGCGGCGAATTGGCGATTCTGGTCCAGCTCGATTGCATGCTGAGCGACTTGCAGGCCGAACCATCGCCGTTGCAGGCGCCCAGGGACAGCACCGCCTTGCGGGCATTGGCGAAGGTGACGTTGAAGCCGGGGTTCGCCCCCCGTCCGGTGCGCTGATAGCGCGCACCGATCGCGTCCAGCACGCCTTCAACGGTGGCGTAGTTGAATGCTGGCAGCAACTGGCTGTTCTCCGGCGCGCGCGGGTTCCAGCGGCCGGGCGCGGAGGCCCCGGCAGCAGTGCCGCTGAGGGCGAGTGCCAGCAGGGCTGTGACGGCGATCTTGGCGGCCGCGGTCATGCGACGGTTCCTCATTCACAAACAGGGGACGAGGCACGAATGCCCCGGCCACCCTTTACAAGTGATTTACCGGTTCAGCTCTGCCAGCCGCACCGGCGCCCCTGATTCTGCTGGCGCAGCCAGGTAAGGGCCGGACGGAAATATTCGATCATCGGCTCGGCCGACATTTCACGGCTTCCGGTGAAAGCTTCGAGCGCTTCCGGCCACGGCCGCGACGCGCCCATCGCCAGCATCGCATTCAGCCGCTGCCCGACTTCTTTGTTGCCGTAGAAGGAGCAGCGGTGAAGAGGTCCCTGCCACCCGGCGATGTCGCACGCGGCTTTGTAGAACTGGAACTGGAGAATGCGGGCGAGGAAGTAGCGGGTGTAGGGCACGCTGGCCGGGATATGGTATTTGGCGCCCGGGTCGAAATGCGCTTCCGTCCGGTCGGCGGGGGGGACGATACCCTGGTAACGCAGCCGCATCTGATCCCAGGCGGCCTGGTAGTTGCCGGGCTGAATCTCGCCGCTGAACACGCCCCAGCGCCAGCGGTCGACCATCAG
>DATMJS010000186.1:0-6053 GCA_035553755.1 Allosphingosinicella sp.
GTGGCGAAGCGGCTCATCAGATGCTGAGGCCGCTGAAAGACGAAATTCCACCGCAAATGCGAGAAACAGATCAAGGTCTGATCGAAAGATCTTGTCGCAGACTGAGCTAGCCCCCCGGAGGAGGCGGTGGCGAAGCTAACCAATGTAAACCCCTGATGAACGAAGACTATCCGACAACGTCAGGGGCGCGTAACGAGTTCCCGCGCTGCAGCATCTTTGCTGCTGATATAGGTTAGGTTCCGGGTCAAATGCGCTCAAGAGAGCATTTTAGCGGGTCGTTCCGGGTCTGAATCAGTCCTCCAGCGCCCGTTTAAGCTCCTCCAGCCACGGTCCCGCCACCCCGTCCGAAGGCGCTCGCCAGTCTCCGCGCGGGCTGAGGCTGCCGCCCGCCGAAACCTTCGGCGAGTTGGGCAGCGCCGAGCGCTTGAACTGGCTGGTCTGGAAGAAGCGGCGAAGGAATTCCTCCAGCCATTTCCTGATTTCCGGCAGGTCGTACTGGCGCTTCAGATGCTCGGGAAAGCCGATCGGCCACAGCCCCTGTTCCTTGTCCTTCCACGCCTGCCAGGCGAGGAAGGCGACCTTCGATGGCGGCTGGCCGCTCCTCAATGTGTGGAACAGGAAGAAATCGTGCAGCTCGTAAGGCCCGATCCGGTCCTCGGTCGACTGCATCCCCGCCTCGTCCGCCGGGACCAGCTCGGGCGAGATTTTGGTGTCGAGGATGGCAGTCAGGATGCGGTCCGTCTCCGCATCGAACTGGTTCGACTTCACCGCCCAGCGGATCAGGTACTGGATCAGCGTCTTCGGAACGCCCGCATTGACGCCGTAATGGCTCATCTGGTCGCCGACCCCGTAGGTGCACCAGCCGAGCGCCAGCTCTGAAAGATCGCCCGTGCCGACCACGAAGCCGCGGCGCTGGTTGGCCAGCCGGAAAAGATAATCGGTGCGGAGCCCCGCCTGCACATTCTCGAAGGTGATGTCGTAGACCGGCTCTCCGCTCGCGAAGGGGTGGCCCATATCTTCCAGCATCCGTCGGGCGGTGGGTTTGATGTCGATCTCCTCGCCGACCACTCCCAGGGCCTTCATTAGCGCCCAGGCATTGGACTTGGTCGTATCGGAGGTCGCGAAACCCGGCATGGTGAAGCCGAGGATGGTCGAACGCGGCAGCCCCAGATAGTCGCAGGTCTTGGCCGCGACGATCAATGCATGGGTGGAATCGAGCCCTCCGGAGACGCCGATCACGAGATGGTTGCCGGAGGTGGCGGTGAAGCGCTTGGCAAGGCCCTGCACCTGGATGTTGAAAGCCTCGTAGCAATCCTGATCGAGCTGCTCGACGCGGTTGGGCACATAGGGAAAGCGGCGGTAGCGACGTTCGAGGCCGATGTCCGTGTTTGCAGGCTGGTGCTCGAAATGGATTCGCCGAGCGCGCTTTTCCGGATGTCCGGCGGCGATGGCATTGTCGTTGAAGGTGCCCATCCGCATCCGCTCGAGCCTGAGCCTCTGGACGTCGATGTCGGCGACCGCGAGCTCGGGCTCGCGCGCGAAGCGACTCGATTCGGCGAGCAGCTCCCCGAATTCGTAGATCGATCCCTGCCCATCCCAGGCAAGGTCGGTGGTGCTCTCGCCCGGTCCCGAAGCGGCATAGACATAGGCGGCGCAGCAGCGCGAGCTTTGCGAGGCGCAGAGGAGCTTCCTTTCGTCCGCCTTGCCGATGGTGATGTTCGACGCCGAAAGGTTGCAGAGGATCAGCGCTCCGGCGAGCGCACCGACGGTAGAGGGCGGCTGCGGCGCCCAATAATCCTCGCAGATCTCGACATGGAAAATGAAGTCCGCAAGATCGGTCGCGGCGAAGATGAGATCGGTGCCGAACGGCACCAGCTCGCCCGCCACGACGATGTCGATGCCGTTCAAGCCGACGCCGGGCGCGAACCAGCGTTTCTCATAATATTCGCGGTAATTGGGGAGGAAGCTCTTCGGCACCACGCCGAGGATGCGCCCGCGCGAAATCACCAGGGCGCAATTGTAGAGCCGGCCGTTCCGCCTCAGCGGCGCGCCGACGCACAGCACGGGCGTGAGATCAGCCGTCGCTTCGCAAAGCTCGGCGATGCCTTGCTCGACGCGGTCCAGAAATGCTTCCTGGAGGTGAAGATCGTCGACCGCATAGGAAGAGAGGTTGAGTTCGGGATAGACGAGGAGGTCGCAGCCGCGGCCATGAGCCTGACGCGCCAGGAGGATCGTCTGCTCGACGTTGAAGCCGATGTCGCCCGAGGAAGCGAGCGGCGTCGCCGCGGCGGTACGGACGAAGCCGTGCCGGTGAATGGCTTCGAAAGGGAGTTTCCTGTCCCTTTTGGCCATCACAGCATCTCGGTCATCATTTCGATCGCCACTTTCATGCAGGCAACCCGTGTAGCACCTCTGCCGATAGGGCCAAAATGCTCCTCGCGGTGCGCCGTGATCCGTCCCTCCCGCGCGCAGGCGAAATGGACGAGGCCGGGCTCGTCGCCCTTATCGGCAAAGCCGGTTACCGAAAGCGCGATATTGGCGCGGGATGCCTCAAGCGCGCCTTCCGCCATCGCGATCGCGACTTCCTTGGAAACGGCGCCCACACGCTCGATCAGGTCCAGCGGCACGCCCAGCATCTCGTTCTTCGCCTCATTGGTGTAGGTGACGAAGCCGCGATCGAAGGCGTGGGCGACGCCCTGCACGTCGGTGAGCAGCGAGGCGAGCATGCCGCCCGTGCAGCTTTCCGCCGTGGCGAGCGTCAACTCGCGCTCGCACGCCTTGGCAAGCAGCCGGCGGGTCGCCTCTTCGGTCCCGTCGGGAAGGACGGGCGACAATGTCTCGGTGTCGTTCAAAATCGCTTCCTGTGCCGTGCCTGTCGCGGAACCGCGGCTCGGCTCCAAATGTTCCAGAGCCGAGACAGGAGGCATGTAATGGCAAGTGAAAGCAAGCAGGACGCGATAAGGCTCCTGACCGAAGATCATCGCAAAGTCGAGCAGCTGTTCGAGCAGTTCGAGAAAGCGGGCGAATCGTCAAAGAAAGAGGAGCTTGCGAAGCGGATCTGCACCGAGCTCAAGGTGCACGCGATGCTGGAGGAGGAGATTTTCTATCCCGCCTTCCGCGGCAAGATCGACGACGACGATCTCGACGAAGCCTATGTCGAGCATGACGGTGCGAAGGTGCTGATCAACGAGATCGAGGCGGCCGGCGCCGACGACGAATTTTACGACGCCAAGGTGAAGGTCCTGCAGGAGCAGATCGAGCATCACGTCAAGGAAGAGGAAAAGCAGCAGGGCAACATCTTCAGCCAGGCGCGCAAGACCGACGTCGACCTCGAAGCGCTGGGCGAGCAGATGGCCGCACGGAAGATGGAGCTGATGCAGAAAGCGGAAGCGGATGGCCTGCCGCCCGCGCAAACCGCCACGATGGAGACGATCTGAAACGATGGACCGCAAGAGAGCGATCGTGACGGGCCTCGGCGCCGCCTGCGCGGCGGCCGTCGGTTATTTTGTCAGCCGCCGCTTCAGGAGCTGGGGCGACAGCGACTATGACGACGCACCCGCCCTCAAAGTAGGGCGTCCGGCAGGTTTCGTAGGCCACAGCGGCAATGCCCGTCCCGCCGGCACCGAGGCGATGCGCGATCCGCCGAAAGAGTGGACCAAGGTCGACGAAGCGTCGGACGAGAGCTTCCCCGCGAGCGACCCGCCCAATTTCAACCCGCAGATCGACTAAGCGGGCGGCGCATCCTTGTCGGGCCCGTCGCGGAGGATCGTTTCGCGCGCGACCCTTAACTCGCGCAGCGCGAGCGCGGTCGATGCGCCCCAGACGAGATGCACTCCGATCATCAGCAGGTTGCGGCGGGGCGGGTGCTCGGTTGCAGGCTTCAGAATTCCAGCCGCGGGAATCCAGCCCATATAGCTGGCGGTCCAGATGGCGACGCCCGCCGCCGCGCCCGTGGCAGGTCCGATGCGCGGATTGGCCGCCGCGATCAGCGAACCGGCTGCGGCGCCATAGCCGAAATGGGCGGCGGTGGTGAGGTCCTTGGCCAACTCCCCGGTCGGTTTTGCACCTGCCTTGGCTCCCATCGAATCGATTATCTCGCGCGGTGTGAGCGGATAGTTTTCCTTCGGCGGCAGGCGGCGGTGGAGGCGGCTCATCGCCGCGGTCATCGCCAGCGTTCCAACGAAGCCCGCAATGGCGCCGATCAGCAGCCGGCTTCCAAGGTTCAGTTTGTCGTTGCTCAAAAGCCGATCTCCGGTCGGGTTATCATCAGCCAGAAGATGAGTAGCACGGCTGTGAAGGCGGGAAAGCCGAAGGCGAACCACAGCCGGAACAGCCGGTGATATTCGGGCGGCAGGGGAGTGGCGGCGGCATGGGCTTCCCGCGCCAGGGTGCGCATCCGCGCCTGCATCCACACCACCGGCAGCCAGAAGAGGCCGGTAAAGGCGTAGAGCGCGATCGAGGCAACGATCCAGCCTTCGGCCAGATCGTAGCCGGCCGTCCGCGCGAGCAGCACCCCGGTGACCGGCTGAGCGACGACGGCGGTTGCCGTGAACACATAGTCGGCAATGACCACGATCCGCGCCACGCCCGCTATCACTGCCGTCTCGCCGGTGCGGTGCGCGAGCAGCATGAAGAAGGCGATCCCCGCGCCGGTGCCGAGCAAAACGGCCGCTCCGATCACGTGGAGGAATTTGAGGATGAAATATTCGCTCATCGCTCCCTCAGCAGCGGAAAGCAGATGAGGTTGAGCGCAAGGATCGGCCAGATCTTCATCATCGGACCCAGCGGGTCCCGCCACAACTCGGGATGCAGCAAGGTCCCCGCCACGATGTAGAAGATCGACAGTCCCAGCGCCGCGATCAGCGCCAGGCGCGACGTACGGCGGACGAGGATGCCGATGCCGACGAGGATGTCGGCCACACCCCCCGCAATCACGCTCGGCACGCTCAAGGGCCCGGCCCCCGCTGCCTCCATCAGCCAGGTGGCGACGTGGAAGCCGGGGCCGAGCGAGACGATGCCGGTCAGCAGCCAGAACAGCGCGAAGGTGCCGATCGCCACCGGCTTCAGCAGATAGAGGCCGGCGAACCAGCGCTCCTGCACCGATGCGGGCTCGGCCGCGAGGGCGGCGGAAAGCGAGCGCGGCTCGATCCCGGTCAGCCTCTTCCATTGCGACGGATCGCCGGTTGCGCCGCGCACGATCTCCCGGCGCGCCGTGCTTCGGACCGGAGGGCGCCAGCCGAGCCAGCCGACAAGGTCCCCGAGCCGGTAGCCGGCCTCCATCAGAAAGCCCGGCGCGGCAATGACCCGCGCTGGCTTCCAGCCGAGCCAGGAGCGATAGGAGGCGACCACCTGGTCGAAGCGCAGCCGTTCGGGGCCCGCCAACTCGAGCTCGACCTTGGCGGGCGCCCCGGGTCGAAGCAGCCGCGCCACCGTCTCCACGACATCGTCGAGCTGCACGATGTCGAGCGGACCGGCGTCCGGCGTGCGCGGCAGGACCGGCAGCGCCGCCAGCCCGCGGAACAGGGCGCTGCCGCCATAAGCGGGCCTTCCCACCACCACCGACGGTCGGAGGATCACCCAGTCGAGCTCGCGCGCCTTCAGCGCTTCGTCCCCTTCGCGCTTGCTGCGGGAGAAATCGCTGAGGCCGCCGCGGTCCACGCCCATCGCCGAGAAATGGATGGCGCGGCGCACTCCGGCTTGCTCGCATGCTTTCCACAAAGCGGCGGGAGCGTCACGGTGGACGGCTCCGGTAGAGTCGCGCGCACTGTCCTGAAGCACTCCCGCGGCGTTGACGACCGCATCGACGTTCTGGAGATGCGGAAGCCATGCCCCAGGCGTGAGGGCATCGCGCAGGTCGAGTTCGATCCAGCTCGCAACGGGCAGCCGGCGGGCATCTTCGCCAACGGCGCGAGCAACGCCGACGACCTCCATTCCTTCCCTGAAAAGGCGCGCGGCGATGGCCGATCCGATCAGCCCGGTCGCGCCCAGCAACAAAACTCGCAACGCCGTTCGTCCCTTGGTTGAGCCTCATCAACCGTGGCGGGGCGGAGCCG
>DATMJS010000187.1:0-4993 GCA_035553755.1 Allosphingosinicella sp.
CTTCTACGACCATTTGAACGACCTTCTGCTCGAAGGCGCGCGAGCGGCGATCGAAGCGGCCGGTCACGGTCACGAGACCGTCACCGTCCCCGGAGCGCTCGAAGTGCCGGGCGCGATCGCGCTCGCCGCGGAGACCGGCCGTTATGACGGCTTCGTCGCCCTGGGGGTGGTGATCCGCGGCGAGACCTATCATTTCGAAATTGTCGCCGGCGAAAGCGCCCGCGGCATCATGGCGCTTACCCTCGACGGACTCGTTGTCGGCAACGGCATCCTCACCGTCGAGAATGAGGCCCAGGCGCTGGCCCGCGCCCGCCCGGACGAGAAAAACAAAGGCGGGGAAGCGGCCAAGGCGGCGCTGGCGATGATGAAGCTCAAGGAGCGTTTCGCCTGAGCGCGAGCCGGGGCCGCTACGCCTTCGCGGCGCTGATCGTCTCCAACCTCTTCCTGGCCATGGGGCCGTGGATGGTGCGGCTGGCCGATGTGGGGCCGGTGGCGGCGGGTTTCTGGCGGCTGGCGCTGGCGATCCCGCTCTTGCTGCTGTTCGCGCGCTATGCCGGGCGCGAGAGCTTTCGCCCGAGCTGGGCGATCGGCGGCCTGATCGTGCTCGGCGGGCTCTTCTTCGCGGCGGACCTAGCCGCCTGGCATGTCGGCATCCACCTCACCAAACTCGCCAACGCGACCCTGTTCGGCAACGCCTCGAGCCTGCTCTTCCCCGTCTACGGCTTCATCGCGGCGCGAATGCTGCCGCGAAGGCTGCAGGCGCTGGCGCTCCTGCTCGCCTTTGCGGGCGCGGCTTTGCTTCTGGGCACCAGTTACGAACTCTCGCCGCGCAACCTGAAGGGCGATCTGTTCGCGATCCTCGCCGGGCTCTTCTACACGCTCTACCTGATCACCATCGATCGGGCGCGGCGGACCCTGAAGCCGATGCCGGTGCTCGCGCTCGCCACTGTCGCGGGCGCGGGGCCGCTCCTGCTCTTCGCGCTCGCGCTGGGCGAGCAGGTGGTGCCCGGGGACTGGACGCCGCTCATCCTCCTTTCGCTGGGCAGCCAGATGATCGGCCAGGGCCTGCTCGTCTATGCGATGGGTTATTTGAACCCGCTCGTGGTCGGCCTCGGCCTGCTCACCCAGCCGGCGGTGACCGCGGTGATCGGTTGGGTCGTCTATGACGAGCGGCTGGGCCTAGCGGACGGGTTGGGAGCGCTCCTCATCTGCGTCGCGCTGGTCCTCATCCGCCTGCCGGAACGCTATTCGTCCTCATCCTCATAGCCGACGAGATTGAGTTCACGCGCCTTGATCTGGCGGGTCATGCACCAATGCATCAGCGCTTCCTCACGGCCGTGGGTGATCCACACTTCGCTGGGCGCGACTTCCTGGATGGTCTGCGTGAGCTCGTCCCAATCGGCATGATCGGAGACGATCAGCGGCAGCTCGACGTTGCGCTGCCGAGCGCGCTGGCGAACGCGCATCCAGCCGGACGCCATCGCAGTGATCGGGTCCGGAAGCCGCCGCGACCAGCGGTCGTTGAGCGCTCCCGGCGGGCAAAGCACGATCTTTCCCTTAAGCTCGTCTTTGGGAACTCCGGTGGCGGGGCGGACGTCGCCGAGCGCCACGCCATGTTCGGCATAAAGCTCGCACAGCCGCTGGAGAGCGCCGTGGATGTAGATCGGATCGTGATGGCCGCGGCAGCGAAGCTCCGTGATCACCCGCTGCGCCTTGCCGAGTGCATAGGCGCCGACGAGCACGCAGCGTTCGGGATTTTCGTGGAGGCGGAGGAGCAGCCGGTCGATCTCGCTCGCCGTCTCGGGATGGCGGAAGACCGGCAATCCAAACGTCGCCTCGGTGATGAAGATGTCGCACGGCACCGGCTCGAACGGAGCGCAGGTGGGGTCCGGCCGGCGCTTATAGTCGCCCGAAACGACCACCCGCTCGCCCGAATGCTCCATCACGATCTGGGCGGAGCCGAGCACGTGGCCGGCGGGAACGAAGCTAAGCTCCACCTCGCCCATCTTCACCACCTCGCCATATTGCACCGGCCGGCCGCTTTGCGGCCCGTAGCGGCACTCCATGATCGCAAGCGTCTCGGGCGTAGCCCACACCTGCCCGTGCCCGCCTCGCGCATGATCGGCATGGCCGTGGGTGACCAGCGCCTGCGCCTTGGGCTCGCTGGGATCGATCCAGGCATCGGCCGGCTTCACATAAATGCCTTCCGGGAAAGGCTCGATCCAGGAACCGAGACGGGCCATCGGGACCTATATGGCGGAACGGCCGTTACGGTTCCAACATCGAAGGAAGCGACACATGGATCTTGGCGGAGGCAGTTGGGGCATCATCACGATCATCGCGCCGCTCCTGTTACTGGCGGTGATCGCCTGGGCGACTCTCAGGAACCGGAGCAGCCGCGCTTCGCGGGACGAGACGGAGCGGACGACGCGGGAGCTTTACCGGGAGGAAGATATCGCTCACCGCAAGGACAATGACGCGGGCACTTGAGGCGAATTGCGGATGACGATGGCGGACGACCTCCCGCCCGTCATCGCAAGCTGGTTCGCCGAAAAAGGCTGGGCGCCGCGCCGGCACCAGCTCGAAATGCTGGAGGCGGCGCGGTCGGGGCGGAATGTGCTGCTCGTCGCCCCGACCGGCGCGGGCAAGACCCTGGCAGGCTTCCTGCCGAGTCTTGTCGAACTGCTCGAAAACCCGGGCGAAGGGCTCCATACGCTCTACGTGTCGCCGCTGAAGGCGCTGGCGGTCGACGTGCAGCGCAACCTCCTCACGCCGATCGAGGAAATGGGGCTTCCGATCCGCGTGGAGACGCGCACCGGCGACACTCCCGCCGACCGCAAGGCGCGACAGCGGGTGCGGCCACCGCAGATCCTCCTCACAACGCCCGAGTCTCTGAGCCTTCTACTCAGCCACGAAGACAGCGTGCTCCTGTTCGCCAATCTCAGCACTATCGTGGTCGACGAGGTACACGCCTTCGCCTCCGGCAAGCGCGGAGACCTTCTGTCGCTGGCTATGGCGCGGCTCCAGAAGCTGGCGCCCGGGATGCGGCGGGTGGCGCTCTCCGCCACCGTCTCCGACCCCGAAGCCTATCAGGGCTGGCTCGCGCCTCACGGCGATTCGGAGCTGGTGGACTTGGTCACCGGCGATCCGGGAGCCGAGGCGAAGCTCGCCATCATGCTTCCGGAAGGGGGCAGGATTCCCTGGGCGGGCCATTCGGGGCGGTGGGCGGCCGAGAGCGTCATGCGGGAGATCGAGCGCCATAAGACCACCCTCATCTTCTGCAACACCCGAAGCCTTGCCGAGCTCATCTTCCAGGATCTGTGGACGGTGAACGAACAGCATCTTCCGATCGGCGTCCATCACGGCTCGCTCGCGCTCGAAGCCCGGCGCAAGGTGGAAAAGGCCGTCGCCGAAGGGCGGCTTCGCGCGCTCGTCTGCACCGCCAGCCTCGACCTCGGCGTCGACTGGGGCGACGTCGACCTCGTCATCCAGATGGGGGCGCCAAAGGGTTCCTCGCGGCTGATGCAGCGCATCGGCCGCGCCAACCATCGGCTCGACGAGCCCTCCGAAGCGCTCATAGTGCCGGGCAATCGCTTCGAATATCTTGAAGCACGCGCCGCTCTCGACGCGATCGAGGAAGGCGAGCTCGATACCGAAGATTTCCGCCCCGGGGCGCTCGACGTGCTCGCACAGCACATCATGGCGCTCGCCTGCGCGGCGCCCTTCCGCGAAGGGGAGATGCTGGAGGAGGTGCGCTCCTCGGCGCCTTATGCCGGCCTGTCCGAAGAGCTGTTCCGCGCCGTCCTCTCCTTCATCGAGAGCGGCGGCTATTCGCTCAAAGCCTATGACCGTTTCCGCCGAATCACCAGGGACCCCGACGGATACTGGCGCGTGTCCCACCCACGCTTCATCCAGCAGCACCGGATGAACGCCGGCATCATCGTCGATACGCCGCTTTATTACGTCCGCTTCAGAAATGGCCGGCTGCTCGGCACCGTCGAGGACAACTTCGCCGAGACCCTGAGCCCCGGCGACACCTTCTACTTTTCGGGGCTGGTGCTGGAGGTCGAGCGGATCGACGGCATCGACCTGTTGGTGAAGGCGACGAGCAAATCGGCGCGTATCCCCACCTATATGGGCGCCCGGATCGCGATCAGCACCAAGCTTGCCGACCGGGTCCGGGCCTTTCTGCACGACCGCGAGCAGTGGCCGCGCTTCCCGGATCCGGTGCGCGAGTGGCTGAGGGTGCAGGAATATCGCTCGGCCATCCCCGCGCCGGAGCAGCTGCTGGTCGAAACCTTCCCGCACGAGGGGGTCCACTATATGGCCGCCTACAGCTTCGAGGGCTGGAACGCGCACCAGTCGCTGGGGATGCTGATCACCCGGCGGATGGAAAGCGCGGGGCTGAAGCCGCTGGGGTTCGTGGCCAACGATTATGCGCTCGCCTGCTACGGTCTCGAGCCCTTCGAGAATCCGGCTGCGCTCTTCTCGCCCGATATCCTCGAAAAGGAGTTTATCGACTGGGTGGAGGGATCGCATCTTTTGAAGCGCGCCTTTCGGGAGGTGGCGGTGATCGGCGGCCTCGTCGAGCGGCACCATCCGGGCAAGCGGAAGACGGGCAAGCAGGTCACCTTCTCGACCGACCTCATCTACGACGTGCTGAGGCGCTACGAGCCCGACCATCTCCTCCTGCAAGCCGCCTGGGCCGATGCGCGCGAGAAGATGACCGACGTCGGCCGCCTCGCGCGCCTCCTTGACCGGGCGCAGGCGACGATGCTCCATGTCGAGCTCGACCGAGTGTCGCCGATGGCCGTCCCCGTTCTCACCATCATCGGCCGCGAGCGCACCGCCACCGGAACTGTGGATGACCAGCTGCTCATCGAAGCCGAAGCCCTCGCCGAGGAGGCGATGCGGCTGGATTGAGGTCAAACTCCCTCCAAGATGGAGGAGGTTGCGCTTGAGTGGGCCGCCCCCGCAGGCGGACCCTCCCACC
>DATMJS010000188.1:0-10891 GCA_035553755.1 Allosphingosinicella sp.
CTCACAGAGGCCGCCTGCCCGATCTACGGCAAAGTGATGGTTCGTCACAGTGGAGAGCCGCATGCGGTGAAAGCTGCACGTGCGGTTCGGCGGGGGGATCAGGGCTGACTCCATGAGCAGCACCAATCCTACCCGACTGGAGGAATCCATGGGTCCCTGTGAGGATGGATGTCCCGCGCATATCCTGGATCTCCTGACGGCGACCGACAACAAATACGCTCTCGACTGGCGGGAGCGTTGCCGGGCCAATCTCGCGAGGCGTGGACGCAAACTGTCGGACGGTGATCGCATCCGGCTCGAGGCGCCGGTGACTTTCTCGGACGGTCACGTCGGGCAGGAGTTCGTGGTGTCCAAGCGCAGGCGAAAGCTCCTCCTTCGCGATCCCACCAACGGTAGTTTCTACCGGATCAGCCGCCTCATGGAGCGCGCCTGGTCGGTCGTGCCCGTCACCAAGGTCCACAAGACGGTGTTCGCCTGAACCTCAATCGATATATCCTCGTGACGAAGGGGATCATTTTATGACCATCAGCATCGACAGGGACGGCCTCTCTCCCAAACGCGCGCTGCTCTGCAGCCGCGAGAACGCCATGCGCGTCGCTGGGCGCATCTTCGATCATTACCCAAGGAAAGTGAGCATTTTGCGCACGGCGGACCCGCTCCAGCCCTTTCGCGTATCCACCGATCCGTCGGCGCCGGGTTTCGTCGTCCTTGAAATGGTCGCATGACGCGCGTTCCGACCCTGGCTCTCCTGCTTATCGCCGCCTGCACGCCGAGCGATGCCGCCGAGGACACCTCCTTCAATGCTACCGCGCGGGCGCTTGATGGCGATACGGTCGCGGCCGATTTCCGGCTTCTCGGCGTTGACGCCTTCGAGCGACGGCAACTTTGCCAGAAGGCGGGCGCGTGCTGGGAGTGCGGGAAGGCGGCGCAGGATCTTGCCGCCCGCACCTTGCATGGCGGCGATGCCAATATCCGCCTGTCCTCGCCATCAAGCTACGGACGGCCGGTGGCCGTCGTCACGGTCAACGGTCGCGATCTCGGCGAAGTCATGATCGGCTCGGGACTCGCCATTCCCCAGCCCCAGTTCCTCAAGGCCGATCCCGATCGTGCCGCGCGCTATGCGGCAGTCTTCGCGGATGCCAAGCGCCGCGGCGCCGGAGCCTTCGGGGGCGAATGGATCGAACCCACCCAGTGGCGACGTGGGCGTCGTCTCACCTGCGAGCGATAGCGACGAGGAAATCGAGCGCGTCGGCCATCAGGGAAGCCGCCTGCGCCGAGACGCCCGCGATCATCTCGACCGCGAACATGCCGGCATTGAGCCCGAGGGCGATCAGCAGGACGCGTTCTCACCTCTCGTCCCGCGAACGCTCCTCGCCGCATCCGCCTCCGCAGCAATCACCGGCCATGGGCCAACCTCGATTCGACTGACGTAGCTCATTATCCACCCGACCCGGTCCGATGGGTCAAGCCAAGCCTCGATCTAGCGAGGCAAGCCCGGGTTCAGACACCGAGCTCCGGATCCGCCCACCACGAACGCCCCTGCCGGAAATCGTCCGCTGCCGACACCATCGGCCCATCGGGCTCGTCCGCGACATAGGGCGAGACGAGCGGCCGCGCCTTAATGCGGCGCCGATGGATGTCGCCGGCGATCCGGCCGCGCGCCTCCAGCAGCTCCTCGAGCCACATGAGATCGTCGATCATCTCGACGACACCGCGGCCCGCGAGGCAATAATAAATGCAGCGCTGGAAGTCGTCGCCCACCGGATTGCTGAGGATCGAGGCCAGCTTGCGCTTGCCGCCCGGCTCGCCCTCGTGAATCCAGCTCACCGCCTCGCGGAGCTCGCGGACCGAATAGAAAGCGTCCTCGATATGCATGCCGATGGCCGCATTGGCGATCATCCGGCGCGTCGGGCGGTTCTGCTCGTCGATCGCCGCATCGCGCAGCGTCACGTCCAGATCGAAATGGTCAAGATAGCGGGCGGTCGAAGCGGACACGGTGATTCTCCTTCATGAGGAACATTATATGAACGATCCGCTCCCAAAGAAAAGATCAATCACGGTCATGGTGGGTCTGCCACACCTCGCCGACGGCAAGCTGCTCGAGCGTGCCAGGCGGTTGCAGCAGCCGGTCCTCATCTCGGCGAACGCGCTCTCGCGCTGGACGAAGGAGCGCGGCTGGCGCAAGTGGGCGGGTTGGCGGATCAGCGCGCTCGCCAACGCCACCGGCCTCAAGAGCCTTAGCCTCGACAGCGCCGGCTTCAGCGCCATGGTGACCTATGGCGGCTATCCGTGGACAATCGACGATTACATTCGCCTCGCCGCGGCCTTTCCCTTCCAGTGGTGGGCGAGTCTGGACTACTGCGTCGAGCATCAGGTCGCGGGCGACCGCGACGAGGTGCTCGACCGGATCTCGCGCACCATTCGCGCCAATGTCGAGTGTCGCCTGCGCGCTGAAGATCAAGGCATCCTGACCAATTTCATGCCGGTGATCCAGGGACGACTGCCGTTCGACTACGAGCGCTGCGCCGACGCGCTTTCAGGCACGATCGAACGGGCCGGACTGGTCGGTGTCGGGTCGATGTGCCGGCGCCCGATCCACGGGCCCGAAGGCCTGATGGCGGTCGTCGATCATCTCGATCGCGTGCTACCGCCGGGCATCCGGCTCCACCTCTTCGGCGTGAAGGGCGAGGCCATCCCTTATCTTACGGTCTTCGCGCATCGGATCGCCTCGATCGACAGCCAAGCCTACGGCGTAGCGGCCAGGAATGCGGCGCGACGCGGCGGCATTGCGAAGAGCGACGCCATCGTGGCGGACCATATGGAACTCTGGGTCTGCTCCCAGCATGCGCGCATGCGCCAAGCGCAGCGCCAGCTTCCGATGCAGGTGCCTGTAGCTGAACCCGCGCGACCCGACGACCCATGGGAGGCGGCCATCGCGGAAGCGCGGCAGCAAATCCGCGAACTGATCGAATTTGGTGATCTCGATCATGACGAAACCACCGCTCCTTGGATCGAGCAATGGGCGGCTGACATTTATCGCGAACGCATGACGCGCTGAATGGTCCCGTCATCCTCAATCGCCAGAACCTGGAAGCGCGCATGAAAGGAGAGCGGGAAGGCGGGGACGACGAAACTGGGGCCTGAAGGCTCCTGCAGCCTTGGGGAACCCTCATGCACTTCGGAACGATCGTCACGCACCGGGCAACCGAACGCTCGAACCGCGCAGAAATCCGCAACCCCATCCTCGCGCTCCCCGCCATTGCGCGACTACGGGAACTCGATCCTGAAGTCCGTGTCGCCCTGCAGGAACTGCTGCTGGATCTGCAGCAGGACGCTAGGGCGCGCGCGGAGACGAGCTGGCGGCGGCGCAAGCCGCCGGTCGCAGCATATTGGGCAGCCTGCGGCGTCTATGCAGGCCACATCGCTCGCGCCATCGGGGCGGGCGTCGGCCGCCGGCGCGGAAAGCGAGCGTAAGTTGTCCAAAGCCCCTTAGGAGCTGTCCGGTTATTCCTCATGAAGCGCGTGGTAGCTGTCCAGGCAAGACCGACTGTGACGCCCGCTGTGACCTTCCGCTCACCTGATTGCAGCAGCTTCTAGCACTATTTCCCGGAGAAAATCGTATGATTGATCATCATGATACACCGTTGCTCCGCGCGGTCAGAGAGAGCGTCGATCGTTGCGGCCAAGGCGTCGTCGCGGTCGTAAACGGTGAAGGAACACCTTCTCAGGCCCACACTATCGGCAACGCCAATCGCGGCCTCCCCGAGCTTCTCGGGCTTGGCGCCTTCATGCCACAGCGCATTTTCACAATCCTTGCCCAGATCGGTCACGAAATGCGCAAGGCGGGAAAGCCGCCGGGAATGTACATCGATCTGGGTCGTACCTATCCGATCAAAACACGTATCGCAGGGCCGGCGGCAATGACGTTTTATACCGACAGCGCGGGTAAATATCTTGGTCACGCCGACTATGCGGTTGTGCAGCTCCTGTTTGCCGATCCGCTCGGCCGCTACCCTGGCGAGGAGAACTGTGACCCTCGCTATGAAGTGCAGCATGTTTGACCCGATCTCTTTGCCTTCGCGCCGAGATTTGCTGCAGTAATCATTGCCGTGATCATGGCGGCGAGGGACTGGGCTTTGCCGCAGTGCGCGTCGCTATCGTCATCACAAGCTTGATCTGTGCGCTCCGGCGACGGACCAATCGCGAAGCCATGCGGCAAGGCTGAAAAGGGAAGGGGGGCCGGGGTCGCGAGTGGAAAGACCGCTCGAGATTTCCGGAGGACCCCATGAGCTACGACGTGGCGTTTCGCTATAGCCAAGCGCTCGACCCCAGCGCGCTGATCACCATCGGTACCACCTTGCACGCCGTGCAGGCGGCGATCACGGATTGCCGCAACGCCGGCATCGATGTCGAAACCGACCCCGCCGTCATCCTGCTGGTGCGGCATCTGTCGCAGGTCTGCGCCGATCGCGGCACAGACGCCGATCTCCGCCGGGACTGCATGGCGCGTATCGCCGATTTGCGGAACCGTCCCATGCTCAAGACCCTCGCCTTGCGCGGTGTCGCCTATGACGAACCGGCAAAGCGTCTCTTCCACTCCGAGGGCCGCGCCGCGCTGCGACGACTCGCCGAGGCGCTCGGCCTTGAAGAGGGCAGCTTCGATATCCGCTCCAACAAGGCCGGGCCGGCCGTATCCGGCGAGATCACCCTGCACGGCGAAACGCTGTGGGTGCAGCTCTCGATCGGGCCGTTCGGACCCGACCGCGAGGTCTGCTTTCGCAAGGTGCAGGGCCGGCAGGATCATATCGGCGAGCGCAACCACTGGGCATCGGTTCGCGAGCTGGTCGAGCCGGATCGTTTCGCCGCGCGTGTTCGCCGCGAACTCAAGCTCCCCGCGGCGGCGCCCACCGCGCCGCGGCTCGTCGCCTGAAGGGGGCAAATCATGCGCATCCTTCTCACCCGCATCAGGATCGGCGTGGACGTGCCGAGCTATTCTTACCGCACCTATGTCCCCTTCACCGAGATCTCGCTCGAACGTCAGGCCTTGATCTCGATGCACTCGGACTATGGCCACGGCGCCGGGCTCCTCGCTCGTCTGCCCGATGTTATCGCGCCAATGGCGCACCTCGAGGCCGCGTCCGGTCTCGACAAGCACAACGTCGCGAAGGCCATCGATGGCGTTGCCGATCGTCTCGCTGCCGTCCTCCTCGGTGCAGCCTTTCCCGAGATGACGGAACGGATCCTTCCGTTCCGCCTGGATGTCGCGTCCGTGCCGCCCAACGCGCGGCGGTTCGGGCGAAGCGAAAACCTCGCAGGACGCTACGAGATGCTCGTCCAGGCGCGCGATAGCCTCACCGCCGCGAGCCTCGGCTTCCGGTTGGAGACCGACCGATGATCTCGGAGCCGTTCGACCCGGCCGATGCTGGCACCTGGATCGCCCGAGGACGCAGGCCGGAGCATGCCGCCGTCATCGCCGAGGCCTGGCGCCACTTTCCGGATCTGCCAGCGGCGGCGGCACCGGAAGATCGCCTCGCGCGCATGCGACAGCGCGCGTTGGCGCTGCGGCCCGTGATGGAATCTATGTCGCGCGCCGCCGAGGAAGAGCGCCAGGCGCGGAACTTCGCCTTCACCGAAGCCCGCATCGCCAAAGGGGAGGGCGACGATCGCGATCGCGCGATCCTGTCTGCGCGCAGCCTCCACGGCTACGATTGGGATCGGGCGGTGCAGTACGCTTATGGCTGGTATGCTGCGATCGCTGGATGGGAACCGCGGGTGCGCCGGCCGGGATGTTCGACGGCCGCGACGATCGCCTACGATCAGGGCTTTGCTGAGGGCGGCGGCAACCGCGACGATCTTTTCGATACCGCCCGGCGCGCCTTCGAAGCGGCCGCGCCCCAGATCGAGCCGCCCTTGCTTGCCACCGGCCGGCCGCGCCCGAGTGAGTGGCCGAAACCGACCGACGAGCCTTTGCCCGCCCGCTGGAGCCGGCGGCTGCTCCTGCTCGGCGCGCCCGAGGCAGGCCTGGTCCCGCCGAGCGGTGACGCGAAGCCCGACGTCGCCGTGCTCCTCCCGACATTGCAGGCCTGTCAGGGCTATGGCGAACTCTTCGTCATCATCATTTCCGGCGCCGGTTTCCATGCGTTCGGCAATCAGCCGCCGGACGCTCGACCGTTGGAAGCCGCTTCCGGCGTTGTGTCGGGATCCGATCCGCGACTGGATCGCCAGCTCCGCGCACTGCTTGCCGGCCGCGACTTCGATGATGTCCTGATTGCCGCCCAGGAAGGCTATCTCGCGCTCCTTGACGCCCATGCGAGTGCGCTGCCGCTCTGCCGGACCATGGAACGCACGCGCAACACCGTCCTCCAGCAGCGCGCCCATTTCCGGATATGGCTCGATCGCGGCCTGTCGGCGGGCGAGAGCGTCGGCGCCGGTCACATTCGGTGGGGCAAGGCGGCCAAGGGTCTGACCGGCAAGCTCGGCGAATTCACCGCCCGCTATGCCGGCAAGTCGCCCGCCGGCGGCCATCGTATCGTGGTCGAGACTGAGGATGGCGAGCCCGCCCATCGCTATGTGACGCCGCAGGGCGAACCGCTCTCACCCGAAACCGTGATCGGCAATCGATCGCATCTCCGCAAGGAAATGGCCGCGCGGTTGCGGGCCTTCGGCGGCGCCACGCGCCTGTCCGCCGCTCCAATTTCCGATCTTCTCGATGCGCTCGCCGCCTGAGCCGGCGCTGGGGTGAGGGAAGGGGGAGCGCGAGAGAAGAGCCGGCAGGCTGACAGACCGGATCTTCGCCCCCTCAAACACGGGAACTCACCATGTCCGATACGCTTGCCCCCTCTCGCGTCCCCGTTGCCGCCGATTCCGATCTCATTGATCAGCTCGACCGGCTAACCGTGGCACTGACCGAGACCGAATATCACGCCGCGACGATCCTCGCCTTCGATCCCGACGCTCACGTCTCCGCCGGGCACCTCGATCATGGCCAAGGCGAGCCACGTGACCGTCACCTCGCCGGCGACGCGATGAGCCTGCGGGCCTGGCGGATCCTTGCCCGGGCCTGTGCTCCCGCATCCGACCGATTGGACGACACAGCGCGGCTCGCGCTGTTCCTCGCCGAGCGATCCACGCCGATTGACGCGGTGCGTGAACCGGGGATCCGCGACCGCGTGCGCATCCGGGTACGTCCGCGCGTTGGCGGGGACCGATTTGCGGGCCGCGAGGGCGTGATCGTGAAGACGCATTTCGCGGGCTTTTATGTGAAGCTCGACATGACGCCCCGCGAACGCAGTCAGAAGACCGAACTGGTCGAAGCGGCCTATCTCGAAGTTCTGGCTCCGGCCTCTGCCATTTGAACCGCTCCAACCGATATGGAGGCGTACATGCCTAAAACCTTCGCCAAAAACGTACACGATGCGGAGCCGGTTTTATCAGGGAATCGGCAAGGCGGCCCAGGAGCTGGCCGACCTCTACGTCTACGACACCGACCTGGAAAACCGCGCAGCCTTCAAGGAGCTGCTGTGGGATGCGGTGATGCATTCGCTCGTCGAGCACCACGGGTTCAAGCCGGAAGACCTGTAATGGCCAAGATCGACCCTCTCGACCTTTTGGCATTCATTGCGTCCGGCTCCTCCATGACTACCGAGCAGATCGCCCGGAGATGGCCCGAATGGGCCAAGCGCAGCGACGCCGCCTACAAGCGCTATGATCGTGAGAGCGCGGCTTACCGCACGAAGTGGGGCTACCAGGCGCGAGGCACGAATGATCCTAAGGTCGACAGCCTGGCTGGCGCCCAGCGTTACTGGGTCCACCTCCCGCTGATCAGGGCATGCCTCGAGCAAAATCAACCCGATATCCTGTCGTGAGGAGGTATCAGTGCGACGCACTCATCAACCCAATATCCCCGACAACCGAGAGTTCTACGCTGCGATCGAGCGCAATATCGCGCAAAGCGGCCAGCATCTCTTCCTGATCTTCGCCGATGGGGAAACGCCGGCGTTCGCCTACACCATCGGCAACGCGCTGCGGGGACCGCCGGAGCTGCTTCTCATTGGCAATTTCCCCCCGCGCGTTGCCGGCGGCATCGTGAACGAGCTCGGCCAGCGCATGCGCGAGGCAGGCAGGCCGCTCGAAGGGGACATCGACGTGGGCGGCCGCTTCCCGGTTCGCGTGCGCCGAGCCTCCGCAGGGGCCCGGCAGGCCTATACGCTCCAGGCAGGACGTTACTTCCGCCACGAGGAATACGACGTGCTGCAGATCCTGCTCTGCGATCCGGGCGGCACCTATCCCGGCGAGCCGGGCTGCGAGCCCGGATACGACGTGCCGCTTGCCTGATCGCGGCGGCGGCCCCCCACATTCCAAGACCGGAGACAGATGATGTCCGAGCCGACCCACTTCGTCCACGTCTATGCGACCGTCAGGGTCAAGATGGCCGTTTCCGCCGACGATCATCACGAAGCGATGCTCGCAGCAGATGCCGCACTCTTCGCCAGGGGCTTCGGTGTGCGGCTTATCCCGACCGCAGAAGGCGCGCTCGATGCGGACTATGCCGGGGAAGTGACCGGCTATCTCGTCGATGAAGCGGGTGACCCGGAATTCATGCGGAGCGCTAACTACGGACCGGACTACGAGCCTGACTGGGGCCTGCGCGGCCGCGGCGACAACGCTGCGCCGATTGCCAGCTCGTAGCACCAGCAGGCAAAGGGAAGGGGGAGCGATTGGGTGGTGGCCAGACAGGCCAAGCCCCAGGAGATCCCACCATGGCAACAGTCGTACAGATCGACCCCTCCGCCGACCAATGGTCCGTGCCGATCGGCAGGCACAGCCGTGGCTCGCTCATGCTGAACCTCGAACGCCTGCTCGCCGGGCGGCTGCTCATCCAGGGCAGCAGCGGCGCGGGCAAGAGCAGAACCCTGCGCAAGATTATCGAGGAGGCCTTCGATTTCACGACAATCGTGCTCGTCGATCCCGAAGGCGAATTCGGCAATCTCGCCGCCCACATCGGCGCAACCTCCCTAAAGGGCTGCGAGCTGACCTCCGATGGCCTGACGGCAGCCGCGGCCCGCGCCAGGCAGCACCGCCTGTCGCTTCACGTCGACCTCACCGATCTCGATCCCGACCAGCGGATCATCAAGGCGGCGGCGCTCTTCGCCGGACTGATCGGCGCGCCGCGCGAGTACTGGGCGCATACCGTCCTGGTCTGCATCGACGAGGGCCATCTGCTCGCGCCACATCATGCCGGATCGGCCCGCGATGCCGAGACCCGGCGCCTTGGCGTTGCCACGCTGACCGACCTCTGTGCCCGCGGCCGCAAGCGCGGCATCGCCCCGGTCATCGCCACGCAGCGCCTCGCCAAGCTCTCATCCTCGGTGATCTCGGAGCTGCAGAACTTCCTCGTTGGCCTCAACGTGTTCGATCGCGACATCGCGCGCGCGGCCGATCTCCTCGGTTTCTCGGCGAAGGAGGCCGATGCCCTGCGAAAGCTCGCGCCCGGTGAGTTCTTCGCGATGGGCCCAGCGATGTCGCCGCTGCCTGTCCTCGCCCATATGGAAGAGACGATCACCGAGCATCTCGGCGCGACGCCAAGGCTCACCGCGGCCGCTGCGGTCGACAGTGAAGAAGCGGAGAAGCTGCTCGACCTGTCGGCTCTCCGCGAGGTCTCGAACGGCTCGCGCGATGCGGCTCTGACGCTCAAGGGCACCCGGGCGCTCGATGCCTTCCTCCTCGATCCTTCCGCGCCGCACGCGGCCTCGATCATCGGCGCGCTCAAGAGCATCGCGCCGAACGCCACGACCGCCAACGATCTTGCGGGCCATATCGGTGCCCCGCGCGAAGCCGTCGACAACGCCCTCGACATGCTCGCCGCCATCTCCGCGGTGGACACGATGCCTCGAGGCGAGGATCGCATCGCCCGGCTTCATGCCCGCCTCCGCGCCAAGATCAGCGACATCCCCGTGGTGGCGCTGGCATGAAACCGCTCGATCTGGATGCCGACATCGTCGAGCTGGTACCCGCGCCAAGGCTGGTATTGCCTGCCACGCCGCTGCGCGAGATGGCCTATCGGGCCGATGCATGGACACCGCAGGAGAGCGAACGGCTGCGCGCGCTCTTCCTCGAGGACACCGCGATCGCCGACATCGCGCTGGCAATCGGCCGGGGCAGGGCAGCGGTCGCCGAACGTATTGCGCTGCTCGGGCTCCGCCGCAATTCCACGCGGACATGGACCGAACTCGATGATGCGGAACTGTCGCGGCGCTACGGCGGCGAACCCACGGCGGCCATAGCTTCCGACCTCGGTCGATCCTGCTCGGCGGTCTATGCCCGCGCCAGGATCCTCGACCTAACCGAGGGTAATCCGGCGGAATGGACGCCCTGGGAGGACGCCCAGCTCGTCGAAGGCTATCGCCGCGGCGTGCCGTTGGCGCAGATCGCCACCCTTATCGGCCGGCCGTTCGGCGGCCTATCCAGCCGGGCCGGAGCTCTCGGCATCGTGCATGCGAACCATCCGCCGGACTGGTCGGAGGCGGAAACGGCGAGGGCTCTCGACCTGGCCGAAGCGGGTCATCGCTACACGGCGATCGTCGGGATGCTCGGCCAGGAAGGCTTTCCCCAACGCACGGTCCGCGGCTTCGGCCTCGCCATCCGCAAGCTGGGCTATGGCCGCGGCTGGGGCAGGGCCTGGACGCCGGAAGAAGACGCCCTGCTGCGCAAGGCCTACATCGACGGTACGAGTCTCACCCCGCTGCGCCGCCAGCTTGGCCGCACCGCTGGATCGCTGCGCCACCGCGCCGAATATCTGGGCCTGCGCGGGCTTCATGCCAACCGCAATGGCTGGCGGCTTGGTCCGGACTGGACCGAGGCCGACGAGGCGCGCCTTCGTGCGGACTATGGC
>DATMJS010000189.1:0-3781 GCA_035553755.1 Allosphingosinicella sp.
GCCCGAGACATGGACGTCTGCCTGCCGATCGGTGATCATATGGACGCCGCGCGCGGCAAGCTCGTTCTGGATGCGCCCGATGGCGATCTCGTTGCCAGGGATCTGTTTCGAAGAGAAGACGACGAGGTCGCCTTCATCTAGAGCCAGCCTGTGCTGGCCAAAGGCGATCCGGGCGAGCGCGGCGCGATGCTCGCCCTGCCCGCCGGTGGCAATGATCATCACGTCACGGCGCGGGAGCTGCATCGCGGTATCGAAATCCACCGTTTCGGGAAAGTCGGTGAGATAACCGACGCTCTTCGAGACGCGAAGGATACGGTCGAGCGACCGGCCAGCCACACAGACTCGGCGGCCGGTATCTTCCGCCACCTGGCCCAAGGTCTTGAGGCGTGCCGCGTTGGAGGCGAAGGTGGTGACGAGGACGCGGCCCTCGGCTTCGCCAATGACCCGGTCGAGCCCTTCGCGCACCGTCGCCTCGGAACCCGAGGGCGCATCGACGAAGACGTTGGTGGAATCGCAGACCAAAGCCAGTACGCCCTGGTCGCCGATCGCGCGAAGCTCCGCTTCGGTCGAGGGGTCGCCGAGTTGGGGCGCCTCGTCGAGCTTCCAGTCGCCGGTATGGAAGACGCAGCCATAGGGCGTTCCGATCTGGAGGGCATTGCCCTCCGGGATCGAGTGGGCGAGCGGCACGTAGCGTAGGCTGAAGGACCCGAGATCGAAGCTTCCCTCCATCTCGACCACATTGACCTTCACTTCCTTGGTGAGCCCTTCCTCCTCCAGCTTTCCGGCGATGAGGCCGGCGGTGAAGGGGGTCGCGTAAAGCGGCACGCCGAGATCGGCGGCGAGATAGGGGATCGCGCCGATATGGTCCTCATGGCCGTGGGTGAGGACGATGCCGAGCAGGTCCTGGCGGCGTTCCTCGATGAAGCTTAGATCCGGAAGGACGAGTTCAATTCCGGGATAGGCGGGATCGGCGAAGGTCATGCCGAGATCGACCATGATCCACTTGCCGTCGCAGCCATATAAGTTGACGTTCATGCCGATCTCGCCCGAGCCGCCAAGCGCGAGGAAGAGAAGTTCTTTGCCGGGTTTCATTTCATTCCTTCACAGCGTCCATCGCGAGGGAGCTTAGCGACGAAGCGATCCACCGGATGCTTTGCTACGCTCGCAATGACGGTTGGGGCGCCGATTGGCTCCGTTCGTACAGGATTCCGAGGCCCTGGATGGTGAGGTCGGGCTCGATCGCGTCGAAGATGTCGCTATGTTCATGGAAGAGGATGGCGAGTCCGCCGGTCGCGATCACCTTCACCGGCCGGCCGACCTCCGCCTTCATTCGGGCGACCAGCCCCTCCATCATCGCCACATAGCCCCAGAAGATGCCGATGTGCATCTGGTCCTCGGTGGTGCGGCCGATCACGCCCTTATGCCCGTCCGGCGCTTCGATGGCGATGCGGGGCAGCTTGGCGGCGGCGTTCACCAGCGCGTCGAGCGAGAGGTTGATGCCCGGCGCGATGATCCCGCCTTTATAGGCGCCGGAATAGTCGACCACGTCGAAGGTGGTCGCGGTGCCGAAATCGACTACTATGAGGTCGCCCGGATGGGCGGCGTGAGCGGCGATCGCGTTCAGGGCGCGGTCAGCGCCGACCGTCTGCGGCTCGACCACATCGAGCTCGATCCCGTATTCGGCCCCAGCCTGCCCCGCCACCAAGGCTTCCGACCGGAAATATTTGCCGGCGAGCACCTTCAGGTTGTGGAGCGCGCGCGGGACCACCGTACCGATAATGACGCCGCCGATGTCGGCTCTGTCATAGCCTTCGAGGTTCAAAAGCTGGTGAAGCCAGACCGCATATTCATCGGCGGTGCGGCGCGGGTCGGTCGCGATCCGCCAGCGCGCCTTGATCTCGCGTCCCTCAAGCAGGGCGAAGACGACATTGGTGTTTCCGGCGTCGATGGCGAGCAGCATGTCTTCGGCCTTCAGATCAGGAACACGTCGCCCGCGTGAATGACACGGGATGTGCGATCCGCCAAGCGGAGCCGAAGCGCGCCGTCCTCATCGAGGCCGTCGAACAGACCCTCGCCTTCCGGCGTGGTGAGGGCGGTGCCGAGCGGATGCGCGGCGGCGAGCCAGCGCTCGCGGATCGGCGAAATGCCTTCGGAGCGCCAGCGGCCGAGCCAGCGGGCGAAGCTGTCCGCCAGAGCTTCGAGGAAAGCCGCGGCATCGGGCGCGCCGCCGGTCAGCGAGGCGAGGCTGGCGACGGGGCGGTCCAGTCCTTCCGGATGGTGCGCGAGGTTGACGCCAAAGCCGATCACTACCGCATCGCCCGTCCGCTCGAGCAGAATTCCCGCCAGCTTGGCGCCGCCCGCTACGAGGTCGTTGGGCCATTTGATCCTGACCGCTCCGTCGGCAGCGTAAGCCGAAACAACCTCGTGAAGCGCGACGGCTGCCACGAGGGCGAGGCTCGGCGCTGGCGGATCCCCGGGCAGGAGCCGGACGAGCGTGCTGGCGTGAAGATTGCCCGGCGGCGACACCCAGCCCCGCCCCTGACGCCCTCGCCCGCCGGTCTGGCGCTCGGCGCGAAGCCACAGACCTTCGGGCGCGCCCTGGCGGGCCAGCGCCGCTACATCGTCATTGGTGGAACCCGTCTCTGGGACAGTCCGGATCAGAAGAGCGACCTCGCGGCATTCTGCGAAACGGCGTCGAGCGGGCCGATCAGGAACCAGCCGAGCGGCGACACGAACAGGGCGGACACCAGGATCAGCAGGCTTTCAACGCCAAAGCCGCGCCGCTCATAGGCGGGGGCCGGATCGTCGAAATACATGATCTTGATGATCTTGAGATAATAATAAGCCCCGATCACCGAGGTCGCGATACCGACCGCGGCAAGCCAGATGAGATCCGCCTCCACCGCCGCGTTGAACACGTAGAATTTGGGCCAGAAGCCCATCAACGGCGGAATGCCCGCCAGGCTGAACATGAACAAGGCCATTGCCAGCGCGAGGCCGGGGCGGGTGCGCGAAAGGCCGGAAAGGGAGGCGATGCTTTCAACCGGCTGACCGTCCTCGCCGCGCATTTTAAGAACGACGAAGAAGGTGCCCAGCGTCATCACGACATAGACTGCCATGTAGAAGAGCACCGAGGCGACGCCTTCCTGCGTGCCGGCGGCGAGACCGATCAGCGCGAAACCAACATTGTTGATCGAGCTGTAGGCAAGCAGCCGCTTGACGTTCGCCTGCCCGATCGCTGCGACTCCGCCCAGAATGGTCGAGGCGAGGGCCATGAAGATGATGATCTGCCGCCATTCGAAAATGGCCGGCCCCAGCGCCTCGACGCAGACGCGGGCGAGGAGAGCCATCGCGGCGACCTTGGGGGCGGAAGCGAAGAAGGCGGTGACGGGTGTCGGAGCGCCTTCGTAGACGTCCGGCGTCCACATGTGGAAGGGCACCGCGCTAACCTTGAAGGCGACGCCCGCAAGGACGAACACCATGCCGAACAGCTCGCCGGTCGAGACGCCGTTCTCGAGCCCCAGAGCCACTCCCGCGAAAAGAGTCGTTCCAGTGAAGCCGTAGAGCAAGGATACGCCGTAGAGCAGGATTCCGGAGGCGAGCGCGCCTAGGACGAAATATTTGAGCCCTGCCTCGGCCGAACGATTGTCGCGGCGCTGGAAGGAGGCGAGCACATAAGCGGCGAGGCTCTGCAACTCGAGGCCGACATAGAGGGTGAGGAGGTCGCCGGCCGACACCATCATCCCCATGCCGACCGAGGAAAGCATGATCAGCACCGGAT
>DATMJS010000190.1:0-3066 GCA_035553755.1 Allosphingosinicella sp.
GCCCGAACAGGCGAACCTGCCGCGCTTCAACCAGGGAAATTCGAAGCTGAATCCGTAATCGCGAAGCTCCCTCTCCCTTGATGGGAGAGGGTTGCGAAGACTTGGCAGCTTGCTGCCTGGTCGAAGCTGGGTGAGGGTGACTGCCTGGGAGAATGATCTCCAGCAGTGTCACCCTCACCTACTCCGCCTAAGCTCCTTCGTCGCCAAGGCTCTATATCCTCTCCCATCAAAGGGAGAGGCTATTCGCGGCGGAACACCACCGACAGGTTGTTCGCCGGCATCGGCACGACCGCGTCGAGCGCGAGGCCGTGCCGCTCCGCCTCCGCGGCCACATCCTCAAGCCTGCGCACGCCCCATTCGGGGTTGCGCTCGCGCAGTGACTTATCGAACGCCACATTGCTCGGCGCCGTCTCAACCCCCTGCTGGAAATAGGCGCCGTAGAGATAGAGCGGACAGCCGCTCGCCAGCAGCCGCGCCGAGCCGCGGAGCAGGCCCTGGGTCGCCGCCCACGGGCTGATATGGACCATGTTGATGCACAGCACCGCGTCGGCGGAGTCCACCGGCCAGCGGCCGCTCGCCGCGTCGAGGTGCACCGGCGCGAGCAGATTCGGCGCACCCTCGCCCGTCCGCCACGCCTCGACCGACCTGAGCGCCACCGGATCGGCATCGGTCGGCTGGAAAAGCAGATGCGGGAATGCTCGCGCAAAGGCGAGCGCATGCTCGCCCGACCCGCTCGCTACCTCCAGCACCAGCCCCTCGTCGGGAAGGATGCCGCGCAGCACGTCGATGATCGGCCCCGTGTTCCGCTCCACATGCGGAGCGGTGCGGCGGGGGTCCGGATCTTTGCTCACTATAACTCCGCTCATCCTGAGTAGCCGTTGAGTTCGTCGAAACGGCGTATCGAAGGACGCACGGCATCAATCCTTCGATACGGGCCTTCGGCTTCGCTCAGTCCCTACTCAGGATGAGCGGTGAAGGGAAAGTCCCTCCTCTGACGCGCCTACTCCGCCGCCTGCGCCTGCCCGGGCTCCCTGTAGACCAGCACCGGCTTCCTTGCCGCCTGCGTCTCGTCCAGCCGCCTTCGCGGTGCATGAACCGGCGCCGCCTTCAGGCTCTGATCCCCCGCCTTCGCCCGCTCCGCCACCGATCGCAGCGCGCCGATGAACTGGTCGAGCGCCGCCTTGGACTCCGTCTCGGTCGGCTCGACCAGCATCGCGCCGTGGACGACCAGCGGGAAATACATGGTCATGGGGTGATAGCCCTCGTCGATCAGCGCCTTGGCGAGGTCGAGCGTGGAAAGACCGCCTTCGAATCCTTTGTCGCTGAACAAGGCTTCGTGCATGCAGGGCCCGCTCTTCCCGAACGGCGCGTCGAGCACATCCTCCAGGCTCCTGAGGATGTAGTTGGCGTTCAGCACCGCGTCCTCCGCCACCTGCCGGAGGCCGTCGGCGCCGTGGCTCAATATATAGCTCATGGCGCGGGTGAACATGCCCATCTGGCCGTGGAAGGCGGTCATCCGGCCGAAGCTCTGCCCATGATGCTCGCCCGCCGTCTCTTCTTCGACGAGCACATATTGATCGCCCTGCCGCTCCACAAACGGGAGCGGCGCGAACGGGGTCAGCGCTTCCGAAAAGACCACCGGGCCCGAGCCCGGCCCGCCGCCGCCGTGCGGGGTCGAGAAGGTCTTGTGGAGGTTGATGTGCATCGCGTCGATGCCGAGGTCGCCCGGGCGCACGCGTCCGACGATCGCGTTGAAATTGGCGCCGTCGCAATAGACGAGCCCGCCCGCCTCGTGCACCGCCTTCGAAATCTCGATCATGTCGGGTTCGAACAGGCCGCAGGTATTGGGGTTGGTGATCATCACCCCCGCCACGTCCGGCCCCAGCCGGCCCTTCAGCGCCTCCAGATCGACCCGCCCGCGCTCGTTGGCCGGGATGTTCTCGACCCGGTAGCCGGCGAAGGCGGCGGTCGCGGGATTGGTGCCGTGCGCGCTTTCGGGAACCAGGATCACCTCGCGCGCGTCGCCGCGCGCCTCCAGCGCCGCCCGCATCGCGAGGAGGCCGCACAATTCGCCATGCGCGCCCGCCTTGGGACTCATCGCCACCGAATGCATTCCGGTGAGGCGGATCAGCCATTCGCCGAGCATGTGGATGAGGCCGAGAGCGCCCTGGACGGTGTCAGCCGGCTGCAGCGGATGGATGTCGGCGAAACCGGGCATCCGAGCCACCTTCTCGTTGAGGCGGGGGTTGTGCTTCATCGTGCAGGAGCCGAGCGGGAAGAGACCGAGATCGATGGCGTAATTCTGGCGCGAAAGGCGCGTATAATGGCGCACCGTCTGCGGCTCCGAGAGGCCGGGAAGGCCGATTGGCCGGTTGCGCTCCAAGCCGCCGAGGCGATCCTCCCCGCTACGGGGAGGGGGACCAGCCGCAGGCTGGTGGAGGGGGGGCTGTGCGGGGCTCTGAGCCCCCTCCACCGCGCTTCGCGCGGTCCCCCTCCCCGTTCCGGGGAGGATATCGAAATCGACGCCGGTGCCGCCTTCCTCGTCCATTTCGAAGATCAGCGGCTCCTCGAGCATCAGCGCCCGGTTGCCTGTAAAAGTATCTCCGCCGGTCCGTTCGCCGGTTCCCATTTCGGGCTTCCATCCGCTCGCGTTGATGCTCATGCCAGGCACTCCTCGAGCGCCGCCGCCAGCGCTTCGACATCTCCGTCGGTGACGATTTCGGTGACCGCGACAACGAGGCCGTTGGCGAGCGCCTCTGCGCCCGGATAGAGCCGGCCGAGCGAGACGCCGCCGAGCACGCCTCGGTCGGCGAGCGCGCGCACCACCGGCCGCGCCTCCTTGAACAGGCGCAGGGTGAACTCGTTGAAGAAGGTTTCGTTGACCAGCTCGACCCCCGGCACCTTCGCCAGCCGCTCGGCCGCTTGGCAGGCGCGGGCATGGTTGAGTTCGGCGAGCTGGCGAAGCCCCTTCTCGCCCAGCAACGTCATGTGGATCGAGAAAGCGAGCGCGCAGAGGCCCGAATTGGTGCAGATGTTGGAGGTCGCCTTTTCGCGGCGGATATGCTG
>DATMJS010000191.1:0-22403 GCA_035553755.1 Allosphingosinicella sp.
CGGATGGGATGTGGCCGATGACCTTGCCGCTGGCCGAGTCCACTGCGGCGATGCGGTTGTCGCGGCTCACCGCGACGTAGAGCGTCCTGCCGTCGGGCGAGAGCGCCATCCCGCGCGGGCCGCTTCCGATCTCAATCCGCCGGCTCTCCTTGAGCGTCCTGCCGTCGATCACATGGACGACGTTCAGCTCTTCGTTGGAGACGTAGACCGTCTGGAGGAGGATGAGGAGAGCGAGCATCACGACTGCATATACAAGAAGGCCGAAATGTCGCGCGCGTCGCGCGGCTGGACGCCGAGATTGGGCATTGCCGTACCGGGCGAGACTGCCTGCGGATCGATGATCCAGCGCATGAGGTTGTCGGGCTTGTTCTCGAGCCGGCCGCCGATGATTGCCCGGCCGCCGACGCCGTCGAGCGGTGGGCCCACCTTGCCGCGCGCCTGGGTGACGCCCTTCACCGTATGGCAGCCGCCGCAGCCGTAATTGACGAAGGCGGTCCGGCCGCGCTCGATATCGCCATCGGTGAGTGCCTCGGCCCGCTTCCTGAGGTCATGCCGCTCGTAGCGATATTCGGCGAAGGCGGCGCCGGCGGCGAGCGCCACCAGCGCGATCGGGAGGACTATCCAGAGGATGAGCCTATTCTGCCGGTACAGCATGCCGCGCCTCGCTGGCCTTCAGCCATTTGTAGAGGAAGAAAAGGGCCGCGCCCGCATGGACGAGCCCGCCTGGTATCCACATCAGAAGCCCCGCAAGCTGCTGGTCCTCGACCGGGGTAAGGCCGATCGGGGTCATGCCCAGCGCGGCATAGCCCCGGTACCAGGGACTGGTGGAGAAGCTCATCAGCGCGCCGAGCGCGCCGCCGATCAGCGAAGTGACGAACAGGCAGAGCGCGGAGGTGCCGTAGCTGTACCGGCCGCCGCGGCCGTGCGCCATCGCCCACCAGAAGAGCAAAGCGGTGACCAGAAAGGAAAGATGCTGCGCGATATGCCAGCCTTCGCTCGCCAGCGCGCGGTCGAACAGCGAGGGCACATGCCAGACCCACATCGCCAGCCCCTGCAGCGCCGTGGCGGCGACGGGATTGGTGAGCGCGCGCCACAGCGATACCGCCCAGCCGGCACGGCCGAGACCGGCCAGCGCCTGCCGCGCGCGCACCGGGAAAGCCCAGAGCAATACAGGTCCGGGGCGGGCGGCGACAAGCAGCAGCGCCGCGACAAGCATGATCACTTCATGCTCGATCATGTGCATGGTGAAGCTGCGCTCGCCCGCCGCATGGAGCGGCGACACGACGGCCGCCGCAAGCGTCCACCAGCCGGCGGCGAACAGGGCGCCGCCCCGCTTCAGCGAAGGCCGACCTTGAACGGAGCGCTTCCAGAGCCGGAAGAAACCCGCGCCGTAGAGCAGGGCGGTAAGCAGCAGCGGCGCCGTCACCCAGAGATCCAGCGTCCAGCCGGGGCCGCCGTCATGCGCACCGTCATGCGCCAGCGCCGGCGCGGCGGCGAACAGCATCGGGACGAGTGATAAGACGAGCGGACGCTTCATCCGAGGCAACTCGGAATGATAAGACCGGCCAGCGCCTGGAACAGGATCGCGAGCGCGAACAAGCCGGCGGAAAACATGCTCAGGAGCGAGAGAAAGGAGCGCGTGCCCGGCAGATCCTCGCGCCGCCGCCAGAGCCGCCACGAGAAGAAAGCGCCGCCGGCGGTGATTACAAGGCCGAGGAGGCAGATCAGCAGAACGGTCAGCGGGCCGCTCTCCTGGCACCTGTCCTGCGCGAGAATGGAGCCAACTTGGTGCGACAAAGCCCAGCCGAGGGCGCCGCCGATCAGCCCTGCCCAGGGAGCGAGATGCCAGCCCCAGCCTTTCAGCAGCCGCTTCATGGGATCCACCTCGGCAGCCAGTAGACCATGACATAGATCGGCAGCCAGGTGAGCCACACGAAGCGCCAGTACATGGCATTTTCGCTGACGTCGACAAAGCGGCGCTTCTCGATGCCGTGCTCCGTATGCATGAGGGCAGCGAGCACGCAGCTGTCGACCCAGTCGGTGAGGAAGTGGGCGAGGTGGAGCACCAGCAAAGCCCACATGATCGAGCCGTAGGCGTTGTCGGTCCACAGCACGTTCAGCGACGCGAACTCGAATATGCGCAGGACCATCAGCAGCACGCCGATCGCCACGATGATCAGAAGCCCTGCCCGCACCTTCTTCAGCTGGCCATGCTCGGCGGCATGCTTGAGCATGCTGTTCGGGATTTCGCTCAGCAGCATGACGATCGTGAACAGGGTCCCCGCGAGCAGGTCCGGCGGACTCCATGGCGGCGGCGGCCAGCCCTGCTCGTGGTTCATCAGGAAGAAATAAGAGGCGAAGGCGAGCGCGAAAGCCGAACCTTCGATCAGGAAGAAAGCCAGCACGCCCCACCAGGTGAGGCTGCGATGGCTGAACGCGGTGGTCGGCAGCGTCGCGAGGTCGTCGGTGAAGCGGGGCTGAAGCATCATTCGATCACCGGCTCGGGCGGGAGGCCCGGCTCCTTGGGCCAGAACCAGAAGATCAGCGCCGCGGCGACGGGGAGAGAGCCGATCACCACGGCCCAGGGGGTAAACATCGAGCTGACGAACATTGCGGTGGTGGCGAGCGCAGCGAGGAGCGGCCAAATCGTGGGCAGCGGGGACGGCTCGCGCACGTCGGGCCGCGCATCGAGCACCGAGGTGAGCAGCAGCTCCCTGTCGTCGACCCGGAGACCGGTCACCACCGGCAGGTGGCCGCGCTCGTCCCACAAAGGCGTGCGGCTAGACACCAGCGGGATGTGCGCGAAATTGTAGGCCGGCGGCGGGGAGGAGGTAGCCCATTCGAGCCCCGCCGCATCCCACGGATTGGGGCCGGCGATCCGCCCGCGGAACAGCGAAGTCACTGCATTCAATACGAACAGCAGCACGGCGAGGGCGACGACGAACGCGCCGACGGTCGAGATGAGGTTGGTCGTCTCCCAGCCGAGCCCCGCCGGATAGGTATAGACCCGACGCGGCATGCCCATGATGCCGCTGATGTGCATCGGGAAGAAGGCGATCTGGAAGCCGAGGAAGATCATCCAGAAGTTCACCTTGCCTATTACTTCCGACATCATCCGGCCGGTGATCTTGGGGAACCAGTAAGTGAGCGCGCCGAGCAGCGGGAAGACCGCTCCGCCGATCAGCACGTAATGGAAGTGGGCGACGATGAAGTAGGTGTCGTGGAGCTGAAGGTCGAGCGGAACGCTTGCGATCATGACTCCGGTGAGGCCGCCGATCACAAAGGTGACGACGAAGCCGATCACGTAGAGGAAAGGAGTGTCGAAGCGCGGCCGCCCGAGCCACATGGTCGTGATCCAGCAGAAGATCTGGATTGCGGTCGGGATCGACACCGCCATGCTTGCCGCCGTGTAGAAGCTGTAGCCGAGTCGCGGCAGGCCCGTCGCGAACATGTGGTGGACCCACAGGCCGAAAGCGAGGATGCCGTTCGACACCAATGCGATCACCACGGCCGAATAGGCGAATACCGGACGACGGCAGAAGGTTTCTGTGAGCTGGCTGACGAAGCCGGTGGCGGGGAGGAAGATGATGTACACCTCGGGGTGGCCGAAGAACCAGAAGAGGTGCTGCCAGAGAAGCGCGTCGCCCCGCTCGAAGGGGTTGAAGAACTGCGTTCCCACCAGCCGGTCGGCGAGCAGGAAGCTGGAGGCGAGCGTCACCGCGGGCATCGAGAAGATCACCATGAAGGCAGTGATCAGGATCGCCCAGACGTAGAGCGGCATCCGGGCCAAGGTCATCCCCGGCGCGCGCTGCTTGAAGATGGTGGCGACGAGTTCGACGGCGACGGCGAGCGCGGCGATCTCGGTGAAGGTCACCATCTGCGCCCAGACGTCGGTGCGCTTGCCTGGCGAATATTCGGGGCCCGACAGCGGCACGTAAGCGAACCAGCCGGCGTCGGGCCCGATGTCGAGCACGAAGGCCACCCACAGCAATATGCCGCCGGCAAGATATATCCAGTAGCTGAAGGCGTTGAGGCGCGGGAAGGCGATGTTGCGCGTCCCCAGCATCAGCGGGATCAGGTAGACCGCGACCGCTTCCATCACCGGCACGGCGAACAGGAACATCATGGTGGTCCCGTGCATGGTGAAAATTTGATTGTAGCGGTCCGGATCAATCAGGCCGCTCTCCGGCCGTGCCAGCTGCATCCGCATCGCGAGCGCAAGCAGGCCGCCGAGGGCGAGGAAGATCATCGCGGTGATGATGTAGCGCCGCCCGATTTCTTTATGGTCGACGGTGGACAGCCAGCCCCACAGGCCGGGCTGGCGGCTCCACGTCTTGTCGAGCCGGTAGTGCAGCGCCTCGCCCGAAAGCTTCACGCCGTCGCGCGGCAACTCCTTGCCGGAAAGCACCGTCATTTCAGCGTCTCCAGATAGGCGACGACGCCGTGAAGCTCGTGCGGCTCCAGACCGACATAGGGCATGTGGTTGCCGGGCTTGGCGCTCTGCGGGTCGGCGATCCAGGCGTAGAGATGGCCGCGGCTCATCGGGAAGGTGCCGGCGCCGATCGAGCGGCGGCTGGCGATGTGCGTGAGGTCGGGCGCGACTTGGCCCGATGCAGGCGTGCCCGAAATGTTATGACAGGCGCTGCATTCCTGGGTCATGATGTAGTTATAGCCCGTGACCGCGAGCGGCGTCGCCGGGGGCGGCGCGGGCCTCAGCTGGCTGCGCCGCCAGGCTTCGAACGTCTCCATCGGCTCCACCGTCACGTCGAGCGCCATGTGCGCGTGCTGGAGGCCGCAAAACTCGGCGCACTGGCCGCGGTAGAGGCCTTCCTTCCTCGGGATCAGCGTGATGTCGGTGATGCGGCCGGGGATTAGGTCCTGCTTGCCGGCAAGGTTCGGCACCCAGAAGCTGTGTATGACGTCGTTGGACTTGAGCTGGATATGGACCGGTACGCCGACCGGCAAGTGGAGCTCGTTGGCGGTGCGGATGGTGTTGGCGGGAACGGGATCGAGATATCTCACGTCCCACCACCATTGGTTGGCGGTGACGGCGATCCGGATGGCATTGGCGGGCCTTGCCCCGCCGGCCGCGGCGTCGCTGAAGTAGCTGGCGGCGGTGAGCCCGGTCAGCCCGAGCGCGACCAGCGCCACCCAGCCGATCAGGATCAGGCGGAAGCCGCCTTCGCCGCCAGACTTTTCGGGTCTGTCCTCGGCGCGGCCGCGCCGCCGGACCACCGCCGCTACCAGAAAGGCAATGACGAGCAGGTAGAAGAAGGCGGTCACCAGGAGGAAAATGAGGAAGAGGCTGTTGAACTGGCCGCTGTGGAGCCCGTCCCCGCCGGTGACCGACTGGCGTCCCTCGCAAGCCACGAGGGCGACCGCCGCCAGCCCGGGGAGGAGGCGTCTCATCTCGGCCGCGCCTGATCGGCGGCGGGGCTGGTGCGCTCGACCGGCCGCCGCTCGTCGAGAGTGCGCGGCTCGATATTGCTCATTTCGTCGGCGCGGCCGGGCAGCGCATCCTGGCGCGGCTGTGCAGACAGGGTGCGCACGAAAGCGGCGAGCTGCCACATCTGCTGTTCGCTGAGCTTCTGGTCGAAGGAAGGCATGCCGTTCGGCCGTCCCTCGCGGATCGTGTCGACGATCTGCTCCATCGAGCCGCCGTAGCGCCATTCGGCGTCCATCAGCGGCGGCCCCATGCCGCCCCCGCCATGGGCGTGGCAGCCGTTGCAGTTCATCCAGACATAGTAACGCTGGCCCTGCGCGATGTGGAAGGCATTGCCCTCATATTCCGCCGCGCGCGGATCGCCGACAATGCCGGGAACGCTTTCGGGCAGCGGCTTGCCGCGATTTTCGCGGGTTTCGCGGTCGCAGGAAGGTAGCGCCACCATTGCGATCAAGGCGGCGCTAACGGCGCGGAAGCGCGAAGACATAAAGCCTCCCTTCCGCCTTAGTTCGGCCCGGAAGATCCCGCACGGCGTTGACGAAGCCGAGCGCGGCGGTGGGGTCGCGCGGGTCGAGCCCGGCCGAGACGATCGCTCCGGCCCAGCCGCCGACGCCGGACATCACCGCAATATATTGACGGCCATCCGGCCCACGATAGCTGACCGGCTGGCCGATGATCCCCGAGGCGAGCCGGATGCGCCACAACAGCTTGCCGCTGGCGGCGTCGATCGCCTTCAGCCAGCCGTCCATCGTCCCGTAGAAGACGAGATCGCCCGCGGTCGCGAGCGCGCCGCTCCAGAGCGGCAGATCCTCCTTGATTTCGAACGCCTTGCGCCGGCGCACAGGGTCCCAGGCCGTGAAGACGCCGCGGTGACCGCCGGGGCCGGCATACATCTTCACGTCCGCCCCGATATAGGGCGTGCCGGCAATATAGTTCGCCTCCATCGTACCCATGTCCATGCACAGGTTGATGTGGGGCACGTAGAGCAGGCCGGTGCGGGGCGAAAAGGCGGAGGGGTTCCAATCCTTGGCGCCGGGGGCCGCTGGGCAGATGTTGCGGATCACCCGCCCCATCTTCGGCTCCTTCTCCTTGACCGGAATCAACCGTCCGGTGCGGAGATCGACGCCCTTGGCGCTGTTGATGAAGCCATAAGGATCGGCCGAATAAACCTGCCCCGTCACCCGGTCGATGACGTACATGAAGCCGTTGCGGCCGGGCCGCACCAGCACCGGGCGCACACGGCCGTTCACCGGCATGTCGAGGAGGATGCTCTCGTTGATGTCGTCATGGTCGTAGAGGTCGTGGGGGCTCGACTGGTAGAACCAGCGCGCCTGGCCTGTGGCGATGTCGCGCGCGAAGATGCCGGTGGTCCACTTATTGTCGCCGGGGCGCTGCTCGGGGTTCCAGGGACCGGGATTGCCGGTGCCGTAATAGACCATCTTCAGCTTCGGATCGTAGCTTATCCAGCCCCAGACCGTGCCGCCACCGATCTTCCACTGGTCGGGGGGCCAGCTCTTGACGCCGAGATCCTTGCCCTGGTCCATCGGGTAAAAGGGCTTGAAAGCGGGACCGATCAGGACGTCCTTGTCGGGGCCGGTGCTGTAGGCCTTCCACACGATTCGGCCGGAGCCCGCGTCCAGCGCCGTCAGCCAGCCGCGCACGCCGAACTCGCCGCCCGAGTTTCCGACCAGAACCTTTCCATCGGCGACCAGCGGCGCCATGGTAATGGTCTCGCCCTTGTTGATGTTGCCGAGCAGGGTCCGCCAGACCTCCTTGCCCGTCGCGGCGTCGAGCGCGATCGTCTGCCCGTCCAGCGTGTTGAAGAAGATGCGGCCGTTGGCGTAAGCGGCGCCGCGGTTGACGATGTCGCAGCAGGCGACGCCCTGCGCGGCCCTGCGCGGCCGCGGCTTGAATGCCCATTTGACCGGCGCGCCCGGTTTGGTGAGGTCGAGCGCGAAGACATTGTTGGGAAAGGGCGTGACTATGTACATGGTCGAGCCCACCACAAGCGGCGCTGCTTCATGTCCGCGCTTGTGGCCGGTCGCCACGTTCACCACGGGCTTCAGCTTGGTCACGTTCTGCCGGTTGATCTGCGAAAGCGCACTATAGCGGGTGCTGGCATAATTCTTGGCCGGCATGACCCACTGACCGTCGTCGGGCGGCGAGGCGGAAGCGGCGGGGACCGCGCGCGCCTGGCTTCCGGCGGCGGTGGGGGCGAACAGAAACGCGGCCGCCGTCGCCAGCCGAAGCCATGGGAGCGTTCGCGAATTGCCCGCGGCAGTCCTCGCCAAGCTTTGCCCCCCCTTCAGCTTCAGCTTCTACTCTAAAGAAGCTGTAGACCCTTGTAACTTCCCTGTCATAGGTCGGTTCCCGCCCGAAACGACTTAACCAGGTTTATCCCGCAGCCCTGGAGTTGTATCGGTGGGGCGATGACCCGGCCAATCCTGTTCGATTATTGGCGCTCCTCGGCCAGCTACCGCGTACGCATCGCGCTGAGCCTAAAGGGCATCCGCTATGACAGCGTATCGGTGAACCTGGCAGAGGGCGCGCAGAAGGGAACGGAGTACCGCGCCCGCAATCCGCAAGGCTTCGTGCCGATGCTGGAGGTGGACGGGCACCGGATCACCCAGAGCCTCGCCATCATCGACTATCTCGACGCGACGCGGCCGGAGCCGCGGCTGGTGCCGGCCGACCCCGCGGACCGCGCCCACGTGCTCGCCCTGGCGCTGACCGTCGCCTGCGACATCCACCCGCTCAACAACCTTCGAGTGCTCAAATATTTGTCGGGGCCGCTCGGGCAGGAGGAAAGGGTGCGGGACGAGTGGTACCGCCACTGGGTGCGCGAGGGCTTCACCGCTCTGGAGGCGATGGCGCAAAGCCGCGCCGGCCGCTTTCTCTTCGGCGACGAGCCCGGCCTCGCCGACATCTGCCTCGTCCCGCAAATGTACAATGCCCGGCGCTTCGACCTGCCGCTGGGCGACTTCCCGCTGCTCGTCCGCGTGGATGCGGAAGCGGCGAGGCTGGAGCCGTTCGCGGCTGCGCATCCCGACAGGGTCGCTCAAACCGCCTGAAGACGCTATCCTTCTGGCAAAGGAGACGCGGCATGGGCAGAGTCGATGCGATCGGGCAGCAAATGGCGGAGCTGGCTCCGCTCTCCTCGGTCGAAATTCCCTCGCTGAGGGACAAGGTTTCCGAAGAGGAGTGGAAGATCCGCGTCGATCTCGCCGCCGCTTACCGGCTTGTCGCTCATTACGGCTGGGACGACCTCATCTTCACCCATCTCTCCGCCCGCATAGCCGGGCCCGAGCATCACTTCCTGCTCAACCCCTACAACCTGATGTTCGAGGAAGTGACCGCCTCCTCGCTGGTCAAGGTCGACATGAACGGTCACCCGGTGGGCGAAACGCCGTTCATCACCAATGCGGCGGGCTTCACCATCCACTCCGCGCTGCACATGGCGCGCGAGGACGCGCAGGCGGTGATGCACCTTCACACGCCGCATGGGCAGGCCGTCTCCGCCCATGCTGACGGGCTGCTGCCGCTCACGCAGACGGCGATGCTGATCCGCGAGGACATCGCCTTCCACGAATATGAGGGCGTCGCCGTTGATCTCGATGAGCGCGAGCGGCTGATCGCCGACATGGGCGACAAGGGCGCGATGCTGCTCAGGAATCATGGCACGCTGACGGTCGGCGAAACGGTAGGCGAGGCGTTCCTGCGCATGTACTTCCTCGAGCGCGCCTGCGAGGCGCAGAACCTCGCGCTTTCCGCCGGCGACAAATGCTCGAACCCGCCGCAGGGATCGCCTGAGGTGACCGCGCAGCAGGGCAAGATGGGGCTGAAGCTCGCGGCCGGCGCGCTCGCCTGGCCGGCGCTGCTGCGCAAGGCGTATCGGCTGGACCCGGGATTCGCGACTTAGGCGCGGTACCAGTCGCGCTTCAGCCGGGTTGCCGCGATGAAATATAGCGCCGAACTCAAGAGGTAGAAGCCGAGGCCGTAGAGGATCGAATATTGGAGCGCGTCCTCGCCATGGGCGGCGGTCATCCGGTCCGACATGAAGCCGAGAAAGAAAATTCCGAAGCCGATCCCAATCAGATTGTTGATGAAGAGGAAGCTGGCCGAGGCGGTCGCTCGCATGTTGGGCGGCACGATATGCTGGACCGCGGCGATCACCGGCCCCAGCCAGGCAAGCGCCAGCATCTGCCCCACGGCGAAGAGCAGCCAGGCGACCGCAAGCGAAGGAGCGAACAGCCCGGCGGCAAAGGTGGGCGCAGCGATAAGAAAGCAGATTGCGGGGATCAGCGCATAGGCCTCCGGCCTGTCAGATCCGGTGCGGTCCCCCAGCCACCCGCCGAGCCAGGTGCCTGCCATGCCGCCGACCAGCACGATCGAACCATAGAACCAGCTCACCTCGATCAGCTCCAGCCCGAAGCTGCGGGTAAAGAAGGAGGGGAGCCAAAAGATGAGCCCGTAGCCGAGGATCGAGCCCGAGGCGGCGCCGAAAGAGAGGAGCCAGAAGCTGGGCGTCGCCGCCAGCGTGCTGGCGACGGTGAGGAAAGGCGGCGCGGGGTCGCTGGCGGTGCCGTCCGTGCTGTCGAAGCCGCCGCGCACCGGCTCGGGTATGCCGAACTTCACCAGCAGAGCGGCGGGAAGGCCGGCAAGGCCGACGATGATGAAGGCCCAGCGCCAGTCGAGGTTGCTCGCGATCCAGCCGCCGAAGAACACGCCCAGCGCCGACCCGATCGGGATGCCGAGCGAGAACAGCGCCAGCGCCCGCGCGCGCCGCTCCCTTGGAAAGAAGTCGGAGATGAGCGCGTAGGAGGGCGCCACGCCGCCCGCCTCGCCGATGCCGACGCCCATGCGGGCGAGGAACAGGTGCCAGAAATTCTGGGCAAGGCCGCAGACGGCCGTGAACAGGCTCCACAAAGCGACCGAGAAAGCGATGATGTTGACCCGGCTCTTTCGGTCGGCGAGCCACGCCACCGGGACGGCGATGCCGCTGTAGAAAAGTGCGAAGGCGATCCCGCCCATCAGGCTCAGCTGCGTGTCGCTGAGCTGGAGTTCCGCCTTGATCGGCACCGCCAGGATGCCGATGATCTGGCGGTCGATGAAGTTGAAGATGTAGGCGAGGAGCAGGATGGCGAGCACCCGCGCTCCGCCCGTGGATCCGCCGCTGCTCCTCGCCTGTGTCATGTCAGAACTTCACTCCAAAGCTTGCGAACATCTGGCGCGGATTGCCGTAGTAAGCGGTGACGACGCCTTCGCGACCGAGGCTCGGCCGGAGCGCGCCCGCCGCCGTCCTGAGCGGCACTCCCGTAACCGGATCGATCATGAGGAACTGATAGCCCGAGGTGATATATTGCTCGTCGGTGATATTCTTGGCGTGGAGACCGATTGTGTAGCGGTCGCCCGGGCTGGTCCAGATCAAATTTGCATCCCACAACGCATAGCCGGGCTGATCCAGATAGGGGCTGGGGATTTCGAACTGGAAGGTCTTGCTGCGGTACGACACGGTTGTGCTCGCTGAAATGTCCCCACCGCCCATCGGAACTGAATAGTCCAGCGTTCCCGACATTGTCCATTTTGGAGTATTCTGGATCCGCCGGAATTCGGCGACATTGGTCGGCTGGCCGCCTACGGCCGTGTTGTACTCGTCATATTGCGCGTCGAGATAGCCCAAGGTTCCGCCGAGGTTAAGGCGGGATCCAGGGGTGCCGAAATCGCGCGCCAGCGTCGCCAGCATCTCCGCTTCGACGCCCTTGAAGGTCGCCTTGGCGGCATTGTCGGTGACGCCGCAGAAGGTCTGGATGCCGTTGACGACGCAGCCAACGGAGCCCGGCACCTGCACGTCCTTATAGTCGGCGTAGAAGCCCGCCAGAGCGAAGCGGAGCCTGCGGTCGAACAAGGAGGCCTTGTAGCCGACTTCGTAGCTGTCGACCTTTTCGGGCTCGAACAGGAAGTATTCGAACACCTCTTCTGGCTCGATCGTGCCGTTCTTGTTGAGGTCGCCCGCCTGAGGCGACAGGCCGCGTGGATCGAAGCCGCCGCCTTTGAAGCCCTTGGAGTAGCTGGCGTAGAAAGTGTTGTTCTGGTCCGGCTCGAAGGTCACCGAGGCGCGGGGCGTGAACTCCTTGAAGGTTTTTTCGCCGGTGAAGTTGGACGTAAGCGCACCCAACTGCACGCCGGCGCCGCCGAGCGCCGGCGACGCCCCGCCCATAAGGTTGCGCCGGATGACAGTGGCGGTGCGCTTGTCATTGGTATAGCGGCCGCCGAGCGAGACCGAGAATTGCGGCGTGAGGCGGTAGGTGAAATCGCCGAACAGGGCCCAGGTCTTGGTATCCACATCGCCGAAGGTGGAGGCGGTGAGGCCGGGTACGCCGATCAGCGGGCCGGTCGTGCCGAGGATCACGTCGAAGATATTGTTGGCGTTCGCATCGAGATAATAAGCGCCCACCAATCCCGCGAGCGGCCCTTGATCGTAGAGCAGCTGGAGCTCCTGCGAGAATTGCTTGTTCTTGTAGATGGCCGGCACGTCGACGTCGGCGACAGGGAGGGCGTCAAAATCGATCGGCGTCGCGGTCCGGTCGCGGCGGTAGGCGGTAATGCTGCGGAAGGTGATCGCGTCCGTGAGGTTCGCGTCCGCATGGGCGGCGAGGCCCCAAGCCTGGATATCCTGTTCCGGCGTGACCAGCGCGCCGCGGGAATCATAGACGTCGTCCAGCACCGGAGCCCCGGAGAGCATGCCGGGGATCAGCCGGTGGCCGCCGCGCGGCTCGGACCTGTCCTTGGTGACATCGCCGGAGAAGCGCACGAAGATATCGGCATTGGGCTGGATTTCGGCCGTGCCTCGGGCCGCCCAGACGTCGCGGTTATAGTTTTCGCGGCCCGTCGTCAGATTTTCCCCAAAGCCGCCGCGGCTAAGCCGGGCGATTGATCCGCCCATCTTGAAATAATCGCTCATCGGTGTGCTGGCGCTCACCACGAGGTCGGCTTGCTTGTAGGTGCCGAGGGCCCCGCGAACGCGCAAAGTCGGCTCATCGTCAAGGCGCCGGGTCACATATTTGATCGCTCCGCCGATCGTGTTGCGCCCATAGAGGGTGCCCTGCGGCCCGCGCAGCACTTCGATGCGCTCGACGTCATAGATGTCAAGAACGGCCGCTTGGGGGCGATTGATGAACACGTCGTCGAGATAAAGGCCGACACCCGATTCGAAACCTGCGACCGGGTCCTGCTGCCCCACGCCGCGGATGAAGGCGGTAAGCGTGGTGTTGCTGCCGCGCGAGGTCTCGATCGTGACGTTGGGGGTGGTGTCGGAAAGGTCGGTGATGTCGAGCGCGCCCTGCCGCTCCAGCGCTTCGCCGGAATAAGCGGTAACGGCGATCGGGACATCCTGCAGGGTCTCCGCCCGGCGGCGGGCAGTGACGACGATGGCTTGGTCCTGCGTGGCTTCCTCTGCGCCCATCGTCTGATTGGCGGCGGCGGCCTGCTCCTCCTCGGAGGCTCCTGTTCCGACGGGGCCGCTCTGCGCGAGAGCCGGGGCGGCGGCGAGCGCGGCAAAGGCGGTGCCGATCTTGAGGGCGGTCAACAACTTGTTCCTGGCCATGGTTTTTCTCCTGTTCAATGCGAAAGCTGGTTTTCACGGACGCGCGGCAGTTTCGCCGCAAATTCACGTACGGCGGCGTTGAAAGGTTCGGGCTGCTCGACGTGCGGAGCATGGCCCGAACGGTGGAATTCGAGCGCTTCCGCACAAGGCAGCGCCTTCGTCAGATAGTCGGCGGTGTCGGGACCGTAGAGTTGGCTGTGGGCGCCTCGGATGATCAAAGCGGGCTGCGCGATGTCGTGCAGCAGCGGCCGCAGGTCCTGCTTCATCAATGACGCCCAAAGCGAGCCCATCGAAGCGGCGTCGTTGCGCGCGAACTCCTCGCCGGCCCAAGGGGCGAGCTGCCGCGTCCGGTCATCAAGGGGCTGCGCGAAAATCGCCTGTCCGGCGCTAAGCGCGAAGCTTTCGAAATTGTCGCGGATGGCGGCGCTTCGCGCTTCGCAAAGTTCTTCGGAAAGACCCAGCTGCCAATCGCCTTCGTTGAGGACTTTGGGGGTCATGTCGACCACTATGGACGCCGCAAAGCGGGAAGAAGCGGGGCCTGTCAGCACCTGCCAGAGGATCGATGCTCCCAACGACCAGCCGACGCCGATCACGCCTTTAAGATCAAGATGCTCCGCCAGGGCCGCGACATCCGAGGCGAGTTGCTCGACCGTCACGTTGGGCCCAAGGGAATCGCCATGGCCGCGCAAATCAGGGGAGACGAGGCGGAAGTCGTCGCCGAGCGGCTGCTGGAACCGGAAGAAGTGCCGGTTTGCCATCAGGCCGTGAAGCAGCAGCAGCGGCTGCCCTCTGCCTTGGTCCTCGTATGCTATGCGCGCGCCGTCGGACGCGGTGAAATGCGGCAAAATGTCCCCTCCCTGGAGCGGCTCCTCTCCGGGAGCTGGGCTCGAAACTGGTCTGAAGCTTGCCGATAAATGAAAGTTGAGTCAATATTCAACTACGGGAGCATTGCCAATGGTCGGAGCAGCGGGCAGTGTCCGCCTTATGACGGGGAAGGCGCCGCGTACCGCGCGGGGGGAAAAGACGCTTCGGCGGCTGATCGAAGCGGCCGCGATAGAGTTTGGCGAGCGCGGCTTTCATGAAGCGGCGATTACCGGCATAACCCAGCGCGCGGGCGTCGCGCTCGGCACCTTCTACACTTATTTCGAAAGCAAGGAGGAAGTGTTCCGCGCCTTGGTGCGGGATATGAGCCATGCCGTCCGCAGCCACGTCGCCGAAGCCGTAAGCGGCGCGCCTGACCGGCTTGCCGCCGAGCGGATCGGTCTCGCCGCCTTCATCGCCTTCGTGCGCCAGCGCCGCGAGCTCTACCGGATCATCGAGGAGGCGCAGTTCGTTGCCGCCGACGAATATCGCCGCCACTATCTGACCTTTGCAGACGGTTATCGCCGCAATCTCGCCGCTGCCGCCGCGCGCGGAGAGATAGTGGACGGAGCCGACGAGCCGCGCGCTTGGGCGCTGATCGGCATGAGCGTGTTCCTTGGGATGCGCTACGGCATCTGGGATGAGGATCTTTCGCCTGAAGCGGTCGCCGACATCGCCATCGACCTCGTCTCCGAGGGGTTGAGAAAGCGCTAGCGATGATCGACGATCTTCCCGACATCACTGCCAAGCGCGCGGCGCTAGGGCCGGAACGAATCGCGATGGAGGAGCTCGCGACCGGCCGCTCGATCAATTATGCCGAACTCGACCGCCGCGCCGCTCGCGCCGCGGCGCTTCTGGCTGACCGCCAGGTGAGTTCGGGCGACCGCGTAGCGATCCTCTGCCGCAACCGGATCGCCTTTTTTGAGCTGCTCTTCGCCTGTGCGAAGATCGGCGCCATCTGCGTGCCTTTGAACTGGCGCATGCCTCCGGCCGAGCTCGACCAGCTCCTCACCGATTGCACCCCCGCGCTACTCTTTCACGGGGCCGAGGACGAAGCAGCGGTTCGGGCCCTCATGTACCCGCCGCCCTCGATCGGCCTCGATGGGGATTATGAAGCGTTGGTGGAGAGCGCCCCCCAACGCCGTTTCCGCGCCTTCTGGCCTGCTAACGACACCTGGTATTTGCTCTATACTTCCGGAACGACGGGACGCCCCAAAGGCGTCATTTACAATTACCGCATGGCGCTAGCCAATTACGTCAACATCGGTTCGGCCATCGACTTGGTGGCGAGCGACACCACACCCAATTTCCTGCCTTTGTTTCATACCGCAGGGATAAACCTTCATGCGCTGCCGACGCTGATGGCGGGCGGGCGTGTGCTGGTGATGCCCCGCTTTGATGCCGAGGCGCTGGTCGGCCTTCTCGAACAGCGCCGGCTCGACACCTTTTTTGGCATGCCCACCATCTTTCAAGAGCTGCTCGACCACCCCCGCTTCGCCGCTGCCCCGCTCGATCACGTTCGCCACTGGGGCTGCGGGGGAGCGCCGCTCCCCGATGCGCTCGTCGAGCGCTACCGCGAGCTTGGGGTACGCGTCTGCAACGGCATGGGCATGACCGAGACGGGCCCTACCGCCTTCCTCGCCGCCCCCGCCGATGCGTGGGACCATGTCGGATCAGTCGGCAAGCCGCAGCTCCTCTGCAGCGTCCGGATAGTCGATGACAGCGGCAACGACGTGGCGGACGATGTGGTGGGCGACCTGCTTTTCGCAGGTCCGGCCATTACTCCAGGATATTGGCGGAACGAAGAAGCCACGAAAGCCGCCTTCACCGCCGATAGCTGGCTGCGCTCCGGCGATCTTGCCCGGCGGAACCCGGAGGGATTTTATTACGTCACCGGCCGCCGCAAGGAGATGTTCATTTCAGGTGGTGAGAATGTCTATCCCGCTGAGGTGGAAAATGTCCTCTGCTCCCATCCAGCCATAGCCGAGGCGGCAGTGGTCGCAGCGTCCGATCCCAAATGGGGCGAAGTGGGTCGCGCCTTCCTGCTGCTTGCGGAGAAGGCGTCACCACCCCCAAAGGAGGAGATGGACGTCTTCTGCCGGGAGCGGCTGGCGGGCTACAAAGTCCCGATCCGCTTCGACTATGTGATCGATTTTCCCCGCACCGCCGCCGGCAAGATCCAGAAGCATCTGCTTGGTTGATGCGCCACCTTTGTCGCAGCTTTTCGGCATCAGCGGGAAAACTTCACCCAATAGAAATAAATGGCGCGCTTGAGGGACTATGGACTTGCCACAGTAGGTGCGCGAGTTGCGAGGGAACCTCTGGCGCGGCTCGACAGGAGCAGGAATTGACCGTTTCGTACCCAGTCTACGTTATTGAGGACGATCCTCACATGCGGCTCTTCCTCGAAGAGCTCCTGAAGGAAAATGGACTCGACTGCCGTACTTTCGTCAATGGAGAACAGTTTCTGGAGGCGCTGGACGAGCTCGCCCCCGGCTGCCTGCTGCTCGATATGCGCCTGCCGCGCAAAAGCGGGCTGCAGGTCCAGGCGGAGCTTGCCGACCGTGGCCGCGAGCTGCCGGTGGTCGTGATCAGCGGCTATGGCGGCGTCGAGATTGCGGTCAAATCGATGAAGCTCGGCGCTGTGGAATTTCTTCAGAAGCCATTCACCGAAGAAGCCTTGCTCGACGCGCTTAGGGAAGCCTTCGCGCGGCTCCAGGCCACCGAGCGGGGGGAACTCCCCTCAGTCTAGGAACGCGGCTGGGCCGGCACCTGATAAAGGTCGTGGCAAGCCGTACAGGTCGCACTGGTGGCGCGCCATTGTGCGGCGAAACCGGCGCTGTCGCCGCTCTGCGCGGCATCCGCCATGCGGGTCGCGGCTTCGGCAAAGGCCGCCGCCTTGGCGTTGAAATCGGCCTTGTTCGCCCAGATTTCCGGCCTTGCGCGGCTGGGCGTGATCGGGGCGGTATTCGCGGGAAACAGGGTCGGAAGCACGCGCGCCCAGCGAGCCACTCCGCGCGCGGCATAAGCGGCGCTCTTGGGATCGCCACCGCCTTCGGCCAGCGCTCGCATATTGCCCATGTGGGCGCCGGACATGTGGAAGGCGGCCTGACGCGCGGCGACGATCTCGGCCGCGCCCAGCTCCTGGGGCCCCGCCGAGGTTTCATAATCGGCGACGGAAACGCAGGCCGCCAGCGCCAGCACCGCAACCGCCACACTCAACCGCGCATGCCTCATCGTCGCCTCCGCTTTTGCTCCGGTGAAAGTTCGTCATACGCGGGCCTGAGTCAACGGCGTGAAATGCTGGTTTGAAAAAATGGTCGGGGAGAGAGGATTCGAACCTCCGGCCCCTGCCTCCCGAAGACAGTGCTCTACCAGGCTGAGCTACTCCCCGACCGGTGCGTCTGGCCGAAGCCAACCGGGAGACAGGTGGCGGGTCTATAGGGAGGGGCGGTAGAGAGCGCAAGCGCCTCCCGCGCCGGTCGCGCCTAAGCGGGACCTGAATGCCGGGCGCCGAGCATGTCCTCGATCCGGGTGAATTTTTCCCGCGGCTTGCCGCCGGGCGCCCGTGCGGCCTCGGCGGCCTCGATCTTCTGCCAATCACGAAAAGTGACGATGTCGACGCCGCGCCCTTTAAGGAGGGTATCCAGACCCATCCTCCCGAACTTGGCGCTGGTCCCTTCCCGGTATTTCGCAGCGATCTTCTCGGCCACCTCGAAGCCGTCCGGCCGGTTGGTGCCGATGGTGCCGGTCGGCCCGCGCCGAGCCCACCCGACGCAGTAGAGGCCATCGGCGATCACCCCTTCCGAATTGGCGAAGCGGCCGCGGCCATGCTCGTAAGGAATGCCATCAATAGGCGGAGTCGTATAGCCGATGCAGCTGACCACCAGCCCGCACTCGATCGCGTAGGTTTCGCCGGTTCCCACCGACCGGAGATCCTCGGCCAGTCTCGTGCGCTCGACGATCACCCGTTCGACCCGGCCCTTTCCCTCGATCGCAACCGGCATGGCGAAGAAGTCGAAGTCGATCACCTTCTTCTTGACGGCGGCGGCGGCGGCGAACTCGCGCAGATGGGTCACCGACTTGCGCATGCCCGGCTCCAGCATCGCGTCGTCGCCTTCAGGCGGAAAGTCGCCGATTTCGACGCGGGGCGCCGCTTCCTCGAGATGTCCGAGTTCGCCCAGTTCCTTGGGAGTCATGGCGATCTGATGCGGACCGCGCCGCCCGAGGATGTGGATCGACCGAATGCGGCTGGCGTCCAGCGCGTCCAGCGCGTGCGCGACAATGTCCGAGCCTTCGAATTCCCGCCTCGTCTTGGACAGGATCCGGGCCACGTCGAGGGCAACATTGCCGTTGCCGATCACCGCCGCGGCCTCCACGTCGAGCGGAGGGTTCAGTTCGGCGAAGTCGGGGTGGCCATTGTACCAGCCCACGAACGCCGCCGATCCGATCACTCCAGGCAGGTCGCTGCCGGGGATGCCGAGCGGGCGGTCATTCGGGGCGCCGGTCGCGAGGATGACGGCGTCGTAAAGCTCCATCAGCTCGGCGACCGATATGTCGCGCCCGACCGTCACATTGCCGACGAAGCGCACGTTGTCGCTGAGCGCCACCTTTTCGTAGCGGCGCGACACCGCCTTGATCGACTGGTGGTCGGGCGCGACCCCATAGCGGATAAGGCCGTAGGGAGCGGGGAGACGATCGATGATGTCGATCCGGACCTCGGACCCCAATTCCTTTTGAAGCCCCTCAGCGCTGTAATAGCCGGCGGGCCCCGACCCGATCACCGCCACATGCCGCATACCCGCCTCCCTGCTCGCGGCGATGCTAGCGCGGATATGGGGAGAGTCTAGGCTTCAATCCTTCATGGACTTGTCCTCAAGCATCCTCGCCCCCTGCTTCCTCAGCAGCCCTTCGATCTGCCTGCCGAAGAAGCCGAGCATGGGCGGCAGAAGCACCTCCACCCTCACCACCTTCTCCTGGACATCGATGTGGGCGTCGACTTCCTGACCCATGGCCTGCACGTTGAGGCTCATCCGGTCGCCGTTCCAGCTAGACCGCACTTCCGCGCTTCCGCCCGGCACATGGTCTTTCAGCTTGCCGATGCCCCCCTGAATGCGGCGGCGCGCTTCCTCGGCGCCCAGATTGTGGGGAAGGTCGACGATGATGGGGCTGCTCATGCAGGGGCTTGTAGCGGCGCCCGCAGGGGCCGCCAAGCCGTGGCGATCCGCTTGTTAACCATATCGTCTAACCGGCGGGAAACCCTGTCTGCTTATTCCACTATTTCGAACAGACATTGTCCGGCGAGGGAGTCGACATGAAGCTCTTCAGACGGGGCAAGGGCCTGCTGGCCGACAAAAAGGGAAATGTGCTGATCGTGACGGCGGCGGTGATGCCGCTTCTCGTGGGATCGGCAGGACTTGCGATCGACACTATCCAGCTGAGCCTGCTCAAGCGCCACTTGCAACGCGCCGCCGATTCAGGAGCTCTAGCGGGAGCCTATGCGCGGGCCCAGAGCAAGCCGGTAAGCGCCGCCGTCAACCAGGCTCTGGCCTTCAACGATGCCTTTCCACTCGCCTCTCCGGCCACCATAACGGAGCCGAACAGCGGCACCTATGCCAACCGTGCCGTACGCGTACGACTGGCCGCTACGCGCTCGCTGCCTTTCTGGTCTTTTTTCCGAAGTGCGCCGACCATCACCGTCGAAGCCATGGCGGCGCTGGTCTACACTGGCAAATACTGCATGGTCTCGCTCGACGAAAGCAGCGCCACCGGGATCAGATTTTCGGGCAATTCGACAGTCAATCTCGGCTGCGGGGTCATTTCGAACACCAGCGGCTCTTCGGCGGTCGTAGCAGAGCAAAGCTCGACCGTGACCGCCTCACCCGTAGCCGCCGTGGGAAACGTTCCAAGCAGCACCTCCTACGTCCAGCCGACGCTGCTCCTGCCTTATTCGTTGAAGCAGCCGGATCCGTTTGCAAGCCTGCCGCAGCCTACGGCCCCGTCGGGCTGCCAGCCGCTGACCGTCAACACCAATCAGGACATCACTCCCACCACCAATTGCTTCAACGGGCTTGACGTGCGCGGCACGCTGAGGCTGAATCCGGGGACCTACTACGTCACCGGCGGCTCCTTCAATCTTAACGCCCAATCGAATATCATCGGGTCAGGCGTAACGATCGTATTCACAAGCCCGACGCCATCGGTGCAAAGTTCCTATCCCACAATTAACATCAACGGCGGCGCCAATATCAATCTCACCGCACCGACGAGCGGGACCTATGCCGGGGTTCTGATGCATTATGACGCCCGTAAGGAAGGGGGAGACTATTTCATCAACGGCAACAGCGGCTCCACTTTCGAAGGGGCGTTCTATTTCCCGAAGCAGAACCTGACCTTCAACGGCAATTCGAACATGATCACCAACTGCATCCAGCTGGTGGCATACAGGCTGACTTTCACTGGCAACACCAAGATCAACAACAATTGCCCGACCGGAGGAGGCGCCAGATCGTTCGACGCAAGCTGGGTGCGGCTGGTGGCGTGATGAGCGGCCGCAGCCTTCCTCTTCTGAAACGGATCACGCGCGACCGGCGCGGCACCAGCGCCATCGAGTTCGCACTGGTGGCGCCGATGCTTTGCCTGTTCGTGCTGGCGATAACCGACATAGCGCGGGCGGCCTCCCGCAAGTACATGATCGAGCAGGCAAGCTACCGGACGCTGGAACTGGTGACCGTAGGTTCCATTAAAGGCGACTATTCCTACCTGAAGCCTGAGGCCGCTGCGGCGTCGGGAGAGCCTGAGGCCAATGTCACAGTCCGGCCTTGGCTGGAATGCGACGGAGTGCTCAAGGAGCCCTTCAGCGAAACCTGCACCTCCAGCCAGCAGACGGCACGCTTCATTCAGCTCACCATCGTTTCCGATTTCGAACCGCTGTTCAGTTCCGGTCCGCTTGGATGGAGTTTCGGGGTGAACGAGAATGGCAAGCGCCGCCTCACCGCCCGTTCCACGCTGAGGGTCCAATGATGAAGCGCTTCAACCGGATCGGCCGCGAGGAACGCGGTGCCAGCGCTCTCGAGTTCGCGCTGGTTGCGCCGGCTTTCATCTTCCTGCTGGTTGGCATTTCCCAACTCGGGATCTTCTTTTTTGCCAATGCCGGTCTCAACAACGCGCTCGCCGAAGGCGCTCGTTTCGCCACCCTCTATCCGCGGCCGAACGAGACTCAGATCAAAGCGAGGATCAATGCCAGCCGCTTCGGGCTGAATCCGAACAACGTCACGGTCAGCCCTTTGGTCTATGGCACGGCCAACAGCTCGCCCTATGCCGACATGTCGATGAGCTACACGCTGCAGCTCAATTTCATCTTCATCGAAACCGACCCGATCACCCTGACCAAAAGCCGGCGTGTCTATCTGCAGCCGACCCTGTCCTGACGATAGGACGCCCAAGCAATTGCCGAGAGGCTCATCACGACCGGGAGCTCCAGCGTTCGCGCCCTCCGCTCTGTCGCTAGCCGCAGTCGCCGACGCGCCGGCCTTGGGTCCTCGCTTTTATCCGCATGGGACCGGTGCCGGGAAGCCCTGGCGTCTCCATGTCCATCATCATGTCGTAGCCGCGCGGGCCATAATCGCCGTTCATGATAGTCGTCATGGCGCCGGGTAACTGCCCGCCGCTGCAGGTCATGCGGCCGCTTAGCTTGCCGCCCTGCATACGGAAATCCTGATAGGTGCAATTGTTGTTCTGCTGCGCGGCTAGGAAATTGGCGCTCGGACGCGCCGCCTGCTCGGGTGTGATGCAGTTGCTGGCGCTGGTCCGCTGTCCCGCCATCTGCTGAAGCACGTTCTGGGGGAGCGGCCCCTCGGCGGAAAGTATTTGGGTCGTGGATTCCCACTGGCCGGGCTCGACCTTCACCGAAGCGAGCTGAGCCGCGACCTCATCGGCGGTCATTTCCTCCTTTTCGGCCGCTTCATTTTTGTCGCAGGCGGCGAGCGCGAGGAGGGCGGCGGCAAAGATCAGGCGACGCGTCACTGCATGTCTCTCCCGGAGGCTGGTTCACAGTCTTCCATTCAGTGCCGCGCCGCGCCGATGGTTCCCGACCGGCAGCGCTTTTCAGCCGGTCGCGACGGCCGGCGCCGGGGTGCAGGCGCCGAGATGGCGACCGGTGATCTTGGCCATCGCCTTTGCATCGCCGTCGCCAGGCAGATAGGTCTGCATCTCGGCCGAGGTCTCGAAGCTGTTGGCCGTGTATTTGCCTTCGGAGCTTATCAGGATCTTGCCCTCGATCCCAGGCCGGCTGCACGACAGCGACGCGGTGATGCGGCCCCTAGACATATAGACATTGTCGTAGCTGCAATCTTCCATTCCGCCGAGCACCGCGGGCGCCGGCTTCTTGCCTTCGGCCTCACCGACGCAGCTGCTGATGACGGTCTTCTCGGCAGCCTTCAGCACGGGCGTGCCGTTATCCTGCGAAGTGACGCTGGCTATCTCGGTGGTGGTTTC
>DATMJS010000192.1:0-10519 GCA_035553755.1 Allosphingosinicella sp.
ATCATCGGCTCGGCCGCGATCGCCTGCGCGCTCGCTTTCGGCCTCGGCGGGCGTCCGACCGCGCACAAGCTGCTGGAGGAATGGACCGCCGGAAACCGTATCCCGCCGCCGCCCCGCGCGCCGAGCCCACCGCCGCCGCCCGCCGCCGAGCCGAGCCAGCAGATGCGGTTCGGCGACGACATCCCGCCGATGGTGTGATGCCGCTTCGTCATTGCGAGCGTAGCGAAGCAATCCAGAGCAACGCAGGCGCCCGCGGGATTGCTTCGTCGCTTCGCTCCTCGCAATGACATCCGGCCGCTTCACCCGCTTCGCCGCCATCGACTGGTCCGGCGCCAAGGGCAAAAGGCACAAGGGGATTGCCGTCGCCCTCTGCGAGGCGGGCGACGGAGCGCCCTGGCTGGTCGAGCGGAACAAGCCCTGGTCGCGCACCGAAGCGCTCGAATGGCTGCTGGAGACGGCGCGGGAGGCCCCTACCCTCTTCGGCTTCGACTTCAGCTTCGCCCCGCCCATAATCGAGCGCGGCGAATATCTGCCGGGTGAGCCCAATGTTCCAACAACGGCTCGGCAATTCTGGGCCTATGTCGACCGCTGCTCGGACGACGAGGATTTGGGAGCGGCGAGCTTCCTCGAGCGGGTCCACCGCCGCCATTTCTATTTCGGCATTGCGGACGGCACGAAGGCGGATTTCATGCGCTTCCGCCAGTGCGATGCGCGGCTGAACGCGCAAGGCGGGCGCAAGACGGCGAGCGCCTATGACGCCATCGGCGCCGCGCAGGTCGCCAAGGCGAGCTTCTCAGGAATGCGGCTCCTGCACCGGCTGGACGGCAAGGTAGCCATTTGGCCGATGGACCCGCTTCCCGGGCAAGGCAGCGCGGTCGTCGAAATCTACACGCGCATCTACCTGCGCCGAGCGGGCCTTTCGGGGACGAAGCTGAGGTCCCGTGCCGAGCTCAATCGCGCGCTGAGGGGCCTTGGCAGCGCCCCCGCCCGGTTACGCCATGAACCCAATGATCACGAAACCGACGCGCTCGTAACCTCGGCAGGCATGCGGGCGCTTGCAATGCGCGAACCGCGCGCGTTCGCACCCGAGGGCCTGACCGCCGACATCGCCCGCAGTGAAGGCTGGACCTTCGGCGTTCTATGACGCATTTGGGCAGGGGCGCCGGGTTAGCTCAGCTGGTAGAGCAACCGCCTTGTAAGCGGTAGGTCGTCGGTTCGAGTCCGACACCCGGCACCAGCGAGTATGGCTGGCAGGAGTATTGCCGTGAAAGCGTGGATAAAGGCGGCTTTGGCCGCAGGAATTGCCCTGGGAGTTTCGGAGGGCGCGTTTGCCCAGGGACTGGTGCTCGATGCGGCGGGGGCCCGCGTCCATGACCAGTGGGGAGTCGAAGGCAGCGTCGGCTATCGAATGGGCTTTCTCGGCTTTTCGGTCACTCCCTCGATCGGAGCGTTCGCGACCCGAAGCGACGAGGAGCGCTACCTCGAGGAGCCGGATCCACAAGGGGGCACGCGCTGCCGCGACAGCCGCGACGGAGACGTCGTACACGACCTGCGCTGTGAAAATGCCGATTTGAGGCTGATCGGGCGTGTCGAGGCGACCTATGCAATTCCGCTCATCGCCGAAGCCGGGCTTGGCGTCCGGGTCACCAGGGGCGACACCACGCCTTATGCGACGGTGGCGATGCCGACTTTCCCGATGGCCAAGCTCAAGGGCAATCTCGGCGAGGATTATGTCGCCCTGGGTCTACGGGTCGGTTTCTAGGGCTGACGATCCGCTGAGCAACGTATTGGCTTCGTCACGAACGGCAGCCAGGGCCACAAAGATTTCGCGCTGATCCCCCGAAGTGCTATTGCATAGTTATGCATGAGTGCGCATATGGCGCGCCTCATGGTACAGGCAGCGATTCTGGGTGCATCGGGATTTGTGGGCGCGGAGCTGCTGAGGCTTTGCGCGCAGCACCCGCATATCCGCCCCACTCGGCTGTTCGGCGACAGCCAGGCGGGGCTGCCGCTCGAACAGGTGCATCCGCATCTCGCCCTCGCCTATCCTGAGGCGGCGGTCGAGAAGTTCGCGCCCGAAAAGCTGGACGGCATCGACCTCGTCTTCGCCGCGCTTCCGCATGGGCATTCACAGCGGATCGCGACCGCAATCATCCAGCGCGGCATCGCCTTTGTCGATCTCGGCGCCGATTTCCGGCTGCGCGATGCTGCCGACTACGAGCGCTGGTACGGCGAGCCGCACGAGGCGCGGGAGCTGCTGGACCGCTTCGTCTACGGCATTCCTGAGCTGAACCGCGAGGCGATCCGCGCTTCGCGCTGCGTCGCCGCGGCCGGCTGCTACCCCACCTCCGCTATCCTGGCGCTGAAGCCGCTGATGGAGTTGATCGATCCCGGCACGATCGTCATCGATGCAGCGTCGGGCGTCACCGGGGCAGGCAAAGGGTTGAAGGAAGCGACGCACTTCAACAGCGTGGCCGAGAATTTTTCGGCCTACGGCCTCCTCACCCACCGCCATACCGCGGAGATGGAGATGGGCCTCGGCGGGCAGGTGCTGTTCACGCCTCACCTCGCGCCGATGAACCGCGGCATCCTCGCCACCTGCTATGCGGCGTCCAGAGGGCCGTGCGACCCGCTGGAGGCGCTCCGCGCCGCCTATGCGGACGAGCCGTTCGTCCATGTTTCGGAACGGCCTCCCTCGACCAAGTGGACGCTGGGATCGAACGCGGTGCATTTGACCGCGCGCTACGACGAGCGCACCGGCCGGGTGCTGGCGATCGCCGCGCTCGACAATCTCGTCAAGGGAGCGGCCGGGCAGATGATCCAGTGCGCCAACCTGATGCTCGGCCTGGACGAGACCGCCGGCCTGCCCAGGGTGGGAGTATATCCATGAGCATCACCGCCGCCGAGGGTTTCGTCGCCGCCGGCTGCCATGCCGGCGTCAAGCGCAAGCGCTACGACATGGCGCTGGTGGCGACCGAGAACGGCCAGCCGGTCACTACCGCTGCGGTATTCACCCAGAACAAGTTCGTCGCGCCGCCGGTGGTCGCGAGCCGGAGCCGCCTTGAGGCGAACGGCGGTCGCGCGGCGGCGATCATCGTCAATTCGGGCAACGCCAATGCCGGCACGGGCGCGCCGGGCATGGCCGATGCCGAAGCCATGTGCGCGGCCGCGGCGGACTCGGTCGGCTGCCGGACCGAGCATGTGCTGGTCTGCTCGACCGGGATCATCGGCACGCCGCTGCCGATCGACAGGATCCTCGAGGCGACGCCCAAGCTCGCGAAGAAGCTCTCCGCAGACGGGGCGCACGACGCGGCCAAAGGCATCCTCACCACCGACAGCAAGACCAAGGAAGCCCTGGTGAAGGGCTCGACCTTCACGCTCGGCGGCATGGCAAAGGGCTGCGGGATGATAGCGCCAAATATGGCGACCATGCTCGCCTTCCTCACCACCGATGCCGAGGTGGAGCGGGAGGAGCTGCAGCATATCCTGAAAAGCGCGGCCGACCGCACGTTCAACACCCTCAACGTGGACGGCGCGACCTCGACGAACGACACCGTGTTCCTGCTCGCGAGCGGACGCAGGGGCAGGCCGGACATGGGCGAGTTCGCGGACGCGGTGCACAAACTGTGTGAGGACCTCACCCGGCAGATGGCGCGCGATGCCGAAGGAATGACCAAGATGGTGACGCTCCGAGTCACCGGCGCCGTCAGCGATGCCGAGGCTCGGATCGCGGCCAAGAACATCGCCGAAAACAACCTCGTCAAATGCTCCTGGTATGGCAGCGACCCTTATTGGGGACGGCTGCTGGCGGCGGCGGGCTCGGCGGGGATAGAGTTCGACACCGACAAGGTGACGGTCGCCTATGGCGGCATCACCGTGTCCAGGGCCGGCGCTCCGCTCGCGCATGACGAGGCCGCTGTCGCCGCGCATATGAAGAATGAGGAGATCGATATCGAGATCGCGCTCGGGCTCGGCTCGGGCTCCGCGCAGGTGATCGGGATCGACCTCGGCCCTGGCTACATCAAAGAGAACAGCAAGACCTCATGACGCCCACCCAAACCGCGGACGTCCTTGTCCAGGCCCTCCCTTATATCCAGCGCTTTGCCGGCAAGTCGGTCGTCGTGAAGCTCGGCGGCGCCGCGATCGACAAGGATATCGACCGCGCGCTTGCTCAGGACGTGCTGCTGCTCCGGAGCGTGGGCGTGCGCTGCGTGCTCGTCCATGGCGGCGGTCCGCAGGTCGACTCGATGATGAAGAAGGTTGGCAAGCAGCCGGAGTTCCGAGACGGCCTCCGAGTCACCGACGAGGAGACGCTCGACATCGTCCGCATGGTGCTGGTCGGCAAGGTCAACCGCGACCTCGTCGCCACAATCAATCGCGAGGCGGGCGAGGAACCGGTCGCGGTCGGAGTCGCCGGTGAAGATGGCGGCCTGCTCATCACCATCCCGCGGGATCCGGCGCTCGGTTTCGTCGGCGATGTCGCCCATGTCCGCGCCGAGCGCCTGCACGGCCTGCTCGACCAGGGACTCGCCCCGGTCGTCTCGACGATCGGCGCCGACACGAACGGCCAGCCCTTCAATGTCAACGCGGACGAGGCGGCAATGGCGATCGCGGTTGCGATGCAGGCGGAGAAGATCGTCTATCTTACCGCCGCCCCCGGCCTTCTCGATGACCCCGCGGACGAAAACAGCCTGATCCAGCGCCTCACCTCGACGGAGCTGCGCGAACGCATCAGCCACGACAGCGTGAGCAAGGGCATGATTCCGAAGCTGCGCGCCTGCGCCGATGCCGTGGAGGGCGGAGTCGGAACCGCGCACATTATCGACGGACGCGTGCCGCACGCTTTGCTGATCGAGATACTGACCGACCAGGGCATCGGCACCATGATTAAGAAAGACTGATGAGCGACCTTCTGACCATCGCCGATCTTGGCGCCGAAGCCCTGCGCCAGATAGTGGAGCTGTCCGAGCGGAGCGATCTCGGGCGGCCGCTCGCAGGCCAGGGCGTCGCGCTCTATTTCCAGAAGCCGAGCGCGCGCACCCGCAATTCGATGGAGATGGCGGTCGTGCAGCTCGGCGGCCACCCCGTCTACATCCAGAAGAACGAAGTGGGGCTCGGCGCACGTGAGAGCGTGGAGGACGTGGCCCGCACCCTCGCCTGCTACTATAAGATCATCGCCGCGCGCGTGAACGACCACCGGCTGCTCGACGGCATGGCGGCGGCGACCGACGCCCCTGTGCTCAACATGCTTTCGGACAGCGACCACCCGCTGCAGGCGCTGGCGGATATCCTCACCATTCGGCAACTCGTCGGACGGCTCGAAGGCGTGCGGGTCGCCTATATCGGTGACGGCGACAACAATGTCTGCCGGTCGCTGGCGCAAGGCTGCTCGCTGATCGGCGCCGAGCTGACGATCGCCAGCCCCGAAGGCTATGGCCTCGACGAGAGCCTGGACGGCGTCCGGCAGGTCGTCGATCCGGCCGAAGCGGTGGAAGAGGCGGAGATCGTCTATACCGACGTCTGGGTGTCGATGGGCCAGGACGCCGAAGCGGAGGCGCGTCGGCAGGCACTGGCATCCTATCAGGTGGACGAAGCCCTCCTCGCCCGCTCCAACAAGGCCTGGTTCCTGCATTGCCTCCCCGCGCGGCGAGGCGAAGAGGTGACTGCCGAGGTCATCGATGGGCCGCAAAGCGCCGTCTGGCGGCAGGCCGGGAACCGCATGCACAGCGCGCGCGGCGCGATGGCCTGGATGCTGGGGGCGCGCCCATGACCGACGCGCGGGTAAGGCGGCAGAAGGCGATAGCGGACATGATCCGCGCCGGCTCGGTAGGCAGCCAGGAGGAAGTGACCGCGAAGCTCGCCTCGCTGGGCTATGCCGTTACCCAGGCGACCGTGTCGCGCGACCTCGACCAATTGGGCGCGATCAAGGTGAAGCGCGGCGGCGTGCTTAGCTACGCGCTCCCGGATCAGCTCGCCGACAGCGACTGGGCGGCGACTCGGCTCCAGCGTATCCTCGGCGAATGGGTGCAGTCGGTCGAGGCTGCGGGTCCCATGATCGTCATCAAAACGCCCCCGGGCTCCGCCCACCTCGTCTGCCTCGCCATCGACCAGGCGAAGCTGCCGGAAGTCGCCGGCACCATCGCCGGCGACGACACCTTGTTCCTCGCCGTTCGCGACGGCGTCACCGTGGAAGCGCTGGCAAGCCGCTTCCGCATTCTCAGCGGACAGGAATGACCATGAAGCAAGACGCACCCAAGAAGGTGGTGCTCGCTTATTCGGGCGGACTCGATACCTCGATCATCCTCAAATGGCTGCAGACCGAATATGGCGCCGAAGTGGTGACCTTCACCGCCGACCTCGGCCAGGGCGAGGAGGTGGAGCCCGCGCGCCGCAAGGCGGAGCTGCTCGGCATCCGCCCCGAGAACATCTTCATCGACGATCTGCGCGAGGAGTTCGTCCGGGACTTCGTCTTTCCGATGTTCCGCGCCAACACCGTTTATGAAGGCCAGTATCTGCTCGGCACCTCGATCGCCCGCCCGCTGATCGCCAAGCGCCAGATCGAGATCGCGCGTTCGGTGGGCGCGGACGCGGTCTGTCACGGCGCCACGGGCAAGGGCAATGACCAAGTCCGCTTCGAGCTCGGCTATTATGCGCTGGAGCCCAATATCCGCGTCGTCGCCCCCTGGCGCGAATGGGACTTCAAGAGCCGCGAGCAGCTCATCGACTTCGCCGAGAAGCACCAGATCCCGATCGCGAAGGACAAGCGCGGGGAAGCCCCTTTTTCGGTCGACGCCAACCTCTTGCATTCCTCCTCGGAAGGTAAGGTGCTGGAGGATCCCGCCGCCGAAGCGCCCGACTATGTCCACCAGCGCACGATCTCGCCCGAGGAGGCGCCCGACGCGCCGACGGTGATCGAGATCGGGTTCGAACGCGGCGATCCCGTCGCAATCGACGGCGAGCGGCTGTCGCCCGCAACCCTGCTGGCGCGATTGAACCAGCTCGGCCATGACAACGGCATCGGCCGGCTCGACCTGGTCGAGAACCGCTTCGTCGGCATGAAGTCGCGCGGCGTCTATGAAACGCCTGGCGGGACGATCCTGCTCGCCGCGCACCGGGGCATCGAATCGATCACGCTCGACGGCGGAGCGATGCACCTCAAGGACGAGATCATGCCGCGCTATGCGAAGCTCATCTATAACGGCTTCTGGTTCTCGCCCGAACGCGAGATGCTGCAGGCGTTGATCGACAAGAGCCAGGAGCATGTCTCCGGCACCGTCAGGATGAAGCTCTACAAGGGCAATGCTACGGTGATCGGAAGGACAAGCCCGCTGTCACTCTATGACCAGGAGCTGGTCACCTTTGAGGAGGGCGCGACCGCCTACAACCAGCGCGATGCCGAAGGTTTCATCCGGTTGAACGCGCTGCGCCTCCGCGTGGCGGCGCAGCGCGAGAAAAGGAAAGGCTAGTTCGCGGCTTTGGCTTCGGCCGGGGCGGCCGCCTGCTTGCTGCCCAAAGCTTCGCCCGACGTACCGCCGCCGGTCAGCGCCCAGCGGGTGCTGTCCTCGACCTTGGCCCCCGCCGGCGTCTGCTTGGCCGCGACCGCGATATCCTCGCGGCGGGCCGGCTCGAAGCGGCGGATCACCGCCCGGTTGCTCAGCGCCTTCAGATCGAAATTGCCAGTAGCCGGAGCCGCGTCGGCAGCGGCCGTGGCCTCAACTGCCGTTGCCTCGGCCGAAGCGAGCGCCGCCTGCTGCTCGGGCGTCAGCACTTCCTCCACCGGCGCTCCGACGCCGATATAGGCCATCTTCGGCAAGACTGGCTCGGTGCCCTTGTGGCGGCCAGTAAAGGCCGCGGGCCGGCCCCAGCCGCCTTCCCAGCGGTAGAAGATGTGGGTGCCGACATTGGCGAGCTTGACGAGGCTCGAGCTCCAGTAAGGCACCACCCAATTGGTGTGATAGTGAGTCGCCCAGCCGACCGGTGCATGCACATAGCCGTTGAGCGCGGACCAGGCGACCGCGCGGGCACGCGCCCAGAAGGCGGGATGCGGCGCGCGGGCGATCGATCCGTCGCAGGTGAAGGTGAACTGACAGCCGGTCGCCCGCTCGGACCCCTGGAAAACGACGCCGCAGACGCTGCCTGGATAGGCCGGGTGCCGCAGCCGGTTCAACACCACCTGCGCGACCGCCCGCTGACCGTCGACGCCTTCGGTCGCGGCTTCATAATAGACCGCAGCGGTGAGGCATTCGAGCGAACGCTGCCGGTCGAGCTCCGACGAGGCGCGGAGGAAAAAGGGGCTCGCGGCGGGGTTCGGGAGGGTGGAAATGGGAACGGCCGCGTTGATCGCCACCGCGTCTTCCGGCTTCACCTGCTTGAACTGAAGCGGCTCGGGCGCGGGCAGCGCCTGCGCGCCCGCCTGCCCCGCCCCACGCGCGACCTTTGCATAGGCCTGCCCGTCGGGCCCCGCGAGCTGGGTGACGCTGATCCCGGCGACAAGGTAAAGCGCGGCCGCCAGCGCGAGCACCGCGGTCCCCAGCCAGTGCCGGCGTTCCAGCTTGGGCATGCGCATGATCGGCATGCGCAATGAGGCTGTAAGCATCCACGACTCCAGTTAGTGCGAGCCGGCCCCATAGAGCGGCACGTGTTCTTTGCCAACCGCAGCCCCGACAGGCCGCCCCTTTAACAGGGCCAAGCTGAACGGAGACTGGCTGTATTGCGACCATAGCACAGCCTGGTGATTCGCTCCAAATTACGCGGATCGGTTGATCCATGGAACGATCGCAGAAACGGAAAATTCTTCCCTCAGGCAAGGTCCGGGAGCAAAGATGCCGACATGAACGACCGCATTCCTCCTCCCGAAGAAACCGTCCGCTCCGCACATGCCGGCGCCGCCGAATATGAGGCGTTCTACCGGCGCTCCATCGAGGATCCGGACGGATTCTGGGCGGAGCAGGCGCGGCGGATCGAATGGTTTCGCGAGCCGACGATCATGGGCAACTGGTCCTACGACCCGGTCGACATCAAATGGTTCGAGGACGGGGTGCTGAACCTCTGCCACAATTGCGTCGACCGGCACCTGGCGTCCCGCGCCGACGACACGGCGCTCCTCTGGGAGGGCGACGAGCCGGGGGTGGTGAAGAGCCTCAGCTACGGCGGGCTCTACGCCGAGGTCGTGCGGATGGCGAACTGCCTCAAGGCGCTCGGCGTCGCCAAGGGCGACCGCGTCACCCTCTACATGCCGATGATTCTCGAAGCGGCGGTGGCGATGCTCGCCTGCGCCCGGATTGGCGCGGTCCATTCGGTGGTGTTCGGCGGCTTCTCGCCCGAGGCGCTGCGGGGCCGGATCGAGGATTGCGCCAGCCGCTTCGTCGTCACCGCCGACGGCGGCATGCGCGGCGGCAAGCTTGTACCCCTGAAAGCCAATGTCGATGCCGCGCTGGAAGGAGTCGAGGTGGGCGCGGTGCTGGTCGTCCGCCACCTCGGCAACGACATCCATTTCTGCGAAGGCCGCGATCATTGGTATCATGAGCTTGGGGCGACGGTACCCGACGAATGCCCGTGCGAACCGATGGGCGCCGAGGACCCGCTGTTCATCCTCTACACTTCGGGCTCGACCGGAAAACCGAAAGGCGTGCTTCATACCACCGGCGGCTACGCCGTCTGGACCGCCCTCACCTTCCACTATGTATTCGACTACAAGCCTAGCGAGATATTCTGGTGCACCGCCGACGTCGGCTGGGTGACCGGCCACAGCTACGTCGTCTACGGACCGCTTGCAAACGGCGCGACCAGCCTGATGTTCGAGGGCGTACCCAATCATCCCGATTTTAGCCGCTTCTGGGACGTGGTCGAGCGGCACAGGGTCAACATCTTCTACACCGCGCCCACCGCAATCCGCGCGTTGATGCGCGAGGGTGCGGAGCCGGTGAAGCGCCACGACCGCTCTTCGCTGCGCCTGCTCGGCACCGTCGGCGAGCCGATCAACCCGGAAGCGTGGCGCTGGTACCATGAGACGGTGGGCGATGCCCGCTGCCCAGTGGTCGATACCTGGTGGCAGACCGAGACCGGAGGGATCATGATCACCACCCTTCCAGGCGCACACGACATGAAGCCCGGATCGGCCGGGCGGCCTCTGTTCGGAGTGATGCCGCAGCTGGTCGATGCGGACGGCGCCGTCTTCGAAGGCGCGGCGTCAGGCAATCTCTGCATCGCCCGCTCCTGGCCCGGCCAGATGCGCACCGTCTATGGCGACCACGAGCGTTTCGTGCAGACCTATTTCAGCACCTATCCCGGCAGATATTTCACGGGCGACGGCTGCCGCCGCGACGAGGACGGCTATTACTGGATTACCGGCCGAGTAGACGACGTGCTGAACGTTTCGGGCCACCGGCTCGGCACTGCGGAAGTGGAAAGCGCGCTGGTCGCGCACCCCAAGGTCGCCGAAGCGGCGGTGGTCGGCTACCCGCACGACATCAAGGGCCAGGGAATCTACTGCTACGTCACGTTAAACGCCGGCGAGGAA
>DATMJS010000193.1:0-5133 GCA_035553755.1 Allosphingosinicella sp.
CGGCTAGACGACCTCCGTCGGCACCATCACTTCGATGGCCTTGTGGGCGGCCTCCACCGTTGCAGGGGTGCGGGCAAGCACCTCACCGTCGATCGAGATGCGCAGCCGCGGCTTGGTGTCGATCCGAAGGCGCCGTCCATGGAATTCCTGCGTCGTCCGCTCGCGTGTCGGCAGCTTCCAATATTTGGCGAACCAGTCCCAGACGAGGCGCCATACGCTGCGGCCGATCACCGCCTGAACGACGATCTCGCCGCTGTCGAGCTCGGCCTCCTCAATGAGCTCGACCCCGCCATGATAGCGGCCGTTGGCGATCCTGACCTCGGTCGCCCAGACAGTCTGCGCTTCCCTGCCGTCGTCCACCGTCAGCTGGAATGGACGGAACTTGACCAGACACCAGACAGCCCAGATGAGATAACCTACTCTCCCCAAATAGCGCTTCAGCTTGTGCGGGATGCCTTCGCCGATCATCGGGGAAAGCCCCATCGCCGCGCAATTCGCGAAGTAATCGCCGTTGATCACACCCAGATCGATCCGCTTTCGCGTGCCGTTCCTGATGACGTCGATCGCTCCATCAAGGTCCATCGGAATGCCCACGGTCCTTGCGAAGCTGTTGGCAGTGCCGAGCGGAAGCACCGCGAAGACGCAGTCCCGGTCGACCAGGTCGTCGACGGCGCACGACAGCGAGCCGTCGCCGCCGCCGACGATGATCATCGGGGCGCCGTTCCTCACCGCTTGCCTTACCGCGTCTGGGAGCTTCCTCGGGTCTTTGAGGGCATGAGCTTCCTTCAGCCTGATCCCTGCTTCCTCCAGCTTGATCTTGGCCTCGCAAAACAGGGCGCGGCCCCTTCGCGAATGGGCATTGATGACGAGCACGGCTTCGCGAGGGACAGGTCTGGTCACCTTCCGCTAACTCCCGAGGGGGCAAAGCGTGTCCATCCCGCTTTCCAGCGCGAATAGCCCGCGCTAGAGCCGGTAGCGAACATGAGCAGTCCTTCCTTTCCCTCCACCCGCCTTCGCCGCACGCGCTGCCATCCCTGGAGCCGCGCTTTGGTCGCGGAGACGGTGCTGACTCCTTCGGATCTCGTCTGGCCGCTTTTCGTGACCGATGGAAGCGGCGTCGAAAAGCCGATCGCAACGCTGCCGGGCGTGTCGCGCTGGTCGGTGGACAGGCTCGCCGACCGGGCGCGCGAGGCGCGCGAGCTCGGCATCCCCTGCATCGCACTGTTCCCCAACACGCCGCCGAGGCTCCGCAGCGAGGATGGACGCGAGGCGCTCAACCCGGAAAACCTCATCTGCCGCGCGGTAAAGGCGGTGAAGGAGGCGGCCCCGGAAGTGGGCGTGCTCACCGACGTGGCGCTCGACCCCTATACCGCCGACGGCCATGACGGCCTGACCGACGAATGCGGCTATGTGCTCAACGACGAGACTTCGAAAATCCTGGTCGAGCAGGCGCTGGTGCAGGCCGAAGCGGGCGCGGACATCGTAGCGCCCTCCGACATGATGGACGGCCGCGTCGGCGCGATCCGCCAGGCGCTGGAGCGCGAAAACTACCCCAACGTTCAGATCATGGCCTATGCCGCCAAATATGCGAGCGCCTTCTACGGCCCCTTCCGCGACGCGGTCGGCAGCAAAGGGCTGCTGAAGGGCGACAAGAAAAGCTATCAGATGGACCCCTGCAATGCGATCGAGGCGCTGCGCGAGGTCGTGCTCGACATCGCCGAGGGCGCCGACCATGTGATGGTGAAGCCGGGGCTTCCCTATCTGGATATCGTTCGGAGGGTGAAGGAACGGTTCGAGGTGCCGGTCTTCGCCTACCAGGTGTCCGGCGAATATGCGATGATCGAAGCCGCGGCCGCCGCGGGGGCGGGCGACCGCGACGCACTGGTTCTCGAAACCCTGATGGCGTTCAAGCGGGCGGGCTGCGCCGGCGTTCTCACCTATCACGCGCCTGTAGCCGCGCGGTTGCTTCGTGACGGCTGAAGCGGCTCCAGCTCAATATGCGCGGGAACGGTTCGCGAGGCCGCTCTTCCTCGCCACCATCGTCACCGGCTCCTTCCTCCTGTTCCTTACCCAGCCGATGGTGGCCCGGATGGCGCTGCCGCGGCTGGGCGGCGCACCGGCCGTCTGGAACAGCGCCATGCTGGTCTATCAGGCGCTGCTGCTGGGCGGCTACGCCTATGCCCACTGGCTTTCCCGTCTGAGACCCCGCCGCCAGGCCGGGCTCCACCTGGCGCTGTTCGGCGCCGCCGCTTTGTGGCTGCCTATCGGGCTCAGCTCCGCCATTCCGCCGATCAGTTTCGAGCCCGCTTTCTGGGTGCCCTGGTTCCTGATCGGCTCGATCGGGCCGCTCTTCTTCATCATCTCCGCGCAGGCGCCGCTGATGCAGCGCTGGTATGCAATGGAGAGCAGCCGGGGCGAGCCTTACGCGCTCTATGCAGCATCAAACCTCGGCAGCTTCGCCGGGCTCATTTCCTATCCCTTGCTGGTCGAGCCGCTGCTGACGCTTCGCCAGCAAAGCGCCCTATGGACGGGCGGCTATGGCCTGCTCGTGCTGCTGGTGGCGGGCTGTGCGCTCACCATTCCGGGCAAGGCGGTCGAGCGGCCGCCCGCCGCACCTACGCCGTCGCCATCGCGGACGCAGCTGCTCCATTGGGTGGCGCTTGCGGCGGTGCCTTCGGGGCTGATGCTGTCGACGACGACGCATCTCACCACCGACATCGTCGCCATGCCCCTCCTCTGGGTGGTCCCGCTCGGCCTCTACCTGCTGAGCTTCGTCGTCGCCTTCGCGACCCGCCGCGGCCCGGCTACATTCATTACTCAGGTGGCTCCACTCATAGTCCTCGTCGCCGGAGGCCTCGCTTTCTTCGAAGGCAGCCGGCACCCGCTATTCGCCGCCAGTTTGGGGCTTAGCCTGCTCTTCTTCGTCGCGGTCACGCTCCACAGCGAGATGTACCGGCTGCGGCCCGCTCCGGACCATCTCACCGCCTTTTACCTCGCCATGTCCGTGGGCGGTGTTCTCGGCGGCTTCTTCTGCGCAATCCTTGCGCCGACTCTGTTCGACTGGGCCTATGAGCATCCGCTGCTGATCCTCGCCGCCGCTCTGCTTGTTCCCCAGACTCCGCTCATCGGCCCGCTACGGCGGCTGTGGGACGATCCCAGGCGCGCAAGGCTGCTGGCGCTCCTGATCCCGTCCGGCGCGATCCTCCTTTCGATGGCACTTAGCCGTCATATGTGGCCGTCTCTTTCGGATGGAGCCGCGATTGCGGGAGCCGCCATGATCGCGCTGCTAGCCATCGTCAGCCTGGGCCGCCCCCTCGTATTCGCCGCCTGCCTTGGGGCTCTGATGCTGAGCTATGGCGGTTGGGACACGCTCCGGATCAGCTTGAGCGACGACCGCACGCGCAGCTATTTCGGCGTCTATACGATCACCGACCGGCGAGCCGAGGGCACTCGCACCCTGGTTCACGGCACGACGCTCCACGGCCTGCAGATCACCCGGCCCCGCGAGGAGACGGAGCCGACCAGCTATTATGGCCGCCGCTCGGGAGTTGGATTGGCTATGACGGGCGCCTGGCTGATGTTCGGCGACAATGCCCGGATCGGCGTTGTCGGCCTCGGCACCGGGACGCTGGCTTGCTACGCACGGCCGGGGCAGGATTGGCGCTTTTTTGAAATCGATCCTGCGATCGTGAGGATTGCGCGCGATTCCGGCCGCTTCACCTTCCTTTCCCGCTGCGCGCCGCAGGCGAAGCTGGTGCTCGGCGACGCGCGGCTCACCCTGGCTCAGCAGCCCCCCGGATCGCTTGACCTGCTGGCGGTGGACGCCTTTTCCTCGGACGCGGTGCCGATGCACCTGCTGACCAAGGAGGCTCTCGACGTTTACGGGCAGGCGCTTCAGCCGGACGGGCTGCTGCTGGTCCACATCTCCAACCGCTATATCGAACTGCGGCCGGTGCTTGCGGCGGCGGCCAGGCAGGGCGGCTGGGATGCGGCGATCCTCAGCCATGAGACGAGCGATGAAGAGCAGGCGCGGCACCTCAACTCCTCCGTGTGGGTGGCGCTTTCGCGCGATCCCGGGACACTGCTCCTGCTCCAGATCGCCAGTGGCAAGTCCGGGCGAGATTGGCGCACTCTGCCCGAACTGCCCGGTTTTGCCGGCTGGAGCGACGACCATGCAAGCATCCTGCCGCTGCTCAAGGATTTCTGGCCATGATCGAGACAGATCGGCTCGTCCTCCGCAATTGGAGGCCGGGGGACGGCGAGCAGTTCCACCTTCATACCAATAGGCCCGCCGTGATGCGCTGGCTCGGCGGCGTCAAAAGCCGCGAATTCCTCGATGAAATCGTCGCCAGCCGCTTCGTCCGCTGGCAAGAGGAGCGGGGCTTCACCTTCTGGGTTGTGGAGCGGAAGGAGGACGGCGCGTTTCTCGGCTTTTGCGGCCTAAAAATTGCGGACGATCCGGGCAGTCCGGTGGAAGGCGAATATGAGATCGGCTGGCGGCTGCGGGAGGACGCCTGGGGGCAGGGCTATGCAAAAGAGGCTGCCGCCGCGTCGCTCGATCATGCCTTCGGGCCTGTCGGAGCGGAACGCGTGGTGGCGCTTACGGTCGTCGGCAACAGCCCGAGCTGGGGCCTGATGGAGCGGCTCGGCATGACGCGCCGCCCCGAGCTCGACTATCGGGGCCCCGAGTGGGCCGAAGGCACGGTCATCGTCTACACGATCGGGAAAACGGAATGGACGGCGCGAACCTCCTGAGCTTCGGCGGCAAGGCCCCCCAGGTCGATCCCAGCGCCTTCGTCGCGCCAGGCGCGCGGGTGATCGGCGACGTCGAGATAGGCCCCGAGGCGAGCATCTGGTATAATTGCGTGCTGCGCGGCGACGTGAACCGGATCCGCATCGGCGCCCGTACCAACATCCAGGACGGGAGCGTCATCCATGTCGATTCTCCCAAGCCGGGGGCGCCGGATGGCCATCCGACACTGATCGGCAGCGACGTGCTGATCGGCCATCTGGCGATGGTCCATGGCTGTATCCTCCGCGACCGCGCTTTCGTCGGGCTGGGCTCGATCGTCATGGACGGCTGCGAGATCGACAGCGACGCGATGCTCGCCGCAGGCGCGCTGCTGCCTCCCG
>DATMJS010000194.1:0-5015 GCA_035553755.1 Allosphingosinicella sp.
CCCCAGCGGCAAGGCCGCCCCCGGCAAGCCGGTCGTCGATAGCAGGAAGGCCGAAAGGCAGATGGAGCGACTCCTCGCGCCGCCCGGCCGATTCGATCGCCCGCACCTCCGCCCGAAGGACGGAGAGGCGGTCGCTCGGCAATGAAGCGGGCACGGACATGGCGACTCGGAGACTCCTTTGTTCCCGGTATGTTCCTACCGGTACAGCAGAGTCAACGGGAGTCGCAGGCGCGGGCGGAGATCAGTCCTTCAAGCGCTATCCGGATGCGGCAGGCTCAGTCCCGGCCGCCGCCGCCGCTATTCTGGCCGCCGGTGCGGCTATCTTCGTTGCGGTTCTCGCGCTGCTTCTTGTTGCCGCCGATATCGTCCTTGCCGCCCTTGTTGAAATCGCCCTTCTTCTTGTTGTCCGTCACTGCCATTCTCCTTCGGCGGACCAACGGGCGGGCGAACGCGAGGTTTCAGGCGGCGCGGCTGCCGATCGCTTTCTGGCGGCGGCGCTGGACCGAGGAGCCGATCCCCATCGCCTCGCGATATTTGGCGACCGTCCGCCGAGCGATGTCGAAGCCCTTGGCGCGCAGCATGTCGACCAGCTGGTCGTCGGACAGGATGCGCTTCGGGTCCTCGGCCGCGATCAGCGCCTTGATATGGCTCTTCACCGCTTCGGCCGAAACGGCGTCGCCGCCGTCCGCGCTCTGGATGCCGCTGGTGAAGAAATATTTGAGCTCGAACAGCCCGCGGTCGCAGGCGAGATATTTGTTGGAGGTGACTCGGCTCACCGTCGATTCGTGCATTCCGATTGCGTCCGCCACCGTCCGGAGCGTGAGCGGACGGAGATGCGCGACGCCCGCGCGGAAAAAACCCTCCTGCTGCTTCACGATCTCGGTCGAGACCTTGACAATGGTGCGCGCGCGCTGGTCCAGCGCCTTCAACAGCCAGTTGGCGCTGGCAAGGCATTCGGAAAGCCAGGCTTTGGACTGCCGGTTCTGCGGACCGCTGGCCAGCTCGGCATAATAGCTGCGGTTGACGAGCAGCTTGGGAAGAGTCGCATTGTTCAGCTCGATCGCCCAGCCATGGCCGCGCCGCGCCACGAACACGTCCGGCACGACGCCATCGACCCTCTCGCCCTGCGAGAAATTGCAGCCGGGCTTGGGGTCGTAGGCGCGAAGCTCCCGGATCATGTCCGCCAGATCCTCATCGTCGACTCCGCAGATGCGCTTCAGCGCGGCGAGATTGCCTTTGGCGACATAATCGAGATTGCCGATCAGCCGCGCCATCGCCGGATCGTAGCGGTTGGCGTCCTTCGCCTGCAGCGCGAGGCATTCGGAAAGGGAGCGGGCCGCGATCCCCGGCGGATCGAAGCCCTGAACGAAGCCGAGCACCCGCTCGGCTTCGTTGAGCGGCGTGCCGAGCCGCTGCGCAAGCTCTGCAAGCGAGGCGAGGAAATAGCCGGTCTCGTCGATCTGCTCGATGATCGCGGTGGCGATCAGCAAGTCGGCGCCCGAAAGCAGCGCCCCCGCCTGGCCCAGCAGATGGTCGTGGAGCGACACCTCGCCGGCGACGAAGCTTTCATAGTCCGGAGCCTCCAGGCCGCCGCCGCCCGATGCGGCCCCGTCGAGGCCGAGGCCGCCGTCGAGGCCGCGCATCGAATCGGCGGCGCTATCCTGATGGAAATCCTCGCTATCATAGTCGACGTCGAGCGGGGCATCCCGCTCGGCGTCGCCGGAGAGGACCAGCTGGTCCACCGTCACCGGTTCGTCGCCGTCAGCGAGGCCCAGATCCGGCTCGGCGGGTTCCGCATTGGCTTCGCCGTCGCCTTCGCTGCTCTCGAGCAAAGGATTTCGCTCCAGCTCTTCCGCGATGAAGCTTTCGACCTCGAGGTTCGACAGCGCCAGAAGCCGGATCGCCTGCTGGAGCTGCGGAGTCATCACCAGCGACTGGCTCTGCCTTAGGTCCAGGCGAGGCCCCAGCGCCACCGTTACAGCTCGAAGCTCTCGCCGAGATAGAGGCGGCGGACATTCTCGTCGGCGACCAGCGCCTCGGGGCTGCCGGCGAACAGCACCTGACCGTCGTAGATGATGCAGGCGCGATCGACGATATCGAGCGTCTCCCGGACATTATGGTCGGTGATAAGCACGCCGATGTCGCGCTTCTTCAACTCGCCGACGAGGTCGCGGATGTCGGAGATCGAGATCGGATCGATGCCGGCGAACGGCTCGTCGAGCAGCATGATCGATGGGTCTGCGGCGAGCGCCCGCGCTATCTCGCAGCGCCTCCGCTCTCCTCCCGACAGCGCCATCGCAGGCGCATCCCGAAGATGGCTGATGCTGAATTCCTCAAGCAACTGCTCGAGCCGCTCATGCCGCACGCGGCGGTCGGGCTCAGCCACTTCGAGCACCGCCATTATGTTCTGCGACACGGTGAGGCCGCGGAAGATCGAGGTTTCCTGCGGCAGGTAACCAAGTCCGAGGATCGCGCGGCGATACATGGGAAGGCCGGTAATGTCCTCGCCGTCGAGGAGGATTCGGCCGCTGTCGGGCCTCACCAGCCCCATGATCGAATAGAAGCAGGTGGTCTTGCCCGCGCCGTTGGGGCCGAGCAGCCCGACCACTTCGCCGCGTCGCACATCGAGCGACACATCCCTGAGAACTGACTTGCGATCGTAGGATTTGGCGATCGAGACGACGGAAAGGCCGCGCGCGACTTCTCCTGGCGCATCGGTGCCGGCAAGACGATCCATAAGGGCAGTGTCGTTCATCCCGCTTCCGCTATCACAGCCGCCCCCGGAGGCGAAGCATCCTTGTCCCCGAACTGGCAGGATTCCTGCATGACTAGCCGGGCGAGGTCCAGCGCAAACGTCCTAAGTGTCTCGAAATGCGCCGAACCGTGGCCTTTTAGTCGTTGCGCTGCGGGACCGTGAAAGTGCCTGTCACGCGGCCGCCTTCGGTGCGGGTGCCCGCCGGTCCCCCGCCATCCATCACCGCGCGGCCGCTGCTGAGGTCGATCACCAGCCGTCCGCCGCTGACCCGGGATTCCCCGCGCGTCAGGGTGACTCCGCCGAGCAGGGTGATCAGCCGGTTGCTGAGATCGTAAATGGCGAACTGGCCGCGCGCCGTTTCCGACGGGCTGCGGACGGTGACGCCCCCGCTTGCGTCGAGCCGCTGGATCTGAATGCCGCCCGCATCGCTATAGGCTACCGTCAGCCGAGCTGCATTGAGTGTCAGGCTCGCCTGGCGAACGACGACATTGCCCGAAAAGATCGCGCGGTCGGCGCGGTCCTGCACCTCGATCCGATCCGCCGCAACATCGACGGGCGCGTTGGTATTGTGCCCCTGAAGAGCCGAGATCCCGCTCTGGCTGAGCGCGGGCGAAACCGCTAGCGCGGACAATGCGGCGGCTCCTGCCGCAACACCAAGGCCGAGATGCTTCATGCGCCTCATCTGAGGCCGCCCTGTGTGATATGCAAGCGGGCCCGGCCGCTGAGGACCACCCGCCGCGCCGGAATCTCCGCCAGTAGCCGGTCGGCTGAAAAGCTGCCGAGCTCAAGGCGTCCTTCGACATTCCCGGTGAGGAGCAGCCTCCGGGCCGGAAGCTCGGCGAACAGCCGGTCTGCCGAGAAGGTGCCGAGCGGCATCCGCCCGTCGACCCGGTTGCCGCTCGCTAACGTCCGGTCGTTTAGGTTGGCCGCCACATCGCGGGTCAGCAGGCGGTAGCCATCGGCGGCGGTGAACAGGATCGGGCCGATGACGTTCACCGTCTCCCGCTCGATGTCGTAGCGGCCGCGGTTCGCTCGAAGCGTGGCGGGACCGTCGGGAAGCAGTATGCGCGCGGTCATTCCGTTTATGTCGACTATGGGCCGGGACGAGGTCGCCTGCACCGCCGAATCGGCAGCGATGGTGAATGGCCGTCCGCGGTCGTCCAGCCCCTGATAGCGGGCAGAGCTGACACGCATCCGCTCCTTGGCAACCTCAACCTTATTCTTGTCGAGAAGGAAGCTGATCTCCTGCGTCTTCTGGAGCGGCGCCAAAGCCAGATAGGCGGTAAGCAGGCCAATCAGCAGCGGCAGCGCGATCTTGAGGAAGCGGATCAGCCGATCATGGTAGCCGCCGGGCGCGGCCCAGCTCTGCTTTACGACCCGCTCCCTTACCGCCAGCTCAGACATGTTCGAAAATATCTTGGTCCGCCCAGCCGGCAAGATCGAGCAGCGCGCGGTGCGGCAGGAATTCGAAACAAGCTTCCGCCAGCCGCATCCGGCCTTCGCGTTCCAGGCGCTCGTCCAGCTTCTCCTTGAGCTGGTGGAGATAGCGGACGTCCGAGGCGGCATAGTCCTTCTGTGCATCGCTGAGCTCGGGAGCGCCCCAGTCGGACGTTTGCTGCTGCTTCGATATTTCGATGCACAACAGCTCCTTCACCAGCTCCTTGAGACCATGGCGGTCGGTATAGGTTCGGATCAATCGCGAAGCTGTCTTGGTGCAATAGACGGGCGCCGCCACCACCCCGAGATAGGCGCGGATCGAGGCAAGATCGAACCGCGCGAAATGATAGAGCTTGAGGCGCGCCGGATCGGCAAGCACCGCCTTCAGGTTGGGGGCGGCATAGTCGCTGCCGCGCGCGAAGCGGACGAGGTGCTCGTCGCCCCGGCCATCCGAAATCTGCACCACGCACAGCCGATCGCGGCCGAGCTGCAGCCCCATCGTCTCGGTATCAACGGCGACCGCGCCGGGAGCGAGGACGCCTTCCGGGAGATCTTCCTCGTGGAAATGAACAGTCATGGGTTCCCGCATAAGCCTTGGCGGCAAACTCCTCAATGGCTTGCGGCGCAGCCTCGCGGGCGGCCGGAGCTCTCTTGAATCGAAAGTGCCTCGCTCCGAGCACGAAATTAGGTTATTGGAGTCGGCGGTGCGCCGATTTCCGCGCCGAAGGCCGTTTGCGCGTTCAGCCCAGCGCGGTGGTTCTAACAGGGTTACGGGCGCGGGAAAGAATACGAAGGCATGAGTTTTGACAGAGGGCGCCGTGGG
>DATMJS010000195.1:0-6631 GCA_035553755.1 Allosphingosinicella sp.
CCGAGCGCCCGCAAGGTGGTCGCCGGATGGAAGGTGCCCGCGCCCATTTCGGAATCATAAGGCTGAAGGATGACGCAGCCCTGGCCCGCCCAATAATCGTGGAGCGTCAGGATGAGGCGCTGGAAGCTTAAGGGTCGGTCGCCCAAGAACGAGGCCTTCGCAGGTGCAACAAGGAAGCCGCCGCTTTGACGCAAGGCCCGGAGGGGGTCAAGCAGGCGCGTTGAGGGGCGGCGACGGCGCCGCGAAATCAACCAGCACCGTTCATCGAATTGCGCTGGTGCCGCCGCCCAATAACCATTTATGCAGGAGCGGGGAATTTTACGGGCAAAAGGGCGGGGAGAGTCGATTAATGATGAAATTCATTGTGGCGGCGGCGCTGGGGGGCGCCGTGCCCGCCACGGCGCCGGCGGCGCTTCCGGATGCGAATCCGGCAATGTGGGTGGTGAAGGATGCCGACACCACCATCTATCTGTTCGGCACTATCCACGTGCTGGACGGCAGGCAGGACTGGTTCAACGATGAGGTGAAGGCCGCTTTCGACGCGAGCGAGGAGGTGGTGCTGGAAGCGCGGCTTCCGGAAAGCCCGTCCGAGCTCCAGCCGCTTCTCCGCAAATATATCAGACAGGGCGTCGATCACAGCGGTAGGACGCTGTCGAGCAAGCTGCCGGCCGATATCAAGGCGAAATATGACAAGGCGCTGAGCGCGGCGGGCGTGCCGCCGCAGACGTTCGAACCATTGAAGCCCTGGTTCGCCTCGATGGCGATGACTCAGATCGTCACGCCCGCGCCCAGCTTCAACATCGGTTACGGACCCGAGGCGATCCTCACCCAGGCCGCGAGGGCCAGGGGCATGCCGATCGGCGAGCTCGAAGGCATGGAATATCAGCTGAGGCTGTTCGACGCGATGCCCGAAGCGCAGCAGGTCGCCCTGTTCGGCCAGATGCTCGACGGCGCCGGGAAAACCGACCAGGCGGCGCCGCCGATGCTCGTCGCCTGGTCGGCCGGGGACGCCGACGGGCTCGCCAGGCTTATCAATGCGAGCATCAAGGATGACGGGCCGCTCTACGACCTCATGTTCACCAGCCGGAACCGCAACTGGGCCGAGTGGATCAGGAACCGGCTCGACAAGCCCGGCACGGTGTTTGTTGCTGTCGGGGCCGGGCACCTTGCGGGAAAGAACAGCGTCCAGCAGCTGCTCGGCGAGCGCGGCATCCTATCGGAGCGCGTCGCCTAGGTCCGGCTCCGGCCGCCGCGCATCCGCAACGGTTGTCGGGTCGATCCGTCGAATCCCGCTGGCCACCGGCGACTGGCCGCGCTATGGGCGAGACGGGCTAAGTATTTCGGGCAAAAGGGGTTTTAGTTAATGAAGAAGCTTATTCTGGCGGCCCTGCTTGCCGCCGCCGCCGCTCCCGCGGCCGCGCAGACGCCGCTTCCGGACGCCAATCCGGCAATGTGGGTGGTGAAGGACGAGGACACGACCATCTACCTGTTCGGCACCTTCCACATGCTGGACGGCAAAAGCGACTGGTTCAACGACGAGGTCAAGACCGCGTTCGACGCGAGTCAGGAAGTGGTGCTGGAAGCCAAGCTCCCGGAAAACCCGGCCGACCTCCAGCCGCTGATCGTGAAATATGCGGTCGACCCGGCGGGCAAGACGCTGTCGAGCAAGCTGCCCGCGGACATGAAGGCCAGATATGAAAAGACCCTTGGGGCCGCCGGCATCCCGGCCCAGGCGTTCGAGCCGCTCGAGCCGTGGTTCGCGTCGATTGCGCTCACCCAGGTCGCGACCCAGAAGCTCGGCCTCAAGGGAGAGAACGGGCCGGAGACCATCCTCACCAAGGCCGCCAAGGCCAAGGGCATGCCGATCGACGAACTGGAAGGGATGGAATTTCAGCTGAGCCTGTTCGACCGGATGCCCGAAGCGCAACAGGTGAAGTTCCTCGGCCAGACCCTCGACGGGGTCGAGAAGATCGGCGAGACGATGGCGCCCATGCTGAAGGCTTGGTCCGACGGCGACACCGAGGGGCTGGTCAGGATCCTCAACCAGAGCCTGGCCGACGATCCGCAGCTCTACGACATCATGTTCACCAACCGGAACAAGACCTGGGCCGAGTGGATCCAGAAGCGGCTCGACAAGCCGGGCACGGTGTTCGTCGCGGTCGGCGCGGGGCACCTCGCCGGCAAGAACAGCGTCCAGCAGCTGCTCGCCGAGCGCGGTATCAAATCGGCGCGGGTTTCGAAGTAAGCGCAAGCTTCCCGAGCTTGTCAGGAGGGGCGGTCTGGTCTACAGGCCGCCCCTTCCCCGTTCATGGTCATCCCTGGAGGCGTGAGCGGCGGAGTTTTGACATTCCGTTTCTGGAGACATGCACATGAGCGAACAGCTTACGCTGCCCGCTGAGCCGCGCGACCGGGCTGGCAAGGGAGCCTCCCGGGCAATGCGCCGCGAAGGCCGCGTTCCCGCCGTCATCTACGGCGAAAGACAAGAACCCCTCTCGATCCACCTGGAAGAGAAGGCGCTGGTGAAAATGCTGAACACCGGCCACTTCATGAACTCGGTGGTGATGGTCGAGGTCGGCGGCAAGGCGAACCGCACCCTTCCCAAGGACGTGCAGTTCCACCCCGTCACGGACCGGCCCCTGCATGTCGACTTCCTGCGCATCGGCGAGCATTCGAAGGTGCACGTCAACGTTCCCGTACGCTTCATCAACGATGAGGAAGCGCCCGGCATCCGCAAAGGCGGAGTCGTCAACGTCGTCCGCCACGACCTCGAGCTCGTCTGCGATGCGGCCCAAATTCCGGACGACATCGTCATCGACCTGACCGGCTACGAGATCGGCGATTCGATCCATATTTCGGCGGTCACCCTGCCGGAAGGCAGCGAATCCGCGATCACCGACCGCGACTTCACCATCGCGACGATCGCTCCGCCGACGGTGACGCGCGCCACCGAGGAAGCCGAAGCCGCCGCCGATGCGGCCGCGGCCGACGTCCCGGCGGACGAGGTCCCCTCGGATCAGGGTCCCGGCGGCGAAGAGGACAACACGCCGCCCGAGAAGACCGAGGAATAAGGCTCCTTCAGCTTGTCGCTGCTCCGGTCGCTCGCGGCCCTGCTGGCCCCAAAGCCGGTGGAGGTGCCTGGGCAGACCGGAGCGGCGGCGGCCAACTGGGAGTTCGAGCCCGTGCAGATCTGGGTCGGCCTCGGCAATCCCGGCGCGCAATATGCGATGCACCGGCACAATGTCGGCTTCATGGCAGTGGACGCCATTGCCGAGACTCACGGCTTCGATCCGCCCAGGAAGAGCTTCCAGGGCTGGGCCCAGCAGGGGCGGATCGGCGGCACCCGTATCCTGCTGCTGAAGCCGGCCACCTTCATGAACAAGAGCGGCCAATCGGTCGGCGAAGCCATGCGCTTCTTCAAGAAGGAGATTGGCGACGTCACCGTCTTCCACGACGAACTCGACCTCGCGCCATTCAAGGTGAAGGTGAAGACCGGCGGCGGCACCGCCGGGCATAACGGCCTCCGCTCCACCGAACAGCATATCGGCAACGAATTCCGGCGGGTCCGGATCGGCATCGGCCATCCCGGGCACAAGGACAAGGTGACCGGCCATGTGCTCGGCAACTATGCCAAAATGGAAACCGACCGGCTCGCTGACATGCTGGGCGCCATCGCAGCCGAGGCCGAGTGGCTGGCGAAGGGCGAAGACGCCCGCTTCATGAACGAAGTGGCGTTACGGCTGCAGGATTGAACGGCCCGCTCCGGGGCCCGCTAGAGGCGCCCACCGCCGCGATCGGCGAGCCGGAGCTCGAGCCGCTTCACCTCGCGGATCACCCGATCGGCCTGCACCGCCGGCCACATCATCGTCTTGATCAGAGTCGCCATGATCAGCAGAGTCACGGCAGGCAAGCCCCAGCGCAGCTGGTTGTAGGCATCGGTCGCTTGGAAGAAGCGCCAGGCGGCCCAGATGCCGGCGAGGAAAGCCGCCCCCTGGACGATCATCAGGACCACGTTCACCCAGCCGAGCCGGCCGCTGAACAGGCCGACCGCGGCGCCGAACAGGCCCGGCTCCGGCAGCCGCGCCAAAAGGTCGCGCTCCTCGGCACTCATCGCTTCGTTGAGTATCTCGTCTACATTGCGCATCATTCGTCTCCCGTGATTGCATTGCGCAGCTTTCTGCGGGCATGCATAAGCCTCGTCTTCACCGTGCCGACCGGCACATCGAGCGCGGCAGCGACTTCGCCGACGCTCAATTCCTCCAGATAGAAGAGCGCGACCGCCGCCTGTTGCGGGGGCGGCAGGCGCCTGATCTCGCGGCGGACCCGAGCGATGTCTCCATCCCCGCCCGGCCCTCCGTCGACTTCGCCCGATATTAGGGCGTCCGCGGCCACGGCCGCATTCAACCGGCGGAGGCGCTCCAGCCTCCCGATCTGGCGCGCGCAACGGCGAGTGACGATGCGGAAGGCCCAGGCCGGAAAGGCCGCGGCGTCCTGCAGCCGGCGGATGCTCCGCACGATCTCGATCCACCCCTCCTGCACCGCATCCCGCGCCGCCTGCTCATCCCCAAGCAGGCGCCATGCGTGAACGAGGAGCTTCTTCTGCCACCGTGCCGCGAGCCGCTCGAAGGCGGCGCGGTCGCCGAGGCGCGCGCATGCGACGAGATATTCGTCGATCGTTCGTTCCGCTCCGCCGGCCATCCCGCCCTCCGATTACCCTTATAGGTGCCGCAAGGCGGGCGAGCGGTTCAATCGCGAGGGGAAAATCGACGAGCGCCGATCAGCGCCGCCGCGGTCGAGTTCTGTCGCGTCGGCGCCATCGCAGGCGAGAGGCGTTGCGGCTGCAGGACTGACTGGCTTAAGGCTGGAAGCAATGGAACGGGTGCTCGTCATCGGATCGCCGGGGGCCGGCAAGTCCACCCTGGCGGGAGTTCTTGCCAAACGGACGGGGCTGCCGCTCTTCCACCTCGACCAGCTCTACTGGCGGCCCGGCTGGGTAGAGCCGGACAAGGCGACATGGGCGGCCGAGGTGAGCTCGCTCATCGCCCAGCCGCGCTGGATCATCGAGGGCAATTACGGCGGCACGCTGCCGCTCCGCCTCGGGCGCGCCGACACCGTAATCCATCTCGACCTTCCCGCGCCGCTCTGCGTCATCCGTGTTCTGAAGCGCGTGATCCGAAGCTGGGGCAGGGTGCGGGCAGACATGGCCGAAGGTTGTCCCGAACATTTCAACCTGGAATTCCTCGCCTACACGGCCTCCTTCCCTTGGAAGGGGCGGCGGCGGATCGAGGAGAAGATGAAGGGTTTCGGCGGCACCTATGTACGACTTCACAGCCGACGGGAGATCGACGCTTTCCGCCAATCGCTCTAGGCCGGCCCTCACCCCGTCCAAGCCTCCCCTTCCGGCGCGCCGCGGCCGAGCTTGTCGGGGAGCGGCTCGCCTTTTGGCGTGAACTCCAGCGAGACCGAGTTTATGCAGTAGCGTTCGCCGGTCGGAGGCGGCCCGTCGGGGAAGACGTGGCCCTGGTGCCCGCCGCAGCGCGCGCAGACGATCTCGGTTCGGACCATGCCGTAGCTGGTGTCGCGGATATATTCGAGATGGCCTTGCGCGAACGGCGTGGTGAAGCTCGGCCAGCCGGTGCCGCTTTCGAACTTGGTGCCGCCGCTGAACAAGGGCAGGCCGCACAGCCGGCAGGTGAATACGCCCTCCCGCTTTTCGTCGAGGAAGATTCCGCAGAAGGGCGCCTCGGTGCCGTGTTCGAGCAGGACCCGCCGCTCGTCCTCGTTCAGATCGGCGGCAAGCTCGCGGAGCTGATCCTCCGTGGGCGGCGCGAGATCGAAGGCGGTGCGGTCGAGGGTGACATAATTCGTCATCGCATTCTCCCTTTGCTTCGCCATAGCCCCGATCGCAGCGCCGGGCGACTCCGGCGGTTCGTCATTGCGAGCGCGAGCGAAGCAATCCGGCACAAGAATGGATTGCTTCGTCGCTCCGCTCCTCGCAATGACGGCCCGACATCTGGAATGATCAGGGAAGTAGCATGGGTTTTCGTTGCGGAATCGTGGGGCTGCCGAATGTCGGCAAATCAACCTTGTTCAACGCGCTGACCGAGACGGCGGCGGCGCAGGCGGCGAACTATCCCTTCTGCACCATCGAGCCCAATGTGGGCCGGGTGGCGGTGCCAGATGCGCGGCTGCAGAAGCTCGCCGAGGTGGCGAAAAGCGCCAATGTGATCGAGACCCAGCTCGAGTTCGTCGACATCGCCGGGCTGGTGCGCGGCGCCTCCCAAGGCGAAGGGCTCGGCAACCAGTTCCTCGGCAACATCCGCGAGGTGGACGCGATCGTCCATGTGCTGCGCTGCTTCGAAGGCGGCGACGTGACGCACGTCGAGGGGCGGGTCGACCCGATCGCCGACGCCGAGACGGTCGAGACCGAGCTGATGCTGGCGGACCTCGAGAGCCTCGAGAAGCGCGTGCCGAACCTCGTCAAGAAAGCCCAACAGGGCGACAAGGAAGCCAAGGTGCAGGCCTCGGTGCTCGGCCAGGCGCTGGAGCTGCTGCGCGCCTCGAAGCCCGCGCGGCTCACCGAGCCCAAGGACGATGAGGAGCGGAAGGCGCTGGAGCGGGCGCAGCTATTGAC
>DATMJS010000196.1:0-3158 GCA_035553755.1 Allosphingosinicella sp.
CCGCACGCCCCAGTATCTGACCCGCGCCGCGCGCGAGAAAGCGGGCGCGAAGGCGCCGTCGATGGAAGAATCGATGCCGGAGGTATTTGCGGAGCTCGCCCGCGTGTTCGATCTCCTGGAACGCCATTATCGCGACATGCAGGACATCGAGTTCACCGTGGAGCGCGGCACGCTCTTCATGCTCCAGACCCGCTCGGGCAAGCGCACCGCCAAGGCCGCGCTCAGGATCGCAGTGGAGATGGCGGGCGAAGGGCTGATCTCGGAAGAGGAAGCGGTGCTCCGCGTCGATCCTTCCGCGCTCGATCAACTGCTCCACCCGACGCTCGATCCCGCGGCGGAGCGCAACGTCATCGCCAAAGGGCTGCCCGCCTCGCCTGGTGCGGCCTCGGGCGAGGCGGTGTTCGATGCCGATACCGCCGAGCGGCTCGCGGGGCAAAATCGCGACGTGATCCTGGTCCGCGTCGAAACCAGCCCCGAGGACATTCACGGCATGCACGCGGCCCGGGGCATCCTTACCGCTCGTGGCGGAATGACCAGCCACGCGGCGGTGGTCGCTCGCGGTATGGGCCGCCCTTGCGTCAGCGGCGCGGGCTCGATCTCGATCGACCACAAGGCGAAGGTGATGCGGGTCGGCGGCACCGAGATCCGCGAGGGCGACACGCTCACCATTGACGGCGCGACCGGCGAAGTGATGCTGGGCGCGGTCGCCACCGTCCAGCCCGAGCTGGTCGGGGATTTCGGAACTTTGATGGCATGGGCCGACAAGGTCCGGCGTCTCCGCGTCCGGGCCAATGCCGAGACGCCCGCCGACTGCCTTGCCGCGCGCGAGTTCGGCGCCGAGGGCATCGGCCTTTGCCGCACCGAGCATATGTTCTTCGATGCGGAGCGCATCACCAATGTCCGCCGGATGATCCTTGCCGAGAATGAGGCGGGCCGCCGCGCGGCGCTCGCCGATCTGCTCCCCGCCCAGCGCAGCGATTTCGAGGAGATTTTCGGGATCATGGCGGGGCTCCCCGTCACCATTCGCCTGCTCGATCCGCCGCTCCACGAATTCCTCCCCCATGGCGAGGAGGAGTTTGTCGAGGTCGCGGCGGCCGCGGGCGTGCCGGTGGACACGCTTAAGCGGCGCGTGTCGGAGCTGCACGAATTCAACCCCATGCTCGGCCATCGCGGCTGCCGGCTCGGCATCACCTATCCCGAAATCTACGAGATGCAGGCCCGCGCCGTCTTCGAAGCCGCGGTCGCGGTCGCCAGGAAGAGCGGCGAAGCGCCCATCCCCGAAGTGATGGTGCCGCTGGTGGCGACCCGCGCCGAGCTTCGGATCATCCGCGACCTCGTCGACCGCACTGCCAGGGCGGTGTTCGATGAGCAGGGCGCCTCGGTCGATTATCTGGTCGGCACCATGATCGAGCTTCCCCGCGCCGCGCTCATGGCGGGAGACATCGCCGCCGAGGCGCAATTCTTCAGCTTTGGCACCAACGATCTCACCCAGACGACGCTCGGCGTCAGCCGCGACGATGCCGGCCGCTTCCTCTCAGCCTATGTCGAGAAAGGCATTTTCGCGCGCGACCCGTTCGTCGGCATCGACGAGGAAGGGGTGGGCGAGCTGATCCGCATCGCCGCCGAGCGGGGGAGGGGAGCCGCGCCCGGCCTCAAGCTCGGCATTTGCGGCGAGCATGGCGGCGATCCGGCCTCGATCGCCTTCTGCGAGCGGACAGGCCTCGATTACGTCTCCGCCTCGCCCTACCGGGTGCCGATCGCCCGTCTCGCGGCCGCCCATGCGGCGCTCGGCAGGGGCGGCGCCTAGCGTGGGTCCCTGGCGCGGTTGGCGATGCTCTGCGCCTCCCAATGGGCGCGCTCGCGCTCCAGCTCGTCGCGGCGGCGCACAGCGTCCTCGCGGAGCGTCACTTCCTCCTTGTACCGGCGTTTCCACTTGCGGCCGGTGCAGAAGAGGGTGCCGATGAAAAAGCCGGCCAGGAAGGCCAATATCACGATCGCCCACTGAGTGGTGCTCCAGGCAAGCATCTCGTCCGTCTCCTCCTCGTTTCGGAAGGATAATGGACGAAGCGGCGACGGGTTCCGCCGCCGCTCCCCGAGGGCTTCCTCAGCGGTTGATGAAGGAGTCGGTGATGCTGCAGGCCGCCGGGCCGAGAATGACGATGAACAGGACCGGCAGGATGAAGAAGATCAGCGGGACGGTCATGATCGCCGGCAGCCGCGCGGCCTTTTCCTCGGCGCGCATCATGCGCTCGTTGCGGAACTCGGCCGAAAGCACGCGCAGCGCACTGGCGAGCGGGGTGCCGTATTTCTCGGTCTGGATCATGGTCGTCACCACGCCTCGCACGGCGTCGAGGGCGATGCGCGTGGCGAGGTTCTCGAATGCTTGGCGCCGTTCCGTGAGGAAGCCGAGTTCGATTGCGGTGAGCGCGAATTCGTCGCCGAGCTCGGGATAGGCCTTGCCCAGTTCCTTGGCGACTCGGCCGAAGGCGGCATCGACGGTAAGTCCGGCTTCGGCGCAGATGACGAGCAGGTCGAGCGCGTCGGGCAGTCCCTTGCGGATCGCGTTGGAACGCTTGGTGATCTTGTTCTTGAGAAAGATGTCGGGCGCCTTGTACGAGCCGATCAGCGTGCCCGCGACAAGACCGTATTTCTTCAGCGCGCCCCAGTCGGGGAACCAGTCGAGCAGGTAGACGCCGACGATCATGATCGTGCCGAACACCACCGGCAATACGAGCCGAGCGAAGATGACGACGAAGGCCAGATCCTTGGCGCGATAGCCTGCCTGGAGGAGCTTGAGCTGCGCCTTTTCGACCTGTTCGTCCTGCAGCATCTTGAACGAGCTGAGGAAGCTGCGGACCTTGTCCGCCGCCTCGTTGCGGTTGGTGATCTTCTTGCGGCGCTTGGACGTCGAGGCGATGATGCCCGCCTTCAGCTGTTCGCGGCGTTCGTTGAGGGCCTTCACCCGCTTCGCCATCGGATCCCGAACGGTCGTCGCCGCATAGATGGCGACGAGCACGGCGAAGGTCGCGATCGCGGACAGCGCGGTCGCTACCATGACCACGTCGACCCCCAGCAATGTCGGACCGTTAGCAGGTGCCATGATCGTAAACGCCCTTTCCCGATCAGATTTCGAAATTGACCATCTTGGCCATCACGAA
>DATMJS010000197.1:0-8717 GCA_035553755.1 Allosphingosinicella sp.
AAATAGCCGCGCGCTACGAACCGGAGCTGCGGCGGCTGGAGGCCGAGGGGCAGAAGCTAGGCGACGATGCGATGGACCCCAATGCGGTCGAGGCCGTGATCACGGTCGACTTCGACATGAGCTGGAAAGACCATGAAATCATCTTCGACGTGCCGGCCGTCACAATGAAGCGGCGCGAAATATCGCTCGATCTGCCGAGGGTGACGATGAACCGGCAGCGCATCGTCTTTCACACCCCCTCCGTCCGAATGGAAAATCGCTGCGTCGGCAAATATCCGAAGATCGGCAAGTGGGGCCGGGTTAAAATGGTGTGCGCCTATATGAAGGTGCCGGTCGCCATCATGGAGAAGCAGGAGATCATCTACGACATCCCCTCCGTGACAATGGAAAGGAAGGAGATGTCGCTCGATATTCCGGAATTCGGAATGAACCGGCAGCGCTGGGTGCTGAGGGTGCCGGAATTCACGGTCAAAAGCATCAAGGCCGAAGCGAAGAAGCTGGAGGAAAGGGGGCAGGGAGCTGCAGCGGCGAGGCGAGGAGCTGGCGCAGCGCATGACCCAGGAAATCCAGCTTGTCGTAGCCGGCGGCGTCGGCGGGGACGTTTCGAAGGGCAATCAGTTGCGGGAGGACGTGATACAGCAATTCGACGTGGCGATCCGCGAGCTGGAGCGGGCCATTGCCGAGCTGGTGGCGAAGCAGATCGATCCGATCAAGGTTCCTGCCGAAGGAGGTGACATCAATTTGCGCAAGCAACTGGCCGAACTGATCGCCGAGAGGGACCGGGTGGTGGCGCAGATCAACGAGGAACTGGCCCCCGATACGGACGACGAAGCCGCCGAGCCGATCGCCGCGTGAGCTTCAGGGGCAGCGGCGCTAGCGCCGCTGCTCCGTTTTATCGAGCGAAGCGGCCGGTGCGGGCTTCAGTGTGCATACGCAGCCTTGCCCGCGCTTCCTCCACATATTTTCACTGGGAAGGCTCGGGGTTGTAGGGCGGCGGGCGAGCAGCGGATAGAGCGTGCCGTCCGACAGCGCCCCGCCGCTGCCGCCAGCCTTGAGCCTATTGTCCATTGTGAACGTGTAATCCCAGCAGGATTTGCAATGCAAAACCAGTTTGCAGCCGCTTGCGGAACGGCTTGTTTCGTGCTGTCCCTCAAAGGCTCAGAAGGAGATGTTCCTTGCGCCTCAACCTGCTGCTTTCCCTGCCGCTTCTCTTTGCCGTTCCCGCCTCCGCCCAGGACATCGTGAGCCCCGCGGACCGGCTGCTTCACGAGCAGATGCTGACGCTGGACAGTCACTTGGACACACCGGTCCTGTTCGAGCGGCCGGGCTGGGATTTTGACGAGTGGCACAATGTTTTCTGGGACGGCAGCCAGGTCGATATTCCGAGGATGGAAGTGAGCGGCCTCGATGGCGGCTTTTTCGTCATCTACACCGGCCAGGGGCCACTAACTTCCGAAGGCTATGCGGCAGCGCGAGAGAGGGCGCTGCTGCGCGCGGCCGCGATCCAGCGGGTGGTGGCGGCGAACGGCGACAAGCTCGCCTTCGCAACCACCGCCGACGATGCCGAGCGCCTTCACCGCGAGGGCAAGCGCATCGTCTATCAGGCGATCGAGAACAGCTATCCGCTCGGCACCGACGTCAGCCTGCTCTCGACCTTCTACCGGATGGGCGTGCGGATGGCGGGGCCGGTCCACAACGGCAGCAACCAGTTCGCCGACAGCGCGCGGCCGCGACCGGGCGATCCCGTGCACAAAGGCCTCAGCGCGCTGGGCCGCCGATGGGTGGCCGAGATGAACCGGCTCGGCATGGTGATAGATGGCAGCCACTCCTCGGACACGGCGATCGAGCAGATGATCGCGCTCTCGAAAACTCCGATCGTCCTGTCGCATCATGGCCCAAAGGCGATGTTCGATCATCCGCGCAATATCGACGATGCGCTGATGCGGCGGCTCGCCCGGTCCGGCGGCGTCATGCAGATGAACACGCTTTTCCTCGTCAAGACCGACTCCTCGGAGGCGCGGGATGCGATCGAGGAGCGTCAGAAGAACTGGGAGACGCTGAGCGCCGCCGAACGGCGGCAGCTCGTCGCCGACCGCACCGCCGTTTATGCGCGTGAGCCGTTTGCCTTCGCCGATTTCGACACTTTCATGCGCAGTTTGCTCCACGCGGTCCGGGTGATGGGAGTCGACCATGTCGGGATCGGCGCCGATTGGGACGGCGGCGGCGGCCTGACGGACATGCCGGACATCACGCTGCTCCCGAGAATCACCGCGCGCCTCCGCAGGGAAGGCTTCAGCGATGCCGATATCGAGAAGATCTGGAGCGGAAACGTGCTCCGCCTGCTCCGCCAGGCAGAAGCCCATGCACAGAGGAGTTCGGCCTCTCCTTCCGGCTCTTGAAAGGCGAAACGACCTTCCTAGATTTTAGCCGTCGGAAGACCAGTGCGCGGTTTCCGGCCTGTTTCAGGGGCATCCGCTTCTGAAGAATGCCCCTCATTTTCGTATGTTGCTTCGTCAAGGAGGACATGGATCATGAGAAGCTTCGATTTCTCGCCTTATCGCCGCAGCACGGTCGGCTTCGACCGTCTGTTCGATTTCCTCGAAAACACGACCGGGTCCGAGCAGCAGGACAACTACCCGCCGTTCGACATCGAGAAGCTGAGCGACGACAGCTATCGCATCACGCTTGCCGTCGCAGGCTTCCGGCAGAACGAACTCGACATCACCGCCCGCCAAAACATGCTCGTGGTGACCGGCCGCAAGGAAGAAGGCCGCGGCAAGGACGGCAATTATCTCCACATGGGCATCGCGACCCGCGCCTTTGAGCGGCGCTTCGAGTTGGCGGACTTCGTCAGGGTCGAAGGCGCCGAGCTCCGCGACGGTCTGCTCTCGATCGATCTGGTCCGCGAAATCCCGGACGCCATGAAGCCCCGTAAGATCGAGATCAACGGCGGCTCTTCGCACACCATCGATGCGGATCGGCAGCAGGTCGGACAGCAGCCGGAGCGCGAAACCGAGACTGCCTGAACTTCCAACGTCCGGCGCCGGGCAACCGGTGCCGGATTTTCTTTGCGCCCCTTTCGCACATCTGTACAAACCTTCATATGGAAGGCGGCGCGCTTGTGCATTTCACCTGGGGCGAGCTGCTGCTTCGCCTCGGTCTGGCATCCGCACTTGGTTTGATGCTCGGCTTCGACCGGGAGATGCGAGGCCATGACGCGGGCATCCGAACCCATGCGCTGGTCGCCCTCAGCAGCGCGATGATCATGGTTTCCTCGCTGATCATCTATCAGCAGCTCCGTACCCCGAATTTCGCGCCCGATCCGCTTCGTTCGATCCAGGGTCTCGCCCAGGCGATCGGCTTCATCGCCGCCGGACTGATCTTCGTGCGGCGCGGCGCGGTGGTGAACATGACGACGGCCGCCAATATCTGGATAGCCGCAGCGATCGGAATCGCCTGCGGCCTGGGCCAATATAAGGTGGTGCTGGTAGGGGCGGGGCTCGCGCTCCTGCTGCTTACCCTCCTCAAGCTTTTCGAGCGCTTTCTCCCCTCCGAAAAAGCCGACAAGAATTCCGATTCAGCTTCCATTTAGAAGTTCCGGCGCACAACCGAAAATAGTTGGTGCAAATTTCCTTGCGGAGGCGTAAGGGCCCCCGCTCACCGGGGATTTGCACTGCATTGGCGACGTGCAACAAGACGGTTCGGGGACCGTAAAAGACGATGGATATCAAGAAGAAGCTTTCGAACCCATTGGCGCTGGTGGCGCAGGGTTTCGGGCTGGGCGCGATTCTCTTCTTCGCGACGGCGCCTTCCGAAGCCGATTCGCCGCCGCAGCCACGCTCCGCCGAGACTGCCGCCGCGGCACCTGCGCTCAACGCCTGACAGGCCGCTTGAAAGCCATGCCGGCCCGACTATAGCAGGGGCATGGTTCGCTTTTCGTTCGCTGGTCACGAGCTGACGGCGCTGCCGCAGGGCGCGCTCTACTGGCACGCCCGCCGCGCCTTGCTGGTCGCGGACCTCCACCTTGAAAAGGCAAGCTGGTTCGCGCGGCTCGGGCAGATGCTCCCCCCCTACGATTCGATCGCGACGTTGGGCGATCTGGCCGCACTCGCAGCTTCCACCGGCGCCGAAGAAATATGGTGTCTGGGCGACAGCTTTCACGACCGCCACGGCTGCGAGCGGCTGCCGGAAAAGGCGCGGGCGATGTTGACGGCACTGACCTCCGTTACGCGCTGGACGTGGATCACCGGCAATCACGACCCCGGTTTCGCCGATCATTGCGGGGGAGCGATGGTCGTGGAAGCGGAGGTGGACGGCCTCCTCCTCCGTCACGAGGCGGATCCGACCGAGGCCCGCCCGGAGCTGTCGGGGCATTTCCATCCCAAGCTCCGTATCAGCCAGCGCGGCCGGCAGGTCTCGCGGCGCTGCTTCGTCGCCACGACCCGAAAGCTCATCCTGCCCGCGTTCGGCTCGCTCACCGGCGGTCTCGACGCGCGGCACCCGGAGATAGTGCGGGCGGTAGGTCCGGCGGCGGAGGCGCTGGTGCCGGTCGCCGACCGGCTGCTTCGCTTTCCCCTCGCCGCCTAGGCCGGCACGAAACGCATCGCCACGCCGTTCATGCAATAGCGAAGGCCGGTCGGCTTGGGACCGTCGTCGAATACATGGCCGAGATGCCCGCCGCAGCGGCGGCAATGAACTTCGGTGCGCCTGAAGAAGAGGGTGTTGTCGGACCTGGTGCCGACGGCGTTCGGGAGCGGTTTCCAGAAGCTCGGCCAACCGGTCCCGCTTTCATATTTGGCGGCGGAGGAGAAAAGCGGCAGTCCGCAGCCGGCACAGACATAGGTGCCCTTGCGCTTCTCCTTGTTCAGCGGGCTCGACCCCGCCCGCTCCGTCGATTCGCCGCGGAGCACCGCATATTGCTGGGGCGTAAGCCGCTTCTTCCATTCGGCATTGCTGAGCATCAGTTCATACCGCCTCTCGGCGGCTTCGGAGCTCCGGCCGCCCCATAGCATCGCGCCGCTTCCAAGCAGCGCCGCGCCGCCGGCACCGATAGCCGCGCGCCTGTTCATCCTCATGCCATAGCCTCCGCCAGCCTCGCCTCGATCAGCCCTCTCACCGCATTGCCGATGAGGAATCCTCCCCCAAGGTCGGGCGGCCGGAGGTCCGCTTCAAGAGCGCGGCCCTGCTCGATCAGCGTTTCGCGGAGGATGCCGGGCAGCAGGCCCCGCGACAGCGGCGGCGTCAGCAGCTTTCCGTTCCGCTCGACGAACAGGCTGGTGAAGCTGCCTTCGGTGAGGAAGCCGGCCTCATCCACGAAAAGGATTTCGAAACAGCCCGACGAAAGCCGCGCCTCGTCATAGAAGCCGCGGTCGCTGGTCTTGTGGCGCAGGCGGAGATCGCCGCTTGAAACGGGGAGCCGCGCCAAAGCCACCTCGACCGGTTCGAAGGGGGCCTCCGGCAATGGCCTATTTTCGATCGCAACAATGCCGGACGGAGCGAGGATCAGCCTGATCCGGCGGGGCTCGCGCAAGCGGAAGGTCGCCGCCTGAAGGTCGTTGCGAGCGCCGTGGCGGTCGAAGCGGAAGCCCAGTTCCTGCGCGCTTCGCTTCATGCGGCCGAGATGGCGTTCGAGTTCGAAAATGCCTTCATGCGGATCGAAGCGCATGGTTTCGAAAAGATCGAAGCTCGGCCGTTCCCCCGCCACAAACGCTCCCTTCGCCAAGCACTCGCGCCATTCGCAGCCCGCCTCGCTGTCGGCGACTATGCCGGAGCCGAGGCCGATCCGGGCACTGCTCTCGCCGGCGCGCAAAGACAAGGTCCGGATGGCGACGTTGAACTCGGCACCGCCTGCCGGATCGATCCAGCCGATCGACCCGGTATAGGGGCCGCGCGGTGTTTGCTCGACGTCGGCGATGATCTCCATTGCCCGGATTTTGGGGGCGCCGGTGATGGACCCGCAGGGGAAGATCGCTTCAATCACGTCGATCGCGTCCAGCCCTTTTTCCAGCTCCCCGGTGACGGTGGAGGTCATCTGGTGGAGCGTCGGATAGGTCTCGACGGCGAAGAGCGACGGCACCTTGACGCTGCCCGGTGTTGACACGCGCGACAGGTCGTTGCGGAGAAGGTCGACGATCATCAAGTTTTCCGCGCGTTGCTTGGGGTCCTTGCCAAGCTCCAGGATGGCGATTTCATCTTCCTCCGGTATTCGGCCCCGCTCGGCGGTGCCCTTCATCGGCCGGGCGGTGATGCGGCCATCGCAGAGGGTGAAGAAAAGCTCGGGCGAGAAGGAAAGCAGCCAGTGCGCGCCGGTAAAGACGATGCCGCCATGGCCTGCGCGGGCTCGTGTGCGTATCGACGCATAGAGGGCGAGCGGATCTCCCGACAGAGCGACTTCGGCCGGAAAGGTGAGATTCGCCTGGTAGATGTCGCCCGCTTCGATATGCGCCTTCACTTGCGCCACGGCGGCTTCATAGTCGGCCTGCGGGATCAGGGGCCGGGGCTTCGATGCCCATGCCGCCCCTGGCTCAATCCTGAGCCCGCTCGCTTCCTCGCAGCGGTCGAACAGACCGAACCAGAGCAGCGGCGGCCCCTCGGGGGACGGAGCTGCGCAGAGCGGCGCGAGCTTTCGCTCCAGCGCATGGCCCGCTTCGTAGGAGAGGAAGCCCGCCGAATGGAGGCCCCGCCGCCGTGCCTCTCTCAGCCGCTCCAGACAGGTTTTGACCTCGTCCGGATTGCTCGTCTCGACGATTTCCACCGGGTTTCGGTAGTACCTCCCTTCGCCCAGTGCGTCTTCGAACAGAAGGAATGGAGCGCGCGCGTCGGCCATGCGCTTGCGATGAAGCCGGGCAGCCCCTTTGTCGAGATGCCGCTTGAAGAAGCCCTGTCCGGCAGCCAAAGAGGAAGGGCTATCGGAGGATGTCCCGGTGAAGAAATCGCTGCTTTTCCTGCTCATGCCGCTTGGAGCCTGTGCGGGCGTCGCGCCGCCGGCGGTCCAAACCCCGCCGACGCTCGTGCCCGCCCGGCTTTCGGCGTGGTCCCCGGCGCAGGTGCAGGCGATACTGGAGCGCACCCAGACGACCCGGCTTGCGCCCGACATCTCCCATCTCTCCGCCGGGGAGCGCGAGGCGGTGGCGAAGCTGATCGAGGTCGGCCGCATCTTTCAGGACGTTTACGAGGACCAGCGGCATCGGCAGGCGCTGGCGGCGCGGGCGGCGTTCGCCAAGGCGAACGATCCGCACAGCCGCGACCTCGCGACGCTCTATAGGCTCTTTCAGGGGCCGATCGCGACCACCCTCGAGAACAAGCGCGAGCCGTTCCTCGCCGTCGACGAAGCGCCGCCGGGCAAGAACGTTTATCCGTGGGACCTGACGCGCGAGGAGCTCGACGCCTATCTCGCCGCGCATCCGGGCGAGCGGGCGGCGCTCAACGACCTTCGCTCGGTCGTTCGCCGGGCCGATGCGGCCTCGCTGCAGCGCGACTTGGCGACCCTTAGTCGATATCCGGTGCTGGACACGCTTCATCCCTGGCTTCGGCAGAAGCTGGAGCAGCTGGCGCAGGCGCCTGAGCGAGCCACGCTCTACGCGCTTCCTTATTCGGTAAACTGGCCCGGCGAGATGATCCGCGCGCACGGCCTCCTCAACGAGGCCGCCGACGCGGTCGAGGGAGACGATGCCGAATTCGCCCGCTACTTGCGAAACCGCAGCCGCGACCTTCTTAGCGACGACTACGAATCGGGGGACGCCGCATGGATCACCGGCCGCTTCAAGAATCTCAACGCCCAGATCGGCTCCTACGAAACCTATGACGACGAGCTGCTTGGCACTCGCGCCTTCTATGCACTGAACGTGCTCGCGGCACGGCGCGAGGAAGGCGCGGCGCTTCGCAAGGCGCTGGAGGGGATGCAGGCGGTCGAGAACGCCCTTCCCTACGACCGGCACAAAAAGGTGCGCGAGGAGATTCCGGTCGGAGTCTATGACGTGATCGCCGATTTCGGTCAGTCGCGCGGCGGCAACACCGCGACCATCCTCCCCAACGAAGCCTATCTCGCCAACCGCTACGGCCGCACGATATTGCTGCGCGCCAACATCATGCGAGCCCCCGAGATATTCGGCGCCGCGGGCAGCAACTGGGCGGCGGCGGTCGCGCCCGAATTCGTTCCGCACCTCACCGCCGACTCCAATTTCAACCGCACCTTGTGGCACGAGGTCGGCCATTATCTCGGCGTCGACCGCACCCGCGACGGCCGCAACCTCGACGAGGCGCTCGGCTCCGACGCCAATCTGATCGAGGAGATGAAGGCGGACCTCGTCTCCCTGTTCGCCGGGCAGGAGCTCCAGCGGCGCGGCTATTTCACCGCCGACCAGCTCCGCTCCCATTATGCGAGCGGCATCCTCCGGACGCTCCAGAATAACAAGCCGCGCCGCGACCAGGCCTACAACACGATGCAGCTGATGCAGTGGAACTGGTTCCTCGACAAGGGCGTGCTCCGCTACGATCCTGCCACCGAAAAGCTCAGCATCGATTATGGCCGCTACCATCAGGCGGTGGAGGGCCTGCTCCGCGAAGTGCTCGCCATCCAGGATGCGGGCGACAAGGCGCGGGCCGACGCGTTCATCAACCGCTGGGCGACGTGGGACGAGAATCTCCACGGCAAGGTCGCCGAGAATATCCGGGCGCAGCAGCGCTACCGCTATCGCCTCTTTACATACGCTGCCCTC
>DATMJS010000198.1:0-6877 GCA_035553755.1 Allosphingosinicella sp.
CACACGCGGCGCGAAGTCTAAACGACGGCGAAACGATTTTTCTCCGTCCGCCGCAAAAGCTGGAGGCCGTCGCCGCCGCCGGCGTGCAGCCGGCGGAGCGAACGGAGGTGAACGGAGCGCCTAGCCGTCAGCGGCGGCGCACGCCCCGCTCATAGGTCTGGATGCAATGGTCGGTGACGGTTCGCGAGCAAGGCGGCGGGTTGGTCGCGCTCTGCGCCGTCGCCGCGCCCACCGGGCAGGTCGGATAGACGCTCATGCCCTGATTGAAGCCTGCGGGAGTGCAGGGCTGTCCTTCGGGATTGGTGCCTTGCTGGGTGATGCCGCGCGGGCCGGTGCTCTGCGACGGGTCGCTGACCGTGTTGCCGCTTTGCGCGATGGCGGCGGTGCCGAGGGTCAAAGCCGCCGCGAACAGAATGACTTTCATGTGCAATCCTCCTTATGCTCGGCCGCCTTTCCGGCAGCGCAAAGTCTCAACGAGGACGAAACGATTTTTCTCCCTCTGCCGGATCAGAGGCGCCCCTCGCTGTCGAGCGCGTAGCCGGCCGAGCGTACGGTGCGGATGATGTCGGCCCGGCCGCCCTCGTTGATCGCCTTGCGGAGGCGGCGAATGTGGACGTCGACGGTGCGGGGTTCGATGTCGCTGTCATGGCCCCAGACCGAGTCGAGCAGCCGCTCGCGCGAGAAGACGCGGCCCGGATGCTCGAGGAAATGGCGCAGCAGCCGGTATTCGGTGGGGCCGAGCGCGATCGGGGCGCCGCCGCGCCTCACTTTGTGGCTGACGATGTCCATTTCGATGTCGGCATAGCTCAGTTGCTCGCCGGCCAAGGCGGGGCGTACCCGGCGCAGCACGGCGTTCACCCGCGCCACCAGCTCGCGCGGGCTGAACGGCTTGGTGATGTAATCGTCGGCGCCGGTTTCGAAGCCGCGGAGGCGGTCGCCTTCCTCGCCGCGCGCGGTGAGCATGATGATCGGCACGTTGGCGGTGGCGGACAGCCGGCGCAGGCGTCGGCACACCTCTATCCCGGAGGTGCCTTCGATCATCCAGTCGAGCAGGACGAGGTCGGGCGATTGCTCCTGGGCCAGCAGCATCGCCTCGTCGCCGTCGGCGGTCCGCCCGATTTCGAAATCCTCGCGTTCGAGATGGTAGACGAGCAGCTCGGCCAGCGCCTTGTCGTCCTCGACGAGCAGGATGCGCCCCTTGCTCATGGTCAGCCGGCCCGGATCGGGTCCTCGCCCCGCGGGCGCTCGGCCATATGCTGGCCGGTGGCGGCGAAATAGACCATCTCGGCGACGTTGGTGCTGTGGTCGCCGATCCGCTCCAGGTTCTTGGCGATGAACAGGAGGTGGGTCGCCGGAGTTATGTTGTGCGGATTTTCCATCATGAAGGTGAGCAAGGTGCGAAAGATCGAGTTGTAGAAATCGTCCACCGCACGGTCGCGCTCGCATACCGCAACCGCCTTGTCGGGGTCGCGGGCGACGAAGGCGTCAAGAACGTTGTGAACCATCTCGGCCGCGATCCGCGCCATTTCGGGGAGCAGCGACAAGGGCTCGATATTGGGAGATTCGCCGATCACATGGACGCGCTTCGCGATGTTCTTGGCATAATCCCCGATCCGCTCGACCACGCCGGCAATCTTGAGCGCGGCGACAACCTCGCGAAGATCGTCCGCCATCGGCGCTCGAAGCGCGATGATCTGGACGGCGCTCCGCTCGACTTCGGTTTCGAGCGCGTCGATGCGCTTGTCGTTGTCGACCACGCGGCTCGCCGCTTCGGTGTCCCGCTGCATCAGCGCGCGCATCGACTCCGCGATCGCGCTTTCGGCAAGCCCGCCCATTTCGGCGATCGAGGCGCGAAGCTGGTCGAGATCGTCGTCGAAGGCCTTTACGGTATGTCCTGTCGCCATTCGGGTTCGCTCCTTAGCCGTAGCGGCCGGTGATATAATCCTTGGTGCGGGTTTCCCGCGGATTGGTGAAGATTTCCGACGTGTCGCCATATTCGACGAGGTGACCGAGGTGAAAGAAGGCGGTGCGCTGCGAAACGCGCGCCGCCTGCTGCATATTATGGGTGACGATCACGATCGCGTAGCGGCCGCGAAGCTCGTGGATCAGCTCCTCGATCTTCGCGGTGGCGATCGGGTCGAGCGCCGAGCAGGGCTCGTCCATCAGGATGACTTCCGGATCGACCGCGATGGCGCGGGCGATGCAGAGCCGCTGCTGCTGGCCGCCGGAAAGGGCGGTGCCGCTTTCCTGCAAGCGATCCTTCACTTCCTCCCACAGGCCGGCGCGCTTCAGCGAGCGCTCGACGATCTCGTCCAATTTGCTCTTGCCCGTCGCCAGACCGTGGATGCGCGGGCCGTAAGCGACATTCTCGTAGATCGATTTCGGAAAGGGGTTCGGCTTCTGGAACACCATGCCTACGCGGGCGCGGAGCTGCACCACGTCCATGGCCGAGGAATAGATGTCGTCGCCGTCGAGCTCGATCCGGCCTTCGACGCGCGCGTTGGGAATGGTGTCGTTCATGCGGTTGAGTGTGCGCAGGAACGTGGACTTACCGCAGCCGGAGGGGCCGATGAAGGCGGTGACATTCTCCTGGCTGACGTCGATCGACACGTTGTCGATGGCTTTCTTGTCGCCATAGAAGACGCTGATGTCGCGGGCGGTCATCTTGGGAGCGGCGTCGTTCGCCAGGCGCTGATCAGCGGCAATATTGGTCATATCGGTCATTTTAATCACCAGCGCCGTTCGAATTTGTTGCGAAGATAGATGGCAATGCCGTTCATCGCGAGGAGGAAGACGAGAAGGACGATGATGGCGGCGGACGTCTTTTCGACGAAACCGCGGCTCACCTCGTCAGACCAGAGGAAGATCTGCACCGGCAGCACCGTCGCGGGATCGGTGAAGCCGCCCGGCGGCGAGGCGATGAAGGCCCGCATGCCGATCATGAGGAGCGGAGCGGTCTCGCCCAGCGCCCGCGCCATGCCGATGATGGTGCCGGTGAGGATGCCGGGCAGCGACAGCGGCAGGACATGGTGGAACACCACCTGGATGCGGGATGCCCCGACGCCGAGCGCCGCGTCGCGGATCGAAGGCGGCACCGACTTGATCGCGTTGCGGCCGGCGATGACGATGACCGGCATGGTCATCAGCGCCAGCGTCAGGCCGCCGACGATCGGCGCCGAGCGCGGCAGGTGCATGAAGTTGAGGAACATGGCGAGGCCGAGCAGTCCGAAGATGATCGAGGGCACGGCCGCGAGGTTGTTGATCGACACTTCGATGAGGTCGGTCCAGCGGTTGCGGGGCGCATATTCCTCCAGATAGATTGCCGAAAGGACGCCGATCGGGAAAGCGAGCGCGAGCGTCACCAGCATGGTGAGGAGCGATCCTTTGAAGGCGCCCCATATGCCGACGGCCGTCGGGTCCGTCGCGTCGGAGCCGGTGAGGAAGTTCGCGTCGAAGGCGGTGCGGACCGCGTCCCTGGCTTCGAGCTGGCTATAGAGCCGCTCCTGCTCGGGCGCGGCGTCGCCTTTGGCAGCGAGGTCGACGTCGCTGGAGGCGGGCAGCCAAAAGCTTTCGCGGCGGGCAAGGAGCGAAGGATCGTCCAGAATGGCGCTCCGGACGCGCAGCCACGCGCTTTCGGAAAGCATGTCTGCGCCGCCCGGGCCATATTGGGCTTGTGCGGCCGAGCGGACAGTCCCTTCGATGTCGACGGTCGCCAGCGCGGCCTCGGCTGTGGGCCCCTGCAAAACGGCGGGGTCGATGAACAGGCTGCTCGCTGCAAAGTCGATATCGACCCGCACCTCAGCCTGGATGAAGCCGCGAGCGCCGTTGGCGAGCATCGTCGCCAGCAGGAACGCTAGGAAGGCGGCGGAGATCAGGACCGCGCTGAGGCCGATCAGCTTGAAGCGGCGCTCCGACGCATAGCGTCGGCGGATGCGCTGCTGCATCGCGTCCGTCTTCCAGTCGGTGGGGGCGCGGGCGGCTGCGTCACTCATAGGCTTCACGGTATTTCTTCACGACGCGGAGCGCGACGATGTTGAGGAGCAAGGTGACGATGAACAGCACCAGCCCCAGCGCGAAGGCGGCGAGCGTCTTGGCGCTGTCGAATTCCTGGTCCCCCGTGAGCAACTGGACGATCTGGGTCGTCACCGTGGTGACGCTCTGGAACGGGTTGGCGGTAAGATTGGCGGCAAGGCCGGCGGCCATCACCACGATCATCGTCTCGCCGATGGCGCGGCTGACGGCGAGCAGCACGCCCCCCACAACTCCGGGTAGCGCGGCGGGGACCAGCACTTTCCGGATCGTCTCGGAGGTGGTCGCACCCATGGCAAGCGAGCCGTCGCGCATCGCCTGCGGCACGGCCGCGATGGAATCGTCGGCCATCGAGGAGACGAAGGGGATAATCATGATCCCCATGACGAGGCCTGCGGCAAGCGCGGATTCGGACGAGGCGCCGGGGATTCCGATCGCCACCGCGAAATCGCGAACGGCGGGGGCGACGGTCAGCGCCGCGAAATAGCCGTAGACGACGGTGGGCACGCCCGCGAGCACTTCCAGGAGCGGCTTCATCCAGGCGCGCACTCGGCTCGACGCATATTGGGTGAGGTAGATGGCGCTCATCAGGCCAAGCGGGATGGCCACAATCATCGCGATGATCGCGCCGATGAAGATCGTCCCCCAGAAGAGCGGGATCGCGCCGAACGCGCCCGAGGAGCCCGCCTGATCGGCGCGGATCGCGGTCTGCGGGCTCCAGTTGAGGCCGAACAGGAACTCGATCGGCGAGACGCGGCTGAAGAAGCGCAACGATTCGAACAGCAGCGACAGCACGATGCCGAGGGTGGTGAGGATGGCGATCAGGGAGGCGATCAGAAGCACCGCCATCACCAGCCGCTCGACCCGAGTGCGGGCGCGGAAATAGGGCGACAAGCGGGTGAAGGCATAGGCGCCGGCGGCGAAAGCGAGCAGCAAGGCGACCGCTGCGCCGATCAGGCCGTAGCGGTTTTGCGCCTCTCGGTAAGCGGGCGCGAGCTGCTCCGCCTGGGGATTGAAGGCCGCCTGAATGGACCCTTGGGCGAGGCCGCGCGCCTCGGACAGGATCGCCTCCCGCTGCATCGGCATTTCCGGAAGCGAGGCGGCCGCGGGGCTGTCCAGCACAGCCTGGGTCACGAGGCCGCCCGAGACGTTGCTCCAGACCGCGAGGAAGATCAAAGCGGGGATGATGGCCCAAAGGGCGACATACCAGCCATGGTAATTGGGCAGCGAATGAGGCCGAGGCCCCGGACGGGCGGCAAAGGACATGGCCTTGGCGCGCGCGGCCAGCCAGGCGATCAGGCCCAGCCCGAGGATCAGTAAGGCGATCGCCGTCAGCGACAATGGAGCGGTCCCGGGTTCAACTCAGCCGCGCGGGCGGCAGAAAGCAAAAAAGCGCCGGACCCGCAAGCACGGGCCCGACATACCATTGTTATTTCAGTTCGGCGGCGTTGAGCGGCGTCAGCTGCGTCGCAGCCTGCATCGCCCTGGCCTGCACGTCGGCCGGCGAGGGGATGAGTCCCCGCTGGGCCAGATAGCCGCCCGCGCCCCACGCCCGCGCATATTCGGCGAGGAATTCCTTCATGCCCGGAATCACGTTCACATGCTCGCCTTTGACGTAGAGATAGACCTGGCGGGCGCCCGGATAATCGAGGCTGCTGATCGTCTCCGAAGTGGGAGCGACGCCCCCGATCGGGATTCCGCGGACCGCTGCGCTATTGGCCTCAAGGAAGCTGTAGCCGAGGACACCGACCGCGCCCGGATTGCCGGCGACCTTCTGGATCAGCAGATTGTCGTTCTCGCCGGCTTCGACATAGACGCCGTCCTCGCGGATCTTGGTGCAGATGTCCTTGTGGCGGTCTGAATCGCTTTCCTTGAGCTTCTTCATCTCGGGATTGGCATCGCAGCCCTTTTCGAGGATCAGCTCGGCGAAGCTGTCGCGCGTGCCGGACGTCGGCGGCGGGCCGAACACCTGTATGGCGATCGCCGGCAGCGCCGGATTGACATCCTTCCAGGTCTTCGCGCGGTTGGGCTGACCGTAGGGATTGGCGGCGAGCGCCTTGTAAACGTCCTCAGTCGTGAGCGAAAAGCTCGGCGCGTTGTTCGCCTGGACCAGTGCGAGACCGTCGATGCCGACCGGAACCTCGATCACCTGACGGACGCCGTTCTGCTGGCAGGTCTCATATTCCGACTTCTTGATCCGGCGCGATGCGTTGGTCATGTCGGGGAAATTGTCGCCGACGCCGCCGCAGAAGAGCTTCATGCCCGCGCCGGTGCCGGTGGATTCGAGAATGGGAGCCTTGAAGCTGGGATTGGTCTGGGCGAAGCGCTCCGCCACCGCCTTGGTGAACGGATAGACCGTGGACGAGCCGACGATCTGCATTTGCTGTCCCGAAGCCCCGCCCCCGGCGCCTCCCTGCTGGCCGTCGCAGCCCGCAAGCGTCAGCGCGGCCAGAGCCGCAGCGAAAATCGATTTCTTCAAATTTGCCTCCATGAATCCGCTCTTCGGTGCGTAATCGCTAGGCCGGTTGCGAGTGACTCCTGTGACACTCCTGTGACTCTTTCATGACAGCGGTCCCGGGGCGCGTGGCAGATAGACGCGGACCTCCGTTCCTTCGCCGAGCCTGCTGCGAATATCCAGCCGGCCGCGATGACGGCCGACGATATGTTTGACGATGGCGAGGCCGAGGCCGGTACCCCCGGCCGCCCGGCTGCGCCCCGGATCGACGCGGTAGAAGCGCTCGGTAAGGCGCGGAAGATGGTCGGGCGCGATGCCTTCGCCGCGGTCGATGATGCTCATCCGAAGCATTTCGGAACCCGCCTCCGCGAACCGGACCACCACCGGCGTGCC
>DATMJS010000199.1:0-2284 GCA_035553755.1 Allosphingosinicella sp.
CCCCAGCGACGTGCCCGGCCGCGCCAATGCCGATTTCGTGATCTTCCCGCCGCGCTGGATGGTGGCCGAGGACACGTTCCGCCCGCCCTGGTTCCACCGCAACGTGATGAGCGAGTGCATGGGCCTTATCCACGGCGCCTACGACGCCAAGGCCGAAGGCTTCGCGCCCGGCGCGATGAGCGTCCACAATCTGATGGCAGGCCACGGCCCGGACGTGGCCAGCTGGAAAGCGGCGAGCGAAGCGCAGCTCAAGCCCCACAAGATAGAGGGTACGATGGCTTTCATGGTCGAAAGCTGCTGGCCCTTCCGCCCCACCGCCCACGCGCTCGGCTGCACTGAACTCCAGAAGGATTACGACGAAGCCTGGGGCGGCTTTCCGAAAGCCAAGCTGCCGAAGGAATGAGCGATGTCGTCATAATAGGCGCGGGGCATAACGGCCTCGTTTGCGCTTATTATCTCGCCGCCAGGGGGATGAAGGTGACGATGCTCGAACGCCGCCATGTGGTTGGCGGCGCGGCGGTGACGGAAGAGTTTTACCCGGGCTTCCGCAACTCGACGGCGAGCTACACGGTCAGCCTCCTGAATCCCAAGGTCATCCGCGACATGCGGCTCTACGAGCACGGCCTCAAGGTAGTGCTTCGCAAAATCGACAATTTCCTGCCGACGAGGGGCGGCGACTATCTGCTCGCCGGCCGGAACGGCCTCACGCGCAGAGAGATCGCGCGCCATTCGGCCAAAGATGCCGAAGCCTATGACGATTATTCGGCCGCGCTGGTTCCGGTCATCGACATTCTCCGGCAATGGCTGCTCAGGGCCCCGCCCAATGCGGGCGGAGGCCTGTCGGACATCCTCGCCATGCTGAGGCTCGGCAACGGCCTCCGCGGCCTCGGCATCGAAGAGCAGCGCAATCTGCTCGACTTCTTCACCAAGAGCGCGGCCGATATCCTCAACCGCTATTTCGACGTTGATATCGTCAAAGCCTTGTTCGGCTTCGACGCGGTGGTCGGCAATTACGCCAGCCCCGACACTCCAGGCTCCGCCTACGTCCTCCTCCACCATCTGTTCGGCGAGGCGGCGGGGGTGCCGGGCGCCTGGGGCCACGCGATCGGCGGAATGGGCGCGATCACCCAGGCGATGGCGAAGGCGGCGCGCGGGAAGGGCGTCGAGATCGTTCTCGACGCGCCGGTGGAAGAGATCATTGTGGAGAAGGGCAGGGCGGCGGGCGTGGTAGCAGGCGGCAAGACCTACCGCGCGAAACAAGTGGTGGCGAACGTCCACCCGAAACTGCTGTTCGGGAAGCTGCTGCCGCGCGGCGCGGTGGCGCCCGGGATCGGCCGCCGCATGTCCGGGTGGGCGAGCGAATCCGCGACTTTCCGAATGAATGTCGCTCTGTCGGAGCTGCCGCGCTTCACGAGTCTTTCCGAGCCCGACGACCAGCTCACCGCCGGCATCATCATCGCGCCTTCGCTCGATTACATGGACCGCGCTTTCGTCGACGCGAAGCGGGACGGCTGGTCGCGCGAGCCGATCATCGAGATGCTGATCCCTTCGACGCTCGACGACAGCCTCGCCCCCCAAGGGGCCCACGTCGCCAGCCTCTTCTGCCAGCATTTCCCTTATGAGGTACCCGGCGGGTGGGATGCGCGGCGCGAGGAAGTGGCGGACCAGATCATTGCGACGGTCGACAGCTACGCGCCCGGCTTCAAGGCATCCGTGCTCGGGCGCCTCGCGCTCGCTCCGCCTGATCTCGAAGCCCGCTTCGGCCTCGTCGGCGGCGATATCTTCCACGGCAAGATGGGGCTCGACCAGCTCTTTTCTGCCCGCCCGATGCTGGGTCACGCCGATTACCGCATGCCGCTTCCCGGCCTCTATCTCTGCGGCTCCGGCGCGCATCCCGGCGGGGGCGTAACCGGAGCGCCAGGGCACAATGCCGCCCAGGCGGTGATCGCCGACCGCAGGAAGTTCAGTTAGGTCAGCCAGCCTCGTTCTTCGGAGCGCCTCCGCTCGCTTCCCTTTGGCAGCGCTCGGCGGGAACCGGCGCCGGGTCCTCGTCCGCCGCGATCAGGTAGAGGAGCGGCCGTTCGACGTCTATCACGGCGCGATGCTCCTTCAGCACGTCCTGGCCGATGAGGCCGTGGACGGCGCCGCCGGCGAGCGGCGCGAGTGCATCGCCAAGCGCGCCGAGATCGGTGAGAACGATCCGCCGCTGCCGTATCGGCACGTCGCCGAGGCTGAGGCTCTCGATCCCGACCTGCCTCGCCGCATTGGGGGCGCCGAGCACCAT
>DATMJS010000200.1:0-6335 GCA_035553755.1 Allosphingosinicella sp.
CAAGGGAAGCGCACTTGACGTGACGTTCACGTAAACTAGTGAAGCGGCAAATCTTCAGGAGCCCGACATGACCAAGAGCGAACTCATTGCCGCCCTCAGCGAGAAGCAGGCATTCATCCCCGGCAAGCGCGTGAAGCTGGATTTCGGGGCGGAGGGCGCGATCATGCTCGACGGTCAGGCCAATCAGGTCACGGAAGAAGACGGCGCCGCCGACACGACAATCAAGGTGAGCTGGGAAGACTGGCAGGCGCTGGCTAACGGCCAGCTCGACGGCATGACTGCCTTCATGCAGGGCAAATTGAAGGTCGAGGGCGACATGTCGAACGCCATGCAGCTCCAGGGCGTGCTGTCGAAGCTCAGGAGCTAGCGTCTCCGGCAATCGCCCAGAGAGTTGAAACCCTATTCACCTTTCCTTGACCGGACTCGGCCGCTCCGCCTATCGGCTGCTCAACCAGAGCGGAGCGGTTGATGAAGAAAATCTACCCCAGCGCGGAGGCCGCGCTCGAAGGCCTCCTGTTCGACGGAATGACGATATGCGCGGGCGGCTTCGGCCTGTGCGGCATACCGGAGCGGCTGATCGACGCGATCCAGGCGTCGGGGGTGAAGGACCTCACCATCGCCTCCAACAATGCCGGCATCGATAATGAAGGCCTGGGCAAGCTTCTCCGCACCCGGCAGGTCAAAAAGATGATCTCCTCCTATGTGGGTGAGAACAAGGAGTTCGAGCGGCAATATCTGGCGGGTGAGCTGGAGGTGGAGTTCTGCCCGCAAGGAACGCTCGCCGAGCGCTGCCGCGCGGGCGGCGCGGGGATTCCGGGCTTCTACACCAAGACCGGCGTCGGCACCGTCGTCGCCGAGGGTAAGGAGCATAAGGACTTCGACGGCGAGGCCTACATCCTCGAGCGCGGCATCCGCGCCGATCTCTCGATCATCAAGGGCTGGAAAGCCGACGAGGCGGGCAACCTCGTCTTCCGCAAGACCGCCCGCAACTTCAACCAGCCGATGGCGACGGCCGGCCGTATCTGCGTCGCCGAGGTGGAGGAGATCGTGCCCGTCGGCAGTCTCGATCCCGACTGTATCCACCTGCCGAGCATCTACGTGAAGCGGATGATCCTCGGAGCGCCTTACGACAAGAAGATCGAGTTCAGGATGACCCGACAAAGGGAAGCTGCTTGATGGGCCGTTTCCTTGTTGCGGCGTCGGCGCTTGCGCTTTCCGCCTGCGCGGCGGGTCCTGCGCCGCTTGCTCCGGCTGCACCGCCGGCCCCCGTTGCTCCTTCGGAGCCGCCGAAGACGATGCAGTGGCTCTACGGCTCGGGCGAAGCCGGAGCGGTGAGCATCCAGGCCTATCATGCGATGCGCGATTATGTGCTTGTCGCCGCCCGCAGCCGGCCGCGGCAGAGCGTGATCCTTGCGGACGGTTCGACCCTCCAGAACCCGCGCTTCCGGCCATGCGGCAACCAGCCGCTGGCGGTGGTGCTCGATGTCGACGAGACCGCGCTTCTGAACCTTGGCTACGAATATGACGAGGCGGTGAAGGGGCGGAACTTCGATCCGGAAATCTGGGAGCGCTGGGAGCAGACCGGCGCCGACAAGGTCGCCCCGGTGCCGGGGGCCGTGACGGCGCTTCGCGCGATAAGGGAGGCGGGAGTGGAGGTGGTGTTCAACACCAACCGCCAGGCCACCAACGCGACTCAGACCGAGATCGCCATCAACCGGTCCGGCCTCGGCCCGGCGCGGCACCGTGACAATCTGTTCCTGCAAGGGGACGCGAACAGCAGCGGCTCGGGCAAGGACGCGCGGCGCGCCCTGATCGCGAGCCGTTACTGCGTCATCGCCATGGCCGGCGACCAGCTCGGGGATTTTTCCGACCTGTTCAACGTGCGGACGCTGAGCGTGCAGGAGCGCCGCCGCTTCGCGACCAGCGGCGCCTTCGCCTCGATGTGGGGGAATGGCTGGTTCATGCTGCCGAACCCGGTCTACGGCCCCGGCGTGCGAGGAAGCTTCGACGACGTGTTTCCGGCGGACAAGCGCTGGTCCGATCCGGCGGGGGAGAATTGATATGGCTTGGGACCGCAATCAGATGGCGGCGCGCGCGGCGAAGGAGCTTCGCGACGGCTATTATGTGAATCTCGGCATCGGCATTCCGACCCTGGTCGCGAACAACATCCCGGAAGGGATGGAGGTTACGCTCCAGTCGGAGAACGGCATGCTCGGCATCGGGCCCTTTCCTTATGAGGATGAGGTGGATGCCGATCTGATCAACGCCGGCAAGCAGACGATCAGCGAGCTGCCCTCCTCCAGCTATTTCTCATCGTCCGACAGCTTCGCGATGATCCGCGGCGGCCATATCGACCTCACCGTGCTCGGCGCGATGGAGGTGAGCGAGAAGGGCGATATCGCCAACTGGATGATCCCGGGCAAGATGATCAAGGGCATGGGCGGCGCGATGGACTTGGTCGCCGGAGTGAAGAAGATCATCGTTGTGATGGAGCACACCTCCAAGAACGGCGATCCGAAGTTCATCCCCGAATGCACTTTGCCGCTCACCGGCAAGAATGTCGTCGACATGATCATCACGGACCTATGCGTGTTCCAGCGGCCCGACCATGACAGCCCCTTCCGGCTGATCGAGCTTGCGCCGGACGTGACTGCGGAAGAGGTGGCGGCGAAGACGACCGCGCGCTACGAAAGCTGAGAGTCCCGGCGGGCCGGGAGAGCAAGTGGGCATTCCGATGCGGAGGGAGGCCGGGCCAATCTGATATTGCTGGTGATGGTGCTGCTGCGCCATTCTCTTCTGGGGCGGAGGTGAACTCGGCTACCGGATCGGCTACTGAGCGAAATTAGGCGGAAGGGGGCTCCGAGATGAAGATACTATTGGCAGCTGCAACCGCGTTACTGACGCTTGGCGCCATGCAGGCGCCGCCTGCCCCGGCCGCACAGGCCCCGCTCTCGCTGTGGCGGCTCGACTGCGGCGATTTCGTTATCAAGGATTATAACGCCTTCTTCTCCGACACATTGGCTTATCCGCCCCGGCAGCCGAAGGACATCACCTCCAGCTGCTACCTGATCCGCAACGGCAGTCGCTACATGCTGTGGGATACGGGCGTGTCGGCCGCCCTGGTCGATAGCCCCATTGATAACGCAGCCCAGACGATCAGGCTCAACAAGAGCATCGTCACCCAACTCGCCGAGATCGGGGTAAAACCCGAGCAGATCGAGATCGTGGGCATCAGCCATTTCCACGGCGACCATATCGGGCAGGCGGCGAGCTTCCCCAAGGCAAAGCTGGTGATGGGAAAGGGCGACCTTGATGCTCTTCGCGCCGTTCCGCCCGACCCGCGCCTGCAGCCCGACATGCTCAAGCCCTGGCTGAAGGATGGCGCGCCGCTGGTCGAGACGACCGGCGACGTCGACATCTTCCACGACGGCCGGGTGATCATGCTCAATCTCCCCGGCCACACGCCCGGACATACCGCCCTTCTGGTGCGGCTCGCTTCGGGAGCGGTGCTCCTCACCGGCGACCTCTATCATTTCGCCGAGCAGGTGCCGATCAAGGGCGTACCGCCCTTCAACACCAATCGCGCGGACACGCTCGCCTCGATGGACCGGTTCGACAAGCTGGCCCGGAATCTGCGCGCCAAGGTGATCATCCAGCACGAGCCCGCCGACATCGCCAAGCTTCCGCGCTTCCCGCAGGCGGCCCAGTGAAGGCGTAAGAATGGACTGGGGTCGGGCGTTGCGCCCGTCTGCCGGGGCGCCTATCTGATTTCGAGACGTTCAGCCAAAGGATCCCCATGACCACTTTCGACGACCGCGAGCGCGCTTTCGAGAATATGTATGCCCGCGACCAGGAACTGCAGTTCCGGATCGTGGCGCGGCGCAACCGGCTGCTGGGCCACTGGGCGGCGAAGCTGATGGGCCTCACCGAGGTTGAGGCGGAATCCTATGCCAAGGACGTCGTGCGTGCCGATTTCGAGGAAGCGGGCGACGAGGATGTGATCCGGAAGGTGCTGGGCGACCTCACCTCCGCGGGGGTCGAATGCGACGAGGCGCGCATCCGCGAGGCGCTCGAGCACAAGTTCGTCGAGGCCCGCCGCCAGTTCATCGAAGGGATGGAGTAGACCAGCCATGCCGATGGAGGCGCGGGAGATAGAGGAGCTTATCCGCCGCGGCATTCCGGACGCGGTGGTCGAGATCACCGACCTGGCCGGCGACGGCGACCATTATTCAGCGCGGGTTATAGCGGAAAGCTTTAGGGGCGTGCCGCGCGTCAGGCAGCATCAGCGCGTCTATGAAGCGCTGGGCGGGAGGATGGGCGGCGTTCTGCACGCTTTGCAGCTCACCACCGCGGTACCGGAATAAGGAATTGAACATGTCAGATACCAACGCCCGCATCGGCGAAATCGTGAACGGAAACGACGTCACCTTGTTCATGAAGGGCACGGCTCTGTTCCCGCAATGCGGCTTCTCCTCGCGCGCGGTCGCGATTCTCGATCATCTCGGCGTCGCCTATGAGACCGTCGACGTGCTTCAGGATCCCGAGATCCGCCAGGGCATCAAGGAATATTCCGACTGGCCGACCATCCCCCAGCTTTATGTGAAGGGCGAATTCATCGGCGGATCGGACATCATGATGGAGATGTTCGAAGCGGGCGAGCTCCAGCAATTGCTCGAGGAAAAGCAGGTCGCGAAAGCCAGCTGACCTGTGTCCCGGCCTCGCCGGGACCTGATGCCGAAAAAACAAGGGGCGGACGCGCGAGACCGAAAGCGCGTCCGCCCCTCTTCCGTTGGAACGTTGGACGGTAATCAAAGATACACGAGCCGTGCCAGTTCGCGGCGCCCGCTGAAAAGCGCGGCTCTTGATGGTTAGCGGAAATCAACCTTAGCCGCGGCTGTAAAGCTCTCCGACAGTGCCGCCCTTGCCACGAACATTCATCGGCGGTTCAGCCTTCAGATTACATCTGTAATCATGTTGATTACGGGTGTAGTCAGGGAGGTGGGGTTGAGCGAGCGGATTTCCGAAGCGGAACAGGCGGTTATGGAGGTGCTGTGGCAGCAGTCTCCGCTCACCGCCGCCGATGTCGCCAGCCGAGTCGATACGAGCCGGGGCTGGAGCGCCCGTACGGTGAAGACCCTGCTGTCGCGCCTGCTCGCCAAGGGCGTGCTCGCCCATGAGGAGGACGGCCGCCGCTACCTCTACCGGCCGATGATCCGGCGCGAGGATTATGTCGCGCAGGAATCCGGCAAGCTCATCGACCGCATGTTCGGCGGCCGGGTGACGCCGCTGGTCGCGCATCTGGCGGAGCGGGACCTGCTCACGCCCAAGGACATCGAAGAGATTGAAGCCCTTTTGAAGGAGCTCAAGTCATGATTGCCTGGCTGGCCGAAACTCTCTTTGCAGTCACCTTGCTGATGCTGCTGGTGCTCGCCGTGCGGCGGCCGGTGGCGCATTTCTTCGGGGCGGGCTGGGCCTATGCCTTGTGGCTGCTCCCGGCGCTGCGGCTCGTGCTGCCGCCGCTCCATTTGTTCGGCGCGGACGCGCCTTCCTTGCTGCCCCGCCTGTCGGCGGCCCCGGCCGCCTCAGCCGAAGTCCTGGCCGTGCCGATCGAAGCTCCGGTCGAGGCCTTTCAGTGGGAGCCCGTGCTTCTCGCCGTCTGGGCGGCGGGGACGGCGTTCTTCATCCTTTGGCAGGCATGGTCCTATTTCGCCTTCCTGCGCCGGCTCGGCATCGGCTCGCAGGTGCACGCCTCGCTCGCCCAGGACATCGGAATCATTGAAAGCCGCGAAGTGGAGGGGCCGCTCGCCATCGGTCTGCTGGACAAGTGGATCGTCGTTCCGGCCGATTTCACCAGCCGCTACAGCGAGGAGGAGCAACGGCTCGCGCTCCAGCATGAACGAATCCATCACCAGCGCGAGGACATATTCTGGAACATGGTGGCGCTCGCGGTGCTGGCGCTCAACTGGTTCAATCCCGTTGCCTATGCCGCCTTCCGCGCCTTCCGAAGCGACCAGGAATTGAGCTGCGACGCGGCCGTGGCGGCCCGGGCGTCAGTTGCCGACCGCCACGATTATGCCCGCGCGCTGGTGAAGTCGGCGAGCAGGCCGGGCATCATCGCCGCCTGCCCGCTCAACCATGCCGGGCAATTGAAGCGGCGGCTCCGCATGATGAAGGCGCACCGCCGCAGCCGGCTGCGCGCGCTTGGCGGATCGAGCGCCGTCGCGGCTTTGCTGCTCGCCGGCATAAGCGTCACCGAAACCCCGGGCGTTGCGGCTCCCGAAGCCGCCCCGGTTCCGCTGCCGGCACCCGTTCTGCGGCCTTGACCGCCTTGGGCC
>DATMJS010000201.1:0-10024 GCA_035553755.1 Allosphingosinicella sp.
GCGAGCGATCGGTGAAATCCAGTGACACCAGAGGGTGCGGCAGGAAAATCTCTTCGCCGGTCAGCAGGTCGGCCGCCGAACACCAGCGGATTGGTTCTTCCGCCGTCGTTCCGCCATAGTCTGCCAGACAATGCGGCTTCCACCCCGGCAGGGCGGCAAAGCTTGAGAGAGGGCCGTCGGCGGGTGCATTTTCCGCGCAGTGGCTTTCAATGGCCTCGCACAGCGCACCGGTCTTGGCGGCCAGCGCAGAGACGCCTTTGCCTTGGTGGACGCTGAGCGATTTCCCGGCGGGACGAACGGCCTGCCAGACCGGCAGCAGGGGTCTGTCGAGTCGTGTCACGTCCGCCAGTCGGGTGACTCCGCAGGTGCGGGCGGCACGGCTCACTTGCTCCAAAAAGGCGGGGTCCGGCATTGCGCGGGGATCGCGCTCCGGCCCCGGCAGAGACATGCGCGCCGCCTGGCTAGTCGTTGATCTGTGCGAAGCTCACGTCATCGGGGGACGCCATCAGCGCCTTGGTCGTGGTCATGGTAGCCATCTGGTCGCAACGCTTATGGAAGCGTTTTCTGAGATCGATAAGCTTCTTCTTCTGCGCGGCAGTGAAGCGAGGCTGATCCGGATCGTAATCAACGACGGCCAGCGTTAAATAAAGTCTGCCTTCATGTTCGATGAGGAACTGCGGTTCCGCTTGCCCCTTGGTGACCGAAGAAGCCACCATCACGGTCTTCTTATCATTCTGCTTCATTGGTTTACCTCCCCCTTTGAGGTGTGTGCAACGTACATGAGCTGCCGTTCGGTGGGAAGCGCCTCCGCAATATGGTGACGATCGCGACAATTGCTTCGGCGCTGCCGGTGAGGCAAAGGGCCCAAAAAGGAGAGCGGAATGGCGCAGCAGCAGCAGGAATTGCTGGAGGAAGGAGGGCCGGTATCGTCCGGTTCCGACGCGCTCGATTACATCCTTCGGGGCGGCTATGCGGCCAATCGCGTTCATCTGATCGAGGGGGAGCCTGGCGCGGGCAAAACGACGCTCGGGCTCCAGTTCCTGCTCGAAGGCGTCGCCAAGGACGAGCGCTGCCTCTACATCACTTTGTCCGAGAGCAAGGACGAGCTGCTGCATGTAGCCGAGACCCACGGCTGGGACCTTGGGGGGATCGAGATATTCGAGCTGGTGCCGCCCGAGCTCAGCCTCGACACCGAGCGCGAGCAGTCGATCGTCTATGCTTCCGATCTCGAACTGGGGGAGACGGTCGGAATGGTGATGGAGGAGGTGGAGCGGGTCGCGCCCGCCCGCATCGTCTTCGACAGCCTGTCCGAAATCCGGCTGCTGGCGCAGGGGCCGCTTCGCTTCCGCCGACAGGTGCTGGCGCTGAAGCATTATTTCGCCAAGCATAATTGCACCGTCCTGTTCCTCGACGACCTTACCCAGAACGAAGACGATCTCAGTCTCCACAGCCTCGCCCACGGCGTGGTGAGGCTCGACCAGGTCACCAAAGCTTATGGCGCCGAGCGGCGGCGGCTGCGGGTGTACAAGATGCGCGGGCGGCCGTTCCGCGGCGGTTTCCACGACTTCACCATCCGCACCGGCGGCGTCGAGATATTCCCGAGGCTGGTGGCGAGTTCCCATCCCGACGGCGGACGCGAGCACCGCGTTGCGTCAAGCGGAGTGGAGGAGCTCGACCGGCTGGCGGGCGGCGGCGTCGATTACGGCACTTCGACGCTGATCATCGGCCCTTCGGGATCTGGCAAATCGACGCTGGCGCTCCAATATATTTATTGCGGCCTGCAACGGGGCGAGAAGGGCTTCTTCATCAGCTTCGACGAGACCGAGGCCGTGTTCATGCGCCGCGCGCAAGGCTTGGGCATGGACTTGGGCGGTTTCGCCAAGAAGGGGCTCTTCACCTTCCGCCAAGTCGATCCGGCGGAGCTGTCGCCAGGTGAACTAACCGCGCTCTTGCGGCAGCAGGTGGAAGAAGGCGTCACGATGGTGGTGCTCGATTCCCTCACCGGTTACCAGCATGCGATGCCGGAAGAGCAGTTCATGCTGCTCCAGATGCACGAGATCGTCACCTATCTGAACCAGCAGGGCATCCTCACCTTCCTGATCCTTACGCAGGCGGGAATGGTCGGGCACATGCAGTCCCCGATCGACCTGACTTATCTGGCGGATTCGGTAATGCTGCTGCGCTTTTTCGAGGCGCAGGGAGAGATTCGCCGGGCTATTTCCGTGCTGAAGAAGCGCACCGGGGCGCACGAATCCGCGCTTCGCGAGCTGAAGATCGACGGCGGCGGCATCCGGGTCGGGGAGAAACTCGCCGGCTTCAGGGGCGTTTTGACCGGAACGCCCACCCTGGAAGGCAAGGTGGAATTGCTAGAGGATCGCGTTGCCGAGCCGCACTGACGACGAAACCAGGGACCTGTTCCTCGTCATCGCTCCGGCCGGGCGCGATGCGCAGGTGATCAGCGACCTGCTGAGCAGCGCGCGGCTCGACTGCCAGTTCGACCCTGACGGCGAGCGGCTGCTGGAGGCTCTGGTCAGCGGCGACACGGCCGGAGCGATCATCACAGACGACGCGCTGGGCCGGATCGGGACAGCGCGGCTCCGCGAAGCGATCGAGAAGCAGCCCCCCTGGTCGGACTATCCGTTCGTGCTGCTTACTCGGCGCGGCGAGCCGCGGCAGGGATCGCGATCGATCGAAGAGCTGGTCAACGTCACCATACTCGAACGGCCGCTCCACCCCGCCTCGCTGATCAGCGCCGCGCGCTCTGCGCGCCGCGGGCGCTCGCGGCAAAGGCTGGCAGCGCGGCACCTCCAGGAGCGCGAAAAGGCGCGCGCCGAGCTTCGCGAGCTTGCCGACACGCTCGAAACGAAGGTGGAGGAGCGCACCCGCGATCTGGCCGCGGCCAACGACCGGCTGACCGCGGAGATAGCCGAGCGCGAGCGCGCTGAGGCGCGCCTTGTCCAGGCGCAGAAGATGGAGGCGGTCGGCCAGCTTACCGGCGGCATCGCCCACGATTTCAACAACCTGCTCACCGCCGTGGTCGGCTCGCTCGACCTGTTGCTTAGACGCACCGACGATGAAAAGCTGCGCCGGCTCGCCGGCAACGCTCTTCAGGCCGCCGAACGCGGGGCCAAGCTCACCGCCCAGCTCCTGGCCTTCTCGCGGCGGCAGCGCCTGTCGCCGACGCCCATCCAGGCCAACCAGATTGTCTCCGGCATGGGCGACCTGCTCGCGCGCACCATCGGCGCGCATGTGCGGGTGGAGACCAGCCTGGAACCCAACCTCTGGAAGGCGCTGGCCGATCCCACCCAACTCGAAGTCATGATCCTCAACCTTGCGATCAATTCGCGCGACGCCATGCCGGCTGGCGGCAGGCTCACCATCGCCACCAAGAATGTCGATTGCGTGCCGCCGCAGCTGTCGGCCGAGCTCAATCCAGGTCAATATGTCGCGATCAGCGTCGCCGACACCGGCACCGGCATGTCGCCCGCGGTGCTGGCGCGGGCGTTCGAGCCCTTCTTCACCACCAAGGAGCAGGGGAAGGGCACCGGATTGGGTCTTGCCCAGCTCTACGGCTTTGCCAAGCAGTCCGGCGGCACGGTTCGCATCGAAAGCAAGGAGGGACAGGGAACCACGGTGACCATCTACCTTCCGCGTACGCAGGAGGAGGGCGTCGCCTCCGAAGCGCCATCGATAGAGGCCAGACCGCGGCAGCGGGCCCGCATCCTGATCGTGGATGATGATGACGACGTGCGGATGGTCGCCGAAGCCATGATCGAGGAGATCGGCTATGAAGTGGTGGCCGCCGCTAGCGGGGAGCAGGCGCTGAAGGAGATGAAGCCGGGGCGGTTTGCGATGATGATCACCGACGTGGCGATGCCCGGGATGACCGGCGTCGAGGTGGCTCGGCGCATGCGCGAGATCGACCCGCATCTGCCGATCGTCTTCGCCAGCGGCTATGCCGACGTCCAGACCTTCGGTGCCGAATTGTCTGACGAGGTGCTGCTGAGGAAGCCCTATCGCATCGCCGACGTGGCGGCGCGGATCAGCGCGGTGCTTTCCGAGCCTCGCGCCGACAATGTCGTCGAACTGAGGCGCTAGCGCGGACGTCCCTCGGTTGCCGAAGTCGGCAGGATCTCGACGATGCAGTCGCCGGGCATCAGAGCGCCCGCCTCGGGCTCCCAGAAGCCGTAGGGGCGGCCCTCCCGATAGACGCGTACGCCCAGCCCGCGGGTCAGCGCCGAGAGAGGCTTTCCGCATTCCTCCTCCGTCACCACCCGCTGTGCAAGCCGCACGCGACCGCTCGAAGAGGCGAGATCGGCGATATAGTCGGAAATATGCTCCCCATGGGTGGAGCCGGCGAGGAGCAGGCCGGCGAAGCTCACCGGATTGATCACCGTCGTCGCGCCGGCCTGGCGGGCGAGCAACTCGTTGTCTTCGGCTCGAACGGCCACGCTGATCGGAAGCTTTGGAGCGAGGTGGCGCGCGGTGAGGGTGATCAGGATCGACGTATCGTCTCGTCCCGCCGAGACGATCATCGCCTTGGCTTCGCTGATCCGTACTTCCTGCAGCGTCTTATCTCGGGTGGCGTCGGCGTTGAGGACCAAGCAGCCAAGCGATTCGGCCCGCTCGAGCGCTTCCTCGTCGCTGTCTATCACAACAATGTTCCGCGCGGCGGTACCAAGCTGGATTAGCTCGTCGACCGCTTCCGACCCGCTGGTGCCGAAGCCGGCAACGACCACATGATCGCAGAGCTGCCGCTGAAGTCTTTCCATACGCCATTTGTCCCAAGAGCGCCGGAGCACGAAGGTGTAGGCCGTGCCGACGAAAATCAAAACGAAGAAGATTCGAATAGGCGTCACCACCAGCGCATCGAACATGCGGGTGTGGGTGCTTACCGGCACTATGTCGCCATAGCCGGTGGTGGTGATGCTGATCATGGTGAAGTAGATCACGTCGATAAAACTGACGTGACCGTCCAAGCTGTCGGCCAGCCCGTCCCGTTCGAACCAGTGAACCAGGATAGCGAAGAGTAGAAGCCCGATAACCAGTCCCGCCCGCCAGCCGATCTGCGCCCAGACCGGAAGTGGGCTCCGCCGCCGCAGCAGGACATGGTCGGGCCCTCTCCGGCGCTGCCTCATCAGGGATAAAGCTCCGCTAGCCGGCTAAGCGAAGGACCATGGGTGAGGTCGAGGTGGAGCGGGGTTACCGACACATAACCGTCGGCGACCGCTTCGAGGTCGGTTGAATGGCTCGGCGTCTCGAGCATCGGCCCGAGGCCAAACCAGAAATATTGGTAGCCGCGCGGATCCGTCCGCTCGACGATGCGCAGGCGGCCATAGTCGCGCAGACCCTGCTGGGTGACGCGGATGCCCTTCACTTCATCGGGGGCGAGCGCTGGGAAGTTGATGTTGACCAGGGTGCGAGGTTCCATCGGGGTTTCTATAACAGGGCGCAGCACCTGTTCGGCCCATGCTTCGGCGGCGGCGAAAGGGACCGTGTCGCCCATTCCCTCACGAGCATAATTCTGGCTGAGCGCCACCGAGGGAATACCGGCGAGGGCGCCTTCCATCGCGGCGGAGACGGTACCCGAATAAGTGACGTCTTCGCCGAGGTTGGCGCCGCGGTTGACGCCGGAGAGCACGAGGTCGGGCGGGCTGTCCTTCATGATGTGGGCGATCGCCATCATCACCGAATCCGTGGGCGTCCCTGTGACGCAGAAGCGGCGCTCGCCGAGCTTGCGGAGCCGCACGGGCTGGGTCAGCGTCAGCGAGTGTCCGGCGCCCGATTGCTCTTCGGTCGGGGCGACGATCCAGATGTCGTCGGAGAAACGGCGTGCGATCTTTTCGAGCACCTTCAGTCCGGTGGCGTTCACGCCATCGTCGTTGGTGAGGAGGATGCGCATCGCACTGACGCTATGCCGCCCGCTCCCGCCGCAAGCAAGCCTTCGAACCCGCAACTCCGGCCCATGTCCCGCGTTGGTCGGTCAAAGCGAAAAGGAGAAAGAGATGCAGGTTCCGCACAACAGCTTCGTGGTCGTCGCCGATGGCGAGAAGATGCTTTTCTTCCGCAATCAGGGAGACGAGCAGTTTCCGAAGCTCGAGGTGGAGCGCAAGCGCGAACAGGACAATCCGGCGAACCGCGACCAGACGACCGGCGAGGCGGGCCGCACCTTCGACGCGTCCGGCGGTCCCGGCCGGAGCGCCTATGAGGAAACCGATTTCCACCAGCTGGAGGAGGCCCGCTTCGCCGCGGAGACCGCCGAGATGCTGAAGAAGCGCGCGCTCCGCAACGAGTTCGAAAATTTGATCATCGTCGCGCCGCCACGCACCTTGGGCGAGCTTCGCAAGCATTATCATAAGGAGGTCGAGAAGCGGCTTGCAGGTGAAGTTGCGAAAGATCTGACCGGTCACCCGGTAGAGCAGATCGAAAAGATCCTCATGTCCGAATAGCTGAGGCTCCCGGCGAAGTGAAAAGGCCGCGTCGAAGGGCGCGGCCTTTTCTTTGCGCCATTCACGATCCGCTAATTGAGAATCGGGTAAAAATGTCACTTAGGTTAGGAAAAGCCGATGCTTGTCCCGACCCGGTTTGGAGGCGCTTGTACAGCTACCGGACGGTAGGTATAGGCGCTTCTGGGGCAGGGTGCCGAATCCCCGAAGAGGGAACGGTTCCAAAGGTTTGGCGGACTGGCCGTTGCCGGACGCGAAGCGAGTGGAGGGGTTACATGGCTACGGCTCTTAGTGACGTATACGACCCGCAATATGAAAGAGCGGGCGGTTCAATTCCCCGGGGTTACCGCCCCAGCGCCAACGAAGAGTTCATGAATCCGCTGCATCTGGCCTATTTCAGGCAGAAGCTGCTGGACTGGAAAGACTCGATCATCAAGGAATCGCGCGACACCATGGCTCAGCTCAAGAGCGGGCCGATCCGTGAAGCCGACCTTACCGACCGCGCGTCGAGCGAGACGGACTGGGGCATCGAGCTCCGCACCCGCGACCGCCAGCGCAAGCTCATCTCTAAGATAGACGCCGCGCTTCGCCGCATCGAGCAGGGCGAATATGGCTTTTGCGAAGTGACCGGCGAACCGATCTCGCTGGCTCGCCTGGAAGCCCGCCCGATCGCTACGATGACGGTCGAGGCGCAGGAGCGCCACGAGCGCAACGAGCGGGTTTCCCGCGACGACTGAAAAAAAGGAGGCCCGCAAATGCGGGCCTCCTTCTTATTAGGCTAGTCCGGACAGCGCTTCCTTGACCCGGAGCTTTTCTTTCTTGAGACGGGCGAGAGTGGCCATGTCCGGCAACGGTCGCTGGTTTTCCTCGGCGATCCGAGCGTCAAGGCCAGCATGTTTGGTCTGAAGTGCCGAGATATGCGCCTGTTGCATTCCCATCTCCTCCTCTTGCTTGATATCGGTCAATAAACCATCGTAGCCGGATGGTGTCTCCCTCTGATCGGCCATCGCCTCGAATAGTGCGACGACTCGTTTCAACCTTTGACTATAGCGGAAACGGGGACGCCCCAGTAGTGCGTGGATATGACCAGCAATGACGCGTACGAGCCGGACCAGAAGGCGCGCCTCCAGCAGCTGAAAATGGAGCATCGCGACCTCGATGCCGCGATCGAGGCGCTGCGCGGCACCGCCCATCCCGATCAGCTCCAGCTGGCCAGGCTGAAGAAGCGAAAGCTGAGGCTGAAGGACGAGATCGCGCTGATCGAGGATCATCTCATCCCAGACATAATTGCGTGAAGCCGTTTGTTAACCATGTTTGTGAATGACGGCGTTAGGCGCGCTGTGGCACTATGCCCACCATGGATGAAACCCGTGCCGCGCTGACGCCGAAGCTGGTCGATTCGCTTTATGTGGAGGCGATGCTGCTTGCCGACGAGGCGCGGGCCTATTTCGACAAGCATGGCAGGGAGGACCGGATGGGGCTCGACCCGCTGGTCCGGGTGGGCTTTTCCTGTGAATCGCTGAAGGTGACGACGCGGCTGATGCATGTCATCGCCTGGCTGCTGACGCAGCGGGCGGTGGCGGCGGGCGAGCTCACCGCGGCGCAAGCGGAAAAACCGGAGCGGCAATTGGGCGAAGCGGTCGAAAGCGATGCGGAGGTGCTGGAGAAGCTGCCCGAAAGCGCGCTTGCCCTGGTCCAGTCGAGCCGCGACCTTTATGAGCGGGTGCGGCGGCTTGCCGAAGGAGGATCAGGCCGGGAAGCGCCGCAGAGCCCGGCACGAAGCCTGCTCAGCAGGCTGGAGCGCTCGCTTTAATCTTCACGAGTGGATCGCGCGCCGCTAGCAGCTCGTCTTCATGAAGAAACCCGACAGGATCGCGATCTAGATGGCGCGGCGGCAGATGGAATGGTGGCTGAGCCTGCTCTCACTGTTCACCGCTATCGCCGCTTTGCTGCTTGGCGCCTGGGCCTATCCAGGCGACCAGCGCTTCCTGATCGCAGCGAGCGCCTGCATCGGCTTTGCGTTGTGGTTCGTGATCGGCCTCAAGCCGGGCCGTTGATCATGCCCGCGAGCTCGGCCTTGGCGGCCTCATATTCGGAAGCGAGGCGGGCGATATAGGCGCTGGCGGGCTGGACCTGCGCGACGGCGCCGATGCCCTGGCCCGATCCCCAGATGTCGCGCCAGGCTTTTTTGGCGCTGGTCCCCCCGCCAAAGTCCATGGTCTTGAGATCACCCTCGGGCAAATTGTCCGGATCCATGCCCGAAGCTTCTATCGATTGGCGCAGGTAGTTGCCGTGAACGCCGGTGAAGTAGCTCGAATAGACGATGTCGGAAGCGCGGCCCTCGACGATCCCCTGCTTGTAGGCGGGGGCGGCGTTCGCCTCTTCCGTGGCGATGAAGGGCGAGCCGATATAAGCGAGGTCCGCCCCCATCGCCCTGGCCGCAAGGATGGCGCGGCCGTTCGCAATCGCGCCCGAAAGGATCAGCGGCCCGTCGAACCAGTCGCGTATCTCCTGCACTAGCGCGAACGGGGAGAGCCGTCCCGCATGCCCGCCGGCACCGGCGGCGACCGCGATCAGGCCGTCGGCGCCCTTTTCCACTGCCTTGCGCGCGAAGCGGTCGTTGATGACGTCGTGGAGGGTGATGCCGCCCCATCCGTGCACCGCCTCGTTCACCTCGCCCAGCGCGCCCAGCGACGTGATGACGATTGGCACCTTCCATTTGGCGCAAACGGCCATATCCGCTTGCAGCCGGTCGTTCGAGCGGTGGACGATCTGGTTGACCGCAAAGGGCGCGGCAGGGCGGTCCGGGTTCTCGCGGTCCCATGCGGCGAGCTCTTCGGTAATCCGGTGGAGCCATTCATCGAGAAGCGACTGCGGGCGGGCGTTCAGGGCCGGAAAGGAGCCTACGATTCCCGCCTTGCACTGCTCGATCACCAGCTTGGGGCTCGAGACGATGAACAAGGGCGCGCCGATCACGGGGAGCCGCAGTCGGCGGAGCAGAGGGGGGAGGCTCATCCCGCTTTCCCTTAACGTAAAGCGGTGGTGCGTCAACGTGGACTTCGGTGAGCCCTGGCGTGAATAAAAATAGTGATAAAATGGTGGACGCACTAGGGCTCGAACCTAGGACCCGCTGATTAAGAGTTCGCAATACGTTCAACAAAAACAGTCACTTAGCTGCACTCGGGCATTGAATATACTACAGCACACCACAGGGGCACAATTCGTCCGCTAGCACAAATCCGGTCACGTCGAACGGGGCTAAATTTCACGTCGCTGGGCCGACTGTCTCTTGCGCCTAAAGCGGCCCCGCCGGCAGTTGCGGTCGGTTAGGCCACCGACGCCAGCCTTGGTTGCGGACCTACTGATCCTAGGAACAACGGTCGCCTACTTCGACCAGTGGCCGAGCACCCATTCCCACTGATGACGGTCATAGTCCCAGCGCCAGTGCGCCCGCACCCATTTCGTTTTCCCCAGTGGCCGCAGCGTCTTCATGTTCTGCATTCGGTCGATGGGCTTCGGCGGCCGAGGAGGCCTAAGCTTCTTGAACATGCTAGCGGTCCTTCTTGCGGCGCGTGTCG